>NZ_NHOX01000036.1:0-90027 GCF_002252745.1 Halorubrum sp. Ib24 | reverse complement strand
ACCCATCCGTCTCGTCGAGCCGCCGCTACGTGACTAAGTTCCAGGCCGCGTCGGTCACGCGCTGTCGTTGGCGCCGTCGGTCACGCGCTGTCGTTGGCGCCGTCGGTCACGCGCTGTCGTTGGCGCCGTCGGCCGAAACGCTGATCCTCCGGGCCGTCTCGACCCACTCGTGGTCCGGGAACGGCTCCGGACGGACGGCGTAGGTGTACCGGGGTTCGCCCTCGGCGTCGAGCGCGAGGTCGAACGCGTAGATGATCCCGTCCTCGACGCCGAGCTCGAGGGAGCCCTCGACGGCCGGGGTGGCCCGCGAGTCCTCGGGCTCCGCGTCCGAGAGCCGGTACGCGACGACGGGGACGCCGTGGTGCGTCGCCGTGCCGACCGCCTCCCAGCCGTACGGCTCGACCATCTCCGTGTGTCGGCCGATGTTCGTGGGAGCGATCTGACCGTACTGCGGGTCGTACCGGTAGTACGCGTCGGTCGCGTCGTGATACGTGAACTGCGGGTCCGACTCCCACTCGTCGCGCGGCTGGTGGTCCGGCAGTCCGTCGGCGGGCTGGACGTACGCGTACGCGTCGCCGTTTCGGTAGTCCTTCGCGCCGTACCACAGCTCGGAGATCACCTCTCCGGTGGACGAGTTCACGTAGTAGTCGCCTTCGACGCGGCGACGGTCGGGCGGCTCGTCGAAGACGATCGCGTACGAGTCCCAGTGGTCCCTCGGCGCGTGCAACGGCGTCTCGTCGTCCGACTCGAGCGTCGTGAAGTCGATACCGTCCGGTCCCGCACCGTCGGGGTACTCCTCCGGGAGCTCCGACTGCCCGTTCGATCCCGACTCGTCGGCTCCCCGTATCCCGTCGGTACAGCCGGCGAGGCACGGGACTCCGACACCGAGTGCTGAGAGGAGGGCACGGCGTTCCATGCCGGAGATATTGTCGTATCAATGAAGTATCTTCCGGACCGCGGCCGCCGGCTGGCGGCTCGCGGGCGAACCGGCCGGCTCCCGGCGCGGTCATCGATCCACTCCCGGCCCGATCATCGGTCGTCGGCGTCTGTCGCCTCCGAGGGCGTCGTCGCCGCCGATCCGACTCCGCCGAATATCGCGGTCCCGCCGTGCCGGACGACGGTCGCGACCATGTTGCCGGCGAACAGCAGCGCGCCGGCGACGACGAGCGCGCCGCCGAGGGGTCGGACGAGGCCCTCGGCGGACCCGCCGACCGCTCCGAGCGACGCGACGGCGGGCGAGACCGCGGCCGCGAGCAGGAGGCCGGCGCCGAGGACGGTCGCGGCGAGGTCGACCGCGGCGACGCGGGCGTGGTAGAGGTCGTCGATGGCGGGGACCCGTTCCAGCCCGACGCGGTCGGCGTATCGGTCGAGCCAGACGATGAAGGGGACGACGTGGTAGAGGCTCCCGACGACGACGAAGCCGACGAGCGCGCCGAGCAGGACGGGACCGACCGCGGGATGCCCGAACCGGACGGCGGGCCCGAGGGGGTCGACGGTCCACGTCGCGGCCGCGGTCGCGCTCCACGCGAGCGTCGCGACGGCGACGACGGCGTACCGCGAGAGCATCGGCGTCGCCGTCGCCGTCGCGTCGCGGAGCCGCCGGAGGAGTATCCCCCCGGCGACCGCCGCGCCGCCCGCGGCGAGCAACCCGCCGGCGGTCGCGAGGGGAGCGACCGCGAACAGCCGCCCGGCGGCGAGCAGGGTCACGCCGGCCGGGTACGCCGCGGTCTCGACGCGCGCGAGCCGGTCCTCGACCGGGAGCGCGTCGGTCTGGGTGAACATCGGGCCGAGCTGGTACAGGGCGCCGAAGACGGTCGTGAGGACGACGCCGAGGACGGCGAGCGTGACGTGCGCGTCGACGACCGCGGTCCGCGAGAGGCCGAGCGGGGCGAGCACGCCCCAGCGGTAGTCGGCCGCGAGGCTCCCCCGGAGGACCGCCGCGAGCGCGAGGAAGCCGAGCGCGAGCGCGAAGTGCCCCTCCGTGACGTCGAGGGGACGGGCGCGCCAAAGGGTCCTCGCGAGGTTATAAACGAACGCGGCGAATCCGAGGAGGATGAGCCCGGCGAATAGCGCCGCGTCGGCCGGCCGGCCGATCCACAGCCCGCCGGCGAACCCGCTCACGCCGACCGCGACGGCGACGAGCTGGAGCGTCGCCAGCCGGTCCGAGTGGAGCTCGACCCCCGACCAGACCGGGACGAACTGGGTCATCGCGCCGAGGACCGTGAGACACACCCACCCGACGAGCAGCAGGTGGGCCGCGGCGATTCGGCCGAGGCCCGCTCCGGCTCCTTCGATCCCGACGACTCGCGTGAGCGCGAGCGCTCCCCCGGCGGCGAGGAACGCCAGCGCGACGAGGAAGTGTCGGAGGGGAATCGTGGTCGGCGGGCGCGTCGAGGTCGTGAGATCGCCGGGGACGCCTCGCATGTCCCCGCGTACGGTCCGCGCGTCCGTGGTCACGTCCCCGAACGCGTTCGGGGGTCCGGCCGCCCATCGACGAACGACGGCCCCCGAACAGGTTCGGGGTAAACGACGGGCGCGCGGAGAACGAACTCAGGTCCATGTCACGGGAGACAGCGGCCCTCGAGGAGACCGACGCGCCGACGGACCGGCCGGTCGAGACGCTCGACGTCGCCGACCTCGGCCCGCCGGAGCCGCTTCGGCGGACGCTCGAACTGCTCGCCGACCTGCCGGCCGAGACCGTTCTCGTCCAGCGCAACGACCGAGTTCCGCAGTTCCTGTTCCCGAAGCTCGACGACCGCGGCTACGCGCACGACGCGGTCGAGACGGACGACGGCGTCGTCACGGCGATTTGGGTCGCGAACGGCGAGGCGGCGACAGACGGCGAGGCGGCGACAGACGGCGAGGCGGCGACAGACGGCGGAGCGACGACGGACGGGGAGACGACGACGGACACTCAGAGCGCCGCGGGGGCCGGCCGATGAGCTTCCTCGGCGGCTCCGAGCCCGAGTTCGACGACGAGAACGAGTTCGTGTCGGAGCACGTCCCGAAGCCGGGCGCCTTCCTCGCGGACCGCGACGTCCTCGCGGGCGAGGACCACGTCGCCGTGCACCGTCACGCCGCGGACGCCTTCGAGGAACACGGCGTGTACGACGCCACGTTCGGCTACAACCTCGCTCGGCTCAACCTCGACCCGCGGCATCCGGACGCCGGATTCCGCTACGCCGAGGAGGCCGACGACCCGACGACGCTCCGCGCCGAGTTCACGCCGACGACGGCGTTCTGTCCGCAGGCGGAGCCGCTGGCGGTGGGCGCCTTCCGCGCGTTCGACGCCGTCGCGGACCACGGCTACGACCTGGTCCGGGTGCGCGTCGACCCCTCGCTCAACGGGAGCGAGGCGGTCAACGACCGGCTCGAACGGCTCGAGTCCGGCGACGGCGAGGTCGGTGACGGCGGGGCGAGTGACGACGACCGGGCCGACGCCGACCCGGCAGGCGTCGATCGAACGGGCGCTCAGGACGACGACGGCGCGGGCGGTCCGACGACCCCCTTCTGAACGCCGCTGGCGGTTTCCGTCGCGGAGTCGAGCGAGACGCCCCGCCGCGGGCCGCGTCGGTCGAACATGTTCCCGCGAACGTGCATGTCGGACCGCCGCGTGCGATCGGATATGAACGACGCCGAATCGGTGCTCGACGTCCGCGAGCGCGACGATCCGCCGTTTCCGGTCATCAGCGACGCGCTCGACGAGCTCGGGCCGGACGAGCGGTTGCGGCTCGTGAACGACTTCGAACCGGCCCCGCTGTACGACGTGCTGGCGGACCGCGGCTTCGAACACGAGACCGAGCGGGTCGCCGCCGACGAGTGGCACGTCACGATAGAGCCCGCCTGAACGGAGGGAGACGCTCGCACCTCCCTCGATCCCTTTTATACTCCGCCCCGAATAGTTCGCCTCCCGACGCCGCGGCACGGGAATTCCCGCCGAAGGTATTCCCCCTACTACCCTACGCCGAAGCGCATGACCCGACGCACACTCGACCGGCGAACGTTCGTTCGAACGACTGCGGCGCTCGGTGTGACCACCGCGCTCGCCGGCTGCGGCGGTAGCGGCGACGGCGGCGAAGGCGGCAGCGGCGGTAGCGGCGGCAGCGACGGAAGTGACGGCAGCGACGGTAGCGACGGAAGTGACGGCAGCGACGGCGGCAGCGGCGACCAGCAGTACCTCTCCGAGGAGCCGGACTACGGCGGCTTCCTCGACGACGCCACCAACTACGAGCGGACGGCCGACATGACGGACGCCGACTCAGTGACCGTCGACGTCGGCGCCGGCGACGGACTGGCGTTCGGCCCGGCGGCGGTCGCGGTATCGTCCGGGACGACCGTCACCTGGGAGTGGACCGGGGAGGGCGGACAGCATAACGTCGCCGGCTCCGACGGTGACTTCGAGAGCGAGACCGTCGGCGAGGCGGGCCACACGTTCGAGCACACCTTCGAGGAGTCCGGCGTGCACGCCTACGTCTGTACCCCCCACGAGGCGGTCGGAATGAAGGGCGCGGTGTACGTGGAGTAACGCCGCGGCGACCGAGCGACGATTCCGACCGACGACTGCGACCGAGCGGCGACCCCGGCCGACGGCCGCGACTGACCGACGACCCGGCCGACGACCGCAACTGACCGACGACCCGGCCGACGATTCCGACCGACGACCGCGACTGACAGACGGCCGCGACTGACCGACGGCCCGGCCGACGACCGCGACCGACCGACGACCGACCACCCACCCATGCCCCAAGCACGCCTCCTCGTCGACCTGCCCGACGGACCGTGGATAGCCGACGTCTCGCGCGAGTTCCCCGACGCGGGGTTCCGCGTGCTCACCGCGGTCCCCGGCGAGAGCGCCGGCTTCGCCTTGGTCAGAGTCAGCGCCCGCGACGTCGACGCGGTCCTGTCGGCGATGGAGTCCCACGACGCGCTGGCCTCGGTGTCGGTGATGGCGCGGGAGGACGGCGTCGCGACCGTCCGGATCGAGACCGACGCGCCGCTGCTGTTGCTGGCCGCGAAGCGCTCCGGGCTCCCGATCGAGATGCCGCTGGACATCGAGGACGGCGTGGCGGAGGTCGAGGTCACCGGCGAACACGAGCGCGTCGCAGAGATGGGCCGGCGGCTGAGCGACCTCGGTCTGGAGTTCGAGGTCGAGCGCGTGCGGCAACGCGTCAACCCCGCTCGCCTGTTGACGGACCGACAGCGGGAACTACTGCTCGCGGCCGTCGACCTCGGCTACTACGACGTGCCGCGCCGAGCCACCCTGACGGAGGTCGCGGAGCACGTCGGCATCGCGAAGTCGACCTGTAGCGAGACGCTCCAGCGCGTCGAGCGGACGGTGGTCCGGGAGTTCGTCGACGACCTGCCCAGTCACCCCGTCGACGAGGAGACGGAGGTCGCGGCCGTCGATCCGTAGACCGGCTCGGCCGGGATCGCGGCCGCACCGTCCGTCGCCCCGGACAATCGCCGACGGCCCCAGACAACTACCGACGGCCCCAGACAACTACCGACGGCCCCAGACAGCTACTCTCGATCCCTGACGACCACCGACCCCTGACGACTACCGACCCCTGACGACCACCGACGACACACCCATGACCGCATCCACCGACGACCACGACCACGACGAGACCGCCGAACCGATCACCGACCGAGTCCACGACAACTCCTGGTCGGCGAACCTGGAGACGCCGAAGTACGCCGGGGCCCCGGAGCTCGCGGTCCGCGACGCGCTCGCGGCGATCGACCACACGACCGCCGGAAACCGCGTCAACCTGGTCACTCACGGCGACCTCGGCCACCCCGAGGAGTTCCTCTACGACGCGCTCCGGGAGGAGCGCGGCGACGTCGACCCGGAGTACGTCGAACGGTGCGGCTGCGGCGGTCACGTCACCCGCGTTGACGTTCCCTGAGACGCGGACGATCGGACGGGGGCGAACGCGGGCCGAACGGACCGATACCTCCCGGCCGGCGGTGCCGAGAGCGGGCATCCGCCGCCATTCTTAATTCGTCCGCGGCGTAGGTGCGGGTGTGTCCACCGAGCCGACGCTGCCGTTCGCTGACGGACCCGAACCGATCGGCGGGTTCGTCGATCCGGTGCTCGTGGACCCGACTCCGTCGCTGTTGACGGCGGTCGTCGAGGCGTACCGCGCGGCGGCGCCGGAGGTCGTCGAGCCGTCCGTCCAGACGCTGCGAGCCGAGGCGTCGGGTGGTGATTCACCGGCCGCGACGGAGGCTCCCGCCGCAACGGGAGACCGCCCCGACCGGTCGGACGCGCTCTCCTCGTCGCTCCCGGCGCTCGCCGTTCTCGCGAGCGACCGCGCGGTCGACGCCGTCACCGACGGATTCCGACCCGCGAGCAGGCTCGCGGCGCTCGCGGAGACGGGCGCGGTGGAGCTCCTGACGCTGACGGAGCCGCAGCCGAACGCGGCGCTCGTCGGTCGGGAAACGGGGTCCGTGCTCGTCGCCGGCGGATACCGAGACGGCGTCGATGCGAGCGCCGACTCGCCGGCGAGGTGGTGTCGCGTGGGCGACGATCCGGCGCTCCGGGAACGCTACGTTCCGCTCGTCGAATCGGCCGAGGAGCGCCGCCTGCGAACGCCGAGCCGCCGGCGGATGCACGAGTCGGTCCGGGAGCGCTGCGGCGTCGCCGTCGCGGACGACGTGGTCCGGGCGATCGACCCCGGAGCCGTCGAGGGCGACGGTGTCGCGGGCGCCGCGGACGCCGCGATCGAACCCGACGGGCCGGACCTGGCCGACGCGCGGCGTCGCGCGTACGTCGTCGGCGTCCGCCACGGCGCGCTCGACCGCGACCTGCGTCGCGCCTGCGAGGAGGCCGGCCTCGGGAGCTCGGCGACGTTCACGCGGATCAAACGGGAACTCCGGGAGGCGGGACTGCTCGCGACGGAGTCGGTCCCGCAGCCGGTCGGCCGACCCCGTGAGCGGCTGGTCGCTCGCGGCGCGCTCGCCGACGCCGACGGTCCGAGCGAGGCCGTCGCCGCGGCGCTGGACGCGGTCGAATAACTGATGAAATGAATAAAACGGATGCGGCGCGGCGGTGACCGGTCTCAGTCGTCCTTCGTCTTGATGTCGGCCGAGAGCCCCTGCGCCATCTCGATCTCCTTCGAGTTGTTCAGGGTCCACGCGGTGCGGTCGGTGACCGCCTCGATGGCCTCTCGGGCGGAGGGGTAGCCGTTGCCGGACTTCTTGACGCCGCCGAAGGGGAGCTGGACCTCGGCGCCGATACAGGGGAGGTTCCCGTACGCCAGCCCGATCTCGGCGCGGTCGCGGTAGTAGTTGATCTGCCGGTAGTCCTCGGAGACGATCGCGCCGGCGAGCCCGTACTCGGTGTCGTTTTGGATCTCGACCGCGCGCTCTATGTCGCCGTCGTACTCGAGGAGGGCGACGTGCGGTCCGAACACCTCCTCGTGGGTACACCGGAGGTCTTCGTCGGGGTCGGCCTCGTAGACGAACGGCCCGATCCAGTGGCCCTCCTCGTGGCCGTCGGGGATCTCGTCGGCGTCGAGGTCGGTGCGGTCGACGAGGACGTTCACGCCCTCATCGCGGGCGAGCTGGTTGTACTCGGCGACCTTCTCGTGGTGCTCCGCCTCGATGAGCGGCCCCATGAACGTGTCCTCCTGGAGCGGGTCGCCGACGGCGACGCTCTCGGCGACCTCGACGAACCGCTCTTTGAACTCGTCGTACACGTCGGTATGGACGATCAGGCGCTCGGAGGAGACGCAGCGCTGGCCGGTGGTCTTGAACGAGGACATCACCGCGGAGTGGACCGCGACGTCGAGGTCCGCCTCCTCCGTGACCACGATCGCGTTCTTGCCGCCCATCTCGCAGGCGGCGCGCTTGCCGGCGACGCCGCCGAGCTTGTCCTGGATCAGGTGGCCGACCTCGGCGGAGCCGGTGAAGATGACCGTCTCGACGTCGTCGTTCTCGACGATCGCGTTGCCGGCGTCGCCGAACCCCTGTACCATGTTGAACACGCCGTCGGGGATCCCGGCGTCGTCGAACATCTCCGCGATGATCTGCGCGCACCACGGGGTCTGCTCGGCCGGCTTGAAGACGACGGTGTTCCCCTCCACCAGCGCGATGGCCATGTGCCAGTAGGGGATGGCGACGGGGAAGTTCCACGGGGTGATACAGCCGGTGACGCCGCGGGGTTTCCGCCGCATGTACGCGTCCTTCGACGGGATCTCCGAGGGGACGATGTCGCCCGACGGGTGGCGGGCGTCGCCCGCGGCCCACTCGACCATGTGCGCGGCCTCGACCACGTCGGCTTTCCCCTCGCTGATCTCCTTCCCGCACTCCTTGGTGACGACCTCGCCCAGTTCGTCGGTTCGCTCGCGCAGCTCGTGGTACACGTCCCAGAGGTACTCTGCGCGCTGGATCCGGGACAGCTCGCGCCACTCGTCGAACGCCTCGTCCGCCGCGTCGACCGCGCGGTCGACGTCCTCGGGGGCGCCGCGCCGGAACTCGCCGAGGGACTCCCCGGTCGCCGGGTTCTCGCTCTCGAACGTCTCCGAGCCCTCGCCCGAGACCCACTCTCCGTCGATGTAGTGTTGATACGGTTGCGCCATGGGCGGTCGTTTCCGCCGCCACGTTCAAATATCCCACCCGACCATGGTCGGCAGAGCCTTTGTGATGCGGTACCATTGAAACGGTACTAATGGCAACGACCGACGCGAACGGGGCGGAGGAGTGGGCCGGGACTCGACTGACGCTCGACCTGTGGCATCCGAACTGCTGGGCGATCGACGCGACGAGCAGCACCGACGGCGGCGTCCTCGCGCACGCCATCTACAACTCGCCGCGGACCGACGCCGACGCGCCGAACTCGGTGAACGGCCTGTTCACCGCGTTCGCCGACACGAACGAGGAGGTCGAGGAACTGCTCGACGCGATCCGCGACTCCGACCGCGCGGGCAACCTCCTCGAACTGAAGGAGCGATTCGGACGCGCGCGGGACGCGCCGGGCAACGTCGTCCGCGAGTTCTTCCTGGAGTACGACCCGGCCGACATGGTGTGTCCGACGCTGCTCGAACACGGCTTCGTTCACAGCGCGCCGGTCCGGATCGAGGACGGCCGCGAGGAGTGGCAGGTGTGTTTCGTCGGCGAGCGCACCGACATCCGGGAGTCGCTCGACGGCGTTCAGGCGGACTCCGGCGCCGAAGTGACCGTGGAGTCGATGTCGTCGTCGGGGTACGCGGGGCGCACGCCCCGCGAGCAGCGGCTCGACACGCTGACGACGACCCAGCGCGAGGTGTACGAACACGCCCGCGAGGCCGGGTACTACGAGTGGCCCCGCGAGGCGTCGACCCGCGAGCTCGCCGAGGAGCTGAGCGTCTCGAAGACGACGCTGCTGGAACACCTCCGGAAGGCGGAGTCGAAGCTGTTGGACCCGTAGCTCGGGCAGACGCTCGCCCGATTCCCGAAGCCCGCTCGGTTCCCGAGGGCCGCTCAGTTTTTGAGGGCCGCTCAGTTCCCGACGATCGCCCGCAGCGCGAACAGCGCGTTCGACTTGCGTTCCCGGATCCGCCGGTAGAAGTAGGAGAACCACTTGGAGCCGTACGGGATGTACTGGTACACCTCCGCGTCGGTGTCGGGGTCGGCCGCGAGCTCGAACTGCGCCGACTCCCGGACGCCGGTCAGCATCTGCACCTCGTAGGGGGTCCCGTGGTCGGCGTACAGCTCCGTCGCGTACTCGATTATCGCCGGGTCGTGGCTCCCGACGGCGACGCCGCCGTCGAACGCCCCGAACATGTACGCGAGGCAGTCGCGGTACGACTCGTCGACGCGGGCCTTCTTTTTATATGACAGCTCGGCGGGTTCGTCGTACGCGCCCTTGACCAGCCGGACCTTCCCGGGGAGGTCGGCGAGCCGTTCGAGGTCGTCCCGAGTCCGCTTCAGGTTCGCCTGCACGCAGACGCCGACGTTGCCGTCCGTCTCGACCGCGTGTCGCTCGAAGGCGTCGAGCGTCACGTCCGTGGTCTCGTGGTCCTCCATATCGATCCAGACGAACGTGCCGCTCTCGTCGCCGTCGGAGCCGTCGTCGCCGTCGGTCGCCGTCGGGGCGTTGGCCGCCTCGACGATGCGCGCGAGGTTCTCCTCGAAGACGCGGTCGCCGACGTCGAGCCCGATCTGGCTCGATTTCACCGAGACGCAGGCGTCGACGTCGCGTTCCGCGATCGCCTCGACGAGGTCGACGTACGCGTCGGCGTCGGCGTCGGCGGGGGGTCGCTCCTCGTAGTGTTCCCCGAGCAGGTTCAGGATGCCGGCCACGCCGCGGTCGTTGAGCCCCTCGACGTGGGCGAGCGCCGCCTCGGGAGTCTCCCCGGCGACAAAGTTACTCGCGATGGGCGGAATCATGTGCAGACAGCGGATCTCCACCCGTATATATGGGCACCCGACCAATTGTTGTGAGGTCCTTGAAAACGAATAAAACGCCGTGACGGACCGCGCGGCGGCCGAGGGGAACATCTGCGGCCGGCCCGACCATGGACGGGCCGGGGTTAAGATACCCGGATGGCAACTGAAATATCAGGTCACATATGTCACGAGATACCACGGACGTGGCGGACCGGCGTACGCTGCTGAAACTGACCGGCGGTGCGGGGCTCCTCGCCCTGTCGGGCTGTCTGAGCACGACCGACGACGGCGGGGACGGGAGCGACGGCTCCGACGGAGGCGACGGCGATGACGGGAGCGACGGCGACGACGGCTCCGACGGCTCCGACGGCTCCGACGGCGACGACGGCGGGGAGTCGATGGATCCGTACGAGATCGGGATGGTCGACTCGCTGACGGGGTCGCTGTCGGCGTTCGGCGAGCGGAACCAGCGCGGCGCCGAGATGGCCTTGAGCCGCGTCAACGACGTCGGCATCGACGGGCGAGAGCTCTCGCTGGCCGTCGAGGACTCCGAGAGCGAGAACCAGGGCGGGATCGCCGCCGCACAGAAGCTCGTCAACCAGGACGGCGTCCCGTTCCTCATCGGCGCGGTCGGCTCGGGCGTCTCGCTCGCCATCTACGAGAGCGTCGTCGAGGGGGCCGACGTCGTCCAATTGAGCCAGAACTCCACCGGCCTCAGCCTCACCGACTTCCCGGGACTGCTCCGGATGTCGCCGTCCGGTCGCAGCCAGTCGCTGGCGCTGTCGAACATCATCGCCGACGACGGGTACGACGAGGTCGCGGTCACCTACGTCAACAACGATTACGGGCAGAGCCTCACCGACGCGTTCGTGAACGCGTACGACGGCGACGTCGTCTACAACAACCCCCACGACCAGGAACAGCAGTCGTACTCCAGCGTCATCTCGGAGATGAACGGCTCCGGCGCGGACGCGTGGCTGTTCATCACGTATCAGGCCGAGTTCGCGACGATGGTCAACGAGGCGTTCTCCTCCGGGTACGAGGCGCAGTTCTACGGCGCCGACTCCGTCTCCGGCGACAGCGTCCTCGAGAACACGCCCGAGGGGAGCATGAACGGCATGAAGATCGTCGTTCCCTCCGCGCCGATCGAGGAGGAGAACTACCAGGAGTTCGCGTCCGCCTTCGAGTCGGAATACGGCCAACAGCCGACGTCGTGGGCGTCGTACGCCTTCGACTGCGTCATCAACGCCGCGCTCGCGATCCAGGCGGCCGACGAGTTCACCGGCGCGGCGCTCCAAGAGACCGTCCGGCGCGTCTCCGGCCCCGAGGGCGAGACGGTGACGTCGTTCGCGGCCGCGAGCGAGATCCTCGCGAACGGCGGCGGGCCGGACGACGTCGACTATCAGGGGGTCAGCGGCCCCATCGACTTCAACGAGGACGGGGACCCGGTCGGCTTCCTGCAGGTCCTCGAGGTCCAAGACCACGCGTACGAAGGCATCGACTTCGTCGAAGGCTAATCCCGACCCATGACCGTCCTCGGATACCTGGCCAACGGGCTGGTGTTCAGCAGCATCATCGTCCTCGGGAGCATCGGGCTGTCGCTCGTGTACAGCATCGCCGACTTCGCGAACTTCGCGCACGGCGACACGATGACCATCGGCGCGTACGCGGCGCTCGTGACGTTCGGCGCCGTCGGCGGGCTCGGCGGCGCGGTGCTCGGGCTCCCGTTCGGCTTCTTCTTCGCGCTCGTCGTCGGGATCGCCGCGGCCGCGGTCGTGGCGGTCGCCACCGAGAAGCTGATCTACGAGCCGCTCGACATCGACTCGATCGGCCTGCTGATCACGTCGATCGGGATCGCGTTCATCTACCGCGCGCTGATCCAGATCCGGTTCGGGTCTGACTTCACGCGGTTCGACATCCGGGCGCAGCGACCGATCGAGTCGCTGGTGCCGTACGGCGTCCGGGTGACGCTCCACGACGTCGCGATCGTCGGCTCGGCGGTGGTGCTCGTCGTCGGGCTCCACGTGCTGCTCCAGTACACCGACCTCGGCCGGAAGATGCGCGCGATGGCCGATAATCCCGACCTCGCGCGGGTCAGCGGGATCCGAACGAAGCGAGTCAAGCTCTGGACGTGGGTCATCGGCGCCGGCCTCGCCGGCGCGGGCGGCGTGTTCCTCGGGCTGTTCAACCAACTCGCGCCGCGGATGGGGTTCAACCTCCTCCTGGTCATCTTCGCCGCGGTGATCCTCGGCGGGATCGGCTCAGTCTACGGCGCGATGGCGGGCGGCTTCCTCATCGGCATGATAAACCAGCTAACGCCGTTCTTCTCCACCGTCGTCGAAGCGCTCCCGATCTGGCCGGGGTGGCTCGCGGCGGCGCTGGAGAGCCTGATTAGCATCGAGTACGCGAACGCCATCGCGTTCGTGATCATGGTCGCGGTGCTGCTCGTCCGGCCGAACGGTATCGCCGGGGAGGCGGCCACATGAGCGCCCTCACCGATCCGAAGGGGGCGATCGCGGAGCTGACCCGCCCGGAGGGGTGGGTGCTCGGCGTCAGCGTCGCGTTCCTGCTGTTCCTGCTCGCCGCGCTGCTCACGGGCGCGCTCGGGCCGACCTACTTCCTGTTCCTCGTCGGACTGGCGGGAATGTACGCGCTGCTGTCGTTCGGGCTGAACGCCCAGTGGGGGTTCACCGGCCTGATCAACTTCAGCGTCGCCGCGTTCTTCGGGATCGGCGCGTACGGCTCCGCGCTGATGACCGCGAGCGGCTCGCCGATCGCGGGCGGGTTCAACCCGCTCGTCGGACTCGCGGTCGCGCTCGTCGTCGCGCTCGCGCTCGCGCTGCTGATCGGGATCCCGACGCTCCGGCTCCGGGCCGACTACCTCGCCATCGCGTCGCTCGGGCTCGCGGAGGTCATGCGGCTGATCGTGCTCAACGAGCGGTGGCTGACGAACGGCAGTGCGGGAGTCCGCGGGATCCCGGGGTTCTTCAAGGGCTGGCCCGTGCTGTCGACGTTCCCGGAGGCGATGCCTGGGCTCCGCCTCGAGATCGTTCCGGGATCGCCCATCTTCCTCGAGGCCTCGTTCTGGCAGGCCCTGCTGAACGTCCTGTTGGTGCTCGCGTTCGCGGGGGCGGTGTACGTAATCCTCCGGCGCGCGCACCGGTCGCCGTGGGGGCGCGTGCTCCGCACGATCCGATCCGACGAGGACCTCGCGCGGGCGCTGGGGAAGAACACGTACTCGTTCAAGATGCAGTCGTTCGTCCTCGGCAGCCTGATCATGGCGCTGGCGGGCGTGTTCTACACGCACCTGAACCTGTACGTCGGCCCGGGCGACCTGGACCCGATCACGACGTTCTACGCGTGGGTCGCCGTGATCTTAGGCGGCAGCGGCTCCAACCGCGGGGCGCTGTTCGGCGGGGTCGTGATCGTCACCATCCGCGAGGGGACGCGCTTCCTGAACGACGTGGCGCTCCCGATCGACCCCGCGCCGCTGCGGCTGCTGCTGATCGGGGTCGTGATCGTCGCCGTCATGCGCTACCGGCCGCAGGGAATCCTGCCGCCGCAGCGCGAGCTGATCTGGCCGAGCGCGGTCGACGGAGGCGGGGCGCCCGAGCCGCCGGACAGCGGCGTCCGGGAGCGCAAGGGAGGTGGGGGCGATGAGTGAGGGCGCCCTCCCCAAGGACGACGCCGTCCTCCGGGTCGACGACCTCCAGAAGTCGTTCGGCGGGCTCGCGGCGACCGACCACGCGACGTTCGCCGTCGAGCGCGGCACGATCACCGGGCTCATCGGCCCGAACGGCGCCGGAAAGTCGACGCTGTTCAACCTCATCTCCGGCTTCTACGAGCCGGACGGCGGGACCGTGGAAGTGAACGGGACCGACGTGACCGGCATGGAGCCGTACCAGGTCGCCGAACACGGGCTCATCCGGACGTTCCAGACCCCGCGCAAGCTGGAGGGGATGACGGTCCGCGAGGCGATGCTGGTCGGCCCGCGGAACCAGCCCGGCGAGTCGTTTCTCAGGCTGTTCGCCTCGCCCGGCTCGGTCGGCGAGAGCGAGTCGGCGAACCTCGCCGACGCGGAGCGGATCCTCGAGGAGTTCGAGATCGACCACCTCGCGGCGCAGCCCGCGACCGACATCTCCGGCGGCCAGATGAAGCTCGTCGAGCTCGCACGCGCGATGCTCGCCGAGCCGGAGGTCCTCCTGCTCGACGAGCCTGTGGCGGGGGTGAACCCGACGCTCGCGAAGAAGCTGAAGTCGCAGATCCGTAGGCTCAACGATCAGGGGACGACGTTCCTGCTCATCGAACACGACATGGAGTTCGTGATGGACCTGGCGGACCCGATCGTCGTCCTCGATCAGGGGCACGTCCTCACCGAGGGGACGCCGGACGGGGTCCGCGGCGACGACCGCGTCATCGACGCGTACCTCGGAGGCGGCGCATGAGCGACGACACCATCGGCCCCGCGGAGGGGGCTCACGGCGGAACCGGGCCCGCGGAAGCGGCCCGCGACGGAACCGATCCCGTGCTCTCGCTGTCGAACGTCGACAGCGGGTACGGCGAAGTGCAGGTGCTCGACGACTGCTCGATCCGGCTCGATCCGGGCGAGATCGTCTGTCTCGTCGGTCCGAACGGGGCCGGGAAGTCGACCGTCCTCAAGACGGCCTTCGGCATGCTGACCCCGTGGGTCGGAAGCGTCGAGTACCACGGCCGCGACATCGGCGGGATGGCGCCCGAGGAGATCGTCCGCGAGGGGATCGGCTACGTCCCGCAGACCGACAACGTGTTCGGCTCGCTGACGATCGACGAGAACCTCCGCATGGGCGGCGTCGCCCGCGACGGCGGGCTCGACGAGGTGATCGCGACGCTGTACGACCGCTTCCCGATCATCGACGAGAAGCGGAACGCGAAGGCGCGGACCCTCTCGGGCGGCCAGCGGCAGGTGCTCGCGTTCGCCCGGGCCTTGGTGATGGAGCCCGACGTGCTCCTCATCGACGAGCCGTCCGCGGGGCTCGCGCCGAACACCGCAGACGACGTGTTCGAGGACGTCCAGGAGGTCAACGACATGGACACGGCGATCCTCATGGTCGAGCAGAACGTGACGAAGGGGCTCGGCATCTCGGACCGCGGCTACGTCCTCGACCAGGGGACCGTCCGGTTCGAGGGCACCCCGGAGGAGCTGTTGAGCGACGACGAGGTCTCGCAGCTGTACCTGGGCGGCTGAACTCCGTCCGGCCTCGTCCCTACGTCGTCCGCTTCTCCAGCTCCCCTTTCAGCTCCGCGGCGTCGAAGTCGTGGTCCGGACGGATCGCGACGAAGTCGAGGAACTGACGGGCGGCGAGCAGCTCGTCGGTCGAGTAGCTCTCGAGCGCGGCGTCTATCGCGTCCGGCGCGCCGATCAGGGGTTCCAGCGCGGCGAGCGCGCTCGCGAGGTCGTACGACCGCGCCGACTCGCGGCCCTCCTCGCTCACGCTCGTCGCGTCGATGACGTACAGGTCGCAGTCCCGCACGAGGACGTTCTCCGCCCGGAGGTCGCCGTGGGCGAGCCCGGCGTCGTGGATCGTCCGGAGCGTCGCGAACAGCTCGGGCGCCAGCCCGGCGACGGCCTCGCGATCGAGCTCGTCGAGCGTCCGGAACTCGGGGAGGTACTCCAGGACGAGGACGCCGAGGTCGCCGACCTCCAGCGCCTCGATCGGCTCCGGGGCGTTGACTCCGAGCTCCCTGACCTCTCGGGTCGCCTCCAGCTCGTGGCGAGCCATCTCGTAGGGGGTCTCGTAGCGCTCGAAGAACCCCTCGGTGCCGGCGGAGACGGCGCCGAGGTTCCGCCCGGTGGTGAACAGCGTGTGGACGAGCGTGTTCTGCTTCGTGATCACCTTCACGAACAGGTCGTCGTCGAGGACCATCGGCGTCGATAGCCAGTTGTCGGCGTCGAGGAACCGGACCCGCATCTCCTCGCGGTCGTACCGGTCCGCCAGCTCTCGGGCGACCCGCTCGATGTCGGGCCAGTCCACGCGACCGCGTACGAGCCGGCGGAGCTCCATGTCAGGACCGAACGCGACGGCGACGCTTAAATCACGTCCTCGGGCGGGATCGCCGCGCGAGCGTCTCGGAGCCGCGGCGGTTCAGGGAGGGGTCCCCGACGCTGACCGCGTCGGGACCGAGGCGGGCCGCTCGGTCGTGGAACAAGTCGTACGGCCGGCACGGGCGCTCGGGAGTCGGCCCGCCGAAGGAGACCGATGGCGGAGAACGGGGACGGTCGAAGCGCCCGCGATCGATCACGGTCGTTCGCATCGTTTATGCCGACGGGTCGCAATTCTTGCCTATGGACTTCGAGCTGCCCGCGGAACACCGGATGATACGCGACACGGTCCGGGAGTTCTGCGAGGAGGAGATCCGGCCGATCGCCCAGGAGATCGAAGACGAGCACCGGTTCCCCGACGAGGTGTTCGCCGACCTGAACGACCTCGACATGATGGGCGTGCCCGTGAGCGAGGAGTACGGCGGGCTCGGCGGCGACCAGCTCATGTACGCCCTCGTCACCGAGGAGATCGGCCGCGTCTCCGGCGGGATCGGCCTCTCGTACGCCGCGCACACCTCTCTCGGCGCGAAGCCGATCGAACTGTTCGGGACGCCGAAACAGAAGGAGGAGTGGCTCCGCCCGCTCGCCGAGGGCGGCGAGATCGGCGCCTGGGCGCTCACGGAGCCCGGGAGCGGCTCCGACGCCTCCGACATGGACACGACCGCCGAGTTCGACGCGGACGCGGGGGAGTACGTGTTGAACGGGACGAAGCAGTTCATCACGAACGCCAACGTGGCCAACAGCGTGCTGGTGAAGGCCGTCACCGACCCGGGCGCCGGCTACGACGGCATCTCGACGTTCATCGTCGACCCGGAGAACGACGACGGCTTCGAGATCACGACGGTCTGGGACAAGATGGGACTTAATTCCTCGCCGACCTGCGAGATACAACTGGACGACGTGCGGATCCCCGAGGACCGCCTGCTCGGGGAGGAGGGAGACGGCTGGACGCAGACGATGAAGACGCTCGACGGCGGCCGGATCTCCATCGCGGCGCTGTCGGTCGGGCTCGCGCAGGGCGCCTACGAGGCCGCGAAGGAGTACGCCGGCGAGCGCGAGCAGTTCGGGAAACCGATCGCGAAGTTCGACGCCATCCGGGACAAGGTCGTCCACATGCACCGCCAGACGGAACGCGCCCGGCTGCTCACGCACAAGGCCGCCGCGAGGTACGACGCCGGCGAGTCCGTCACCCGGGAGTCGGCGCTGGCGAAGCTCGACGCCAGCGAGGCCGCCCGCGAGGTCGCCGAGGAGGCGGTCCAGACGCTCGGCGGGTACGGTTACACCACCGACTTCGCGCCCCAGCGCTTCTACCGCGACGCGAAGCTGATGGAGATCGGCGAGGGGACCAGCGAGATACAGCACGTCGTGCTCGGGCGCGAACTCGGCCTGTAGGTCGCGGTCTCGTGGTCCGCGGGCGTCGGGCGCGACCGGTTCGCGCGTTCACTTCGGCCCGTTCACTTCCGCGCGACGATCCGAAGCACGTCCTCGTCCGCCAGCTCGTGGCTCTTCCCGACCTGTTGGTCGTCGTGTTTCGCGCTCTCGCCGGAGACGCGAGCGAACTTGAACCGCTCCTCGAACTCCCCGCCGATCTTCTGGCAGGCGTCGCCGACCGTGTCGCCCTCGAACAGGATCAGGGGCTCCTCGTAGTCGACGCCGCGACCGGGCTTGTCCATGTAGATCCGGATGAGCCCGAGCTCCTTCCAGAGCCGGTCTTTGAGCCCGTCGAGCCCGAGCTCCTTCTCGGCGGAAATAAAGAGCACGTCGTCGGGGTCGAGGTCGCGCTCGCGGAGCTCCGATTTGACGGTCGGGAGGTAGCTCTTGTCGATGAGGTCGGCCTTGTTCACCGTCACCATCGACGGGAGGTACTCCCGGTTGTCCATCACCGCGTCGATGAGCTCGTCGATGGTCAGGTCGTGGGGGATCGTCACCTTGGCGTTGACGTAGCCGTACTCGCGGAGCACCTGCTTGACGGTCCCCTCGTCGAGGCTCACGTCGTCGCTCATCGTCACTCCGATCCCGTCCTTGTGGGTCTTCCGGATGTTGATGTTCGGCGGCTCCGTGTCGAGGCGGATGTTGGTGGCGTACAGCTCCTCGCGGAGGCGGTCGTACTGCTCGATCTCGAACACCGAGAGCATGAACACCACGAGGTCGGCGGTCCGGACGACCGAGAGGACCTCCTTCCCGCCCCCGCGGCCGCCCGCCGCGCCCTCGATCAGCCCCGGGACGTCGAGGATCTGGATGTTCGCGCCGCGGTACTGTAGCATGCCGGGGTTGACGTCGAGCGTCGTGAACTCGTAGGATCCGACCTCGCTGTCGGCGTTGGTGAGGGCGTTGATGAGGGTGGACTTCCCCACGCTCGGGAACCCGACGAGCGCGACCGTGGCGTCGCCGTGCTTCTCGACCGCGTACCCGTGGCCACCGCCGGCGGAGGACTGGTTCTCCAGCTTCTCCTTCTTCTCCGCGAGCTTCGCCTTCAGGCGCCCGATGTGGGCCTCCGTGGCCTTGTTGTAGGGCGTGTTGGCGATCTCCTCGCGGAGGTCCTCAATCTCCTCTTCCAGTCCCATTGGCGTACAGTCGGCCGTTCGGCTCGTTAAAGGTGTTCCTTCGGCCCGCCTGGGGATCCGACCGCGAACCCGACGCCACCCCGGACCGTGCGAACCCGCCACGATCGTGTCGACGCTTCGACACGGTTATATCCGCGACGTGCGACGAGTCTCGCACGTCGAATGCCCGACCCGTCGAGCCTCCGTGACAGCACCCAGATCGTCCTCCCGTGTCACGCCCTCGAGGGCCTCGGAGAGCGGCTCCGGGAGCGGTTCACCGTGACCGTCGTCGAGGCCGACGGCTACTACCGGATCATCGGTAGCCCCGTCGAAATCAAGGCCGCGAGCGACTTCCTCGCCCGGAACGGCGTCGCGGTCGCGTAGCGCGTCTCCCCGCTGCGGGGCGTGCCCGTGGTCGACGCGAGACGATCGGACGGCCGTGGTCGAAACGAGACGATCGAACGGAAAACGAGGAGCGGAACCGTACTCAGCCGACGACGCCGACGAGGAGCAGGACCGCGATGAGGACGAGGAAGACGAGTCCGGCGGCGAACGAGCCCGCCGCGACGCCGTGTGCGTTGCCGAGCCCGCGCCCCCGGGCACTGAAATAGGCGCCCAGGAAGACGAACCCGGTCACCAGCAGTCCGACCGCGGCGTACGTGACGCCGAGGAGGCTCCCCGAGAGCCCCTCCGGGAGTCCGAAGTCGCCGACCGCCAGCAGGGCGAGTCCGCCCACGCCGACCGCGATGGCGACGAACGCGACGGCCCAGACGACCGGTTTCTGCGAGACGTCCCGGAGCGCCCCGACGACCGCGGCGTATCTGTCGGGCGACGCGTCGGTTCCGGGCGCCGTTCGCTGCGCGCCGACCTTCGCGACGGCGAGGAATGTGGCCGCGACGAGCAGCCCCATTAGTGCCGTGCTCAAGAGCGTGAGTGAGACCATGGTGGGTTTCGTTATTAGGCGGTCCGTTCGCGTGTACAAATAGCCTTCGTATACACGCCCGGGACGACGTGCCGGAACCGCTCGGTCAGGCGCGGATCGACCCGCCGTCACCCTGCGATGTCGACGTCGTCAGGGCGGCTCGGTCGGGCGCGCGAGCTGGCTCTTCCGGTCACGCTACACAAGAGCTAAGTGTGCCATCGCCAAGGGAGAAACAAGAGCAGACAGACGAACATGATAGATCCAATTATCCTGCAACAGGGGAGCGACTGGCGCGCGCAGGCGGAGGTCTTCGACGAGATCTTCTTCGTCTTCCTCGCGCTCGGTACGCTCGTCGGTACGATCGTCGTCGCGTACACGCTGTGGAACGTGTACAAGTACCGCGACGACGGGGGCGAACCGAAAGAGGGCTTCGACGCGCCGACGGTCGGCGAGCTCCCGACGGGACAGGGCGGTCCGAAGGCGAAGAAGCTCTTCCTCTCGTTCGGACTGAGCGCGATCGTCGTCATCAGTCTCGTCGTGTACGCGTACGGGATCCTCCTCTACGTCGAGGAGGGCCCCGACACCGGCGAGGAGGGCGACATCGAGATCCTCGTCGAGGGGTACCAGTTCGGCTGGGAGTACGAGTATCCGAACGGCCACACCACGACCGGCGAGATGATCGTGCCGGCCGACCAGCGGATCGACATCGAGGTGACCTCGCGGGACGTGTGGCACAACTTCGGCTCGTCGGAATTACGGATAAAGTCCGACGCTATCCCCGGAGAGACCAACTCCAACTGGTTCTCCGTGAGCTCCGAAGAGGTTGAGGCGCAGGGCGGCGAAGCGACGTTCAGAGTCGAATGCTTCGAGCTGTGCGGCTCCGGACACTCGGCGATGAAGGGCCAGATCACGGTCCTCCCGCAGGACGAGTGGGAGGAGTGGTACGAGGGCACCGAGGGTGACGACTCCGGGAGCGGCAACGAATCCGCCACCGGCAACGAATCCGCCACCGGCAACGATTCCGCCACCGGCAACGAATCCGCCAGCATCGACGACGCCGTCAGCGTGAGCGGCGCCGTCGCCGGAGGTGTTCCCGTATGAGCGAGCTCCCGCCGACGACTTCGGTCAAGCGCTGGCTCGTGACGACGAATCACAAGGACGTCGGGATTCTGTACACGATCACGGCGCTGTTCTTCCTGCTGTTCGGCGGCGTGCTGGCGCTTCTGATCCGCGTTCAGCTCTGGGACCCGGCGAACCAGGTCCTCTCCGGACTCGCGTACAACGAGGCGGTAACGGCCCACGGGCTGATAATGGTGTTCTGGTTCCTCTCGCCGTTCGCCTTCGGCTTCGCGAACTACTTCGTCCCGCTACAGATCGGCGCCGACGACTTGGCGTTCCCGCGGCTGAACGCGCTCTCGTACTGGATGTACGTCTTCTCCGGCGTACTGCTGGGGATCAGCTTCTTCCAAGGCGGCACGCTGAGCGCCGGTTGGACGATGTACGCCCCGCTCAATATCCCGATGTACACGCCGAGCATCGGGTCGACGGGGGCGGTCCTCGCGCTCGCGGTGTTCATCATCGGAGTCACGGCCTCGTCAGTGAACTTCCTCGTGTCGATCCACCACTCGCGTGCCGAGGGGATGGGAATCATGGATATGCCGATGTTCACGTGGAGCATCCTCGCGACCGTCTGGATGATGCTGTTCGCGTTCGCCGCGATGCTCGCCGCAGGGCTTATTCTCGCCTCCGACCGCGTGCTCGGCTCTGTGTACTTCTCGGCGACCGAGGGCGGCTCCCTCCTGTGGGGGCACCTGTTCTGGTTCTTCGGTCACCCGGAGGTGTACATCGTCTTCTTCCCGGCGCTCGGCGTCATGCTGGAGCTGTTCCAGACGTTCTCCGGTCGCCGGCTCGTCGGGCGGAAGTGGGTCATCATCTCCATCTGTCTCATCTCCGTCCAGTCGTTCCTCGTGTGGATGCACCACATGTTCCTCACGACGATCAACCTGGAGATCAAGACGCTGATGATGGCGACCACCATCGGCATCTCGCTCCCCTTCGACCTCGTCGTGTTCTCGCTGATCTACACGCTGATCAAGGGGCGGATCCAGTTCACGACGCCGTTCCTCTTCGCGTTCGGCGCGCTCCTACTCTTCATCCTCGGTGGCATAACGGGGGTGTTCCTCGGCGCCATCGTGCTCGACTACGAGTTCCGCGGCACCTACTGGGTGGTCGCGCACTTCCACTACGTGATGTTCGGTGGGGCGACGGCGCTGTTCGGCGGGGCCTACTACTGGTTCCCGAAGATCACCGGGAAGATGTACGACGAGCTGCTCGGGAAGCTCCACTTCGTGATCTTCTTCGTCAGTTTCAATATGGTGTACTTCTCGATGTTCCTCGGTTGGGAGACCCCGCGCCGCGTCTTCGAGTACAACCCCGAGTTCCAGACGTTCCACCAGATCGGGACGATCGGGGCGTTCATCCTCGGGTTCTCCTTCTTCATCATGTTCTACAACTTCGCGAAGTCCTACGTCGCGGGCGAGCCCGCCGGCGACAACCCGTGGGACTACTCGCGGACCGCCGAGTGGGCGGTCTCCTCGCCGCCGCCGCTTGAGAACTGGCCGAACCGGCCGTCGTACGCGTCCGGTAAGCTCGAGTTCGTGAAGGACTTCGTCCCCGACGGCGGGCCCGCGGTGAAGACCGACGGCGACGGCAACGCCGCGAC
Organism: Halorubrum sp. Ib24; assembly: GCF_002252745.1. Lineage (NCBI taxonomy): Archaea > Methanobacteriati > Methanobacteriota > Halobacteria > Halobacteriales > Haloferacaceae > Halorubrum > Halorubrum sp. Ib24. Next base: position 67,387 of record NZ_NHOX01000036.1, on the reverse strand, counting down.
CGACGGCGGCGACACGCACTCCGACCACATCAAGGAGTACCCGTACTGGGACAAACACCCGAGCCACGCGAGCATCTGGCCGTTCGCCCTCTCGCTGATGACCGCATTCTTCATGTTCGGGCTCTCCGGGTTCGCCGACGCGGTCACGTTCGTCGTCGGCGAGTCGCTCGCGTCGACGAGCGTCGAGATATCGAACGTCGTGTACCCGGTGTTCATCATCGTCGGCCTCGTCGGGATGATCGCCAGCGGCGTGAAGTGGGGGTTAGAGGACTTCTACGCGCCGCCGAGCGAGTTCGCCGAGCGGTGGCCCTTCAACGGCGTCGAGAAGGTGAAGCTGGGGATGTGGTTCTTCCTGGCATCCGACGTGATCGTCTTCGGCGCGTTCCTCTCGGCGGCCATCTTCGTCCGGTACAACGCCGGGTGGATGACGTGGGAGCCGCTGACGGAGTCGCTCCCCGGCCTGATAAACACGTTCGTGCTGATCACCTCATCGTTCACGGTGATCCTGGCGCTCGTCGCGGCCCACCGGAAGAGCCGGAAGGGCCTGCTGGCCTCGCTCGGCGCGACGATCCTGCTCGGGTTCACCTTCCTGGCAATCAAGCTTTGGGAATGGCACCACGAGGTGTTCGACCGCGGCGTGATGATCGGCTCGAACGCCCACGGCGACCCGATCCAAGCGTCGATCTACTACGTCACCACCGGGCTCCACGGCATCCACGTCGTCGGAGGGCTCCTGATCGCCTGCTTCCTGTTCTACAGGGCCTACCAGGGACACTACATGGAGGACGAGCGGCCGATCGAGTACTTCGGCCTCTACTGGCACTTCGTCGACATCGTCTGGGTGTTTATCTTCCCGCTGTTCTACCTCTTCTGAGGCGGCGTTCGCCGCCGCGTTCCGTTTCCGTCGCTCTCGCTTTTCTCGTTCGACCGCGCCCGATAGCCCGCGCCGTACGCCGCGCGGCTCTCACTCGGGGACCGGCTCGGCACACCACTGACAGAAGTCGAACGACGGGTCGGTCTCGCGGCCGCAGTGCGGACACGACATCGCGTCGGGCTCTCCGTCGCGGTCGGCCGTCGGCTGACCGGAGCTGTCGGGCGGTGCCGCGGCCTCCGTTCGCCCGGAGGAGGCTTCCGGCCGGGCCCGCTCCGCGGCCGCCGAGCGTCGCTCGCGTTCGTGATCGCGGTTGTTCCGAAGCGCGAGGACGTACGCGTCGATCACGCTGGCGGCGACGACGAGCAGTGCCGGCGCGACGTCGGCGACCGGCGGCGCGTCGCCGGCGATGAGTCCCTCCACCGCCGCGTCGGGCACGATAACGACGAGCGTCGCGGTCACCGCGACGTACCACCCGAGCGCGCGCCCCCACCGGCGGAGGTACGCGTGTCCGAGGCCGGAGACGACGAGCGCGAGCACGGCCGCGAGCCACGGTCGGCGTCGACTGCGGTCTGTCATGGGGCGACGTTCGCGCGCCGGGACCGTGTAACTGCCCCTCGCTCGGAGCGTTTATGTGGCCGAGACGCCGAGTCGTGATATGTTCGGACTCCCGGCCGGAGAGTTCCTGATCGGGATCGGGTTCGCGCTGTTCGGGGTCGGCACGTGGTTCCTCGGGCTCGGGATCGCGTACCTGCTCTACCGGCGCTGGCGCGGCGACGGGCCGCGCGCGAACCGCGACGACCGAACTCCGGTCGTCGCCTCCGCACGCCGGGTTCCGGTTCGGTCACGCTTTTGAACTCGCTGGACCGAGAGAGGATATGACCGACACGGCGCTCGTCATCGGCGGCACGCGGTTCATCGGGCGACACACCGTCTCCGATCTGCTCGCGAACGGCTACGAGGTGGCGATGCTGAACCGCGGGAACCACGAGAACCCGTTCTCGGACGACGACCGCGTCACGCACGTCGAGGGCGATCGGACGAACGAGCGCGACCTCCGGACGGCGAAGCTCTCCGCGGAGCCCGAAATCGTGATCGACTGCGTCGCCTACCACCCCGGCGACGTGGAGACCGCGGTCGACGTGTTCGCCGACGTCGACGGCTACGTGTACGTCTCGTCGGGCTCGAGCTACGCCGCCGAGGAGATCCCGAAGCGAGAGGGGGAGACGCCGCTGCACCCGTGCTCCCCCGAACAGGCGGCCGACGAGAGCATGGAGACGTACGGCAACCGGAAGGCCGAAGGCGATCGGACCGTGTTCGACGCCGCCGAGGCGGGAGTCAACGCGACCGCGGTCCGCCCTTGTATCGTCTACGGCCCGTACGACTACACGGAGCGGCTCGACTACTGGATCGACCGCGTCCTCTCGCACGACCGCGTGGTCGTCCCGGGCGACGGCCAGAACCTCTGGCACCGCGCGTACGTCGAAGACGTCGCGAGCGCGCTCCGGATCGCCGCCGAGCGCGGCGAGCCGGGCTCGGCCTACAACGTCGGCGACCGGCGAGCGCTCACCCTCGAAGAGACGCTGGAGGCGATCGCCGAGGCCGCCGGGACCGACTGCGAGGTCGTACCCGCGAGCGGGGACGCGCTCGCGGCCGGCGGGCTCGAACCGGACGACTTCACGCTCTACAGGGAGTACCCGCACCTGCTCGACACGTGCGCGCTCGCCGGTCTCGGCTGGGAGTCGACGCCCGTCGACGAGGCGATGGCGCGGACCGTCGCCGAACACCGGGAGACCGACCGAGACGGAAGCGAGTGGGACCCCGGTCGCGAGGCTGAAGAGCGCGTGTTAGGCGTGAAAGAGACGCTGTAGGTCGGCCGGCTCGTCGCGTACCGATCGGTCGATCGCCGCGCGCGGCTCAGTAGGCGGCGTCCCAGCGCGACGGCTTCCGCCGGTTCCCGCAGTCGCCGCACTCCATGCGGTCCATCGTGTCGATGGCGACGTCCGTTCCCTCGCAGTTCCCGCAGAAGTAGCCGTAGCGCCGCTCCCGCTCGGGGTCGGAGTACGCGACGTAGAAGGGGCCCTCGGAGCCGCGCTCGCTCTCGTCGAAGGCGACGTAAACGGTGTCGCCGGTGCCCGTCTCCACGACGCCCTCGGAGATGCCGGTCAGGCGACTGACCTGTTTGCGGTACTCGCGCTCGTCGAACGTCTCCTCGCCGATCTCCACCCGGCGCTCCCCGACGAGCTCGTACCCCTCGGCCTCGTAGAACGCGGTGCCGGCCTCGTTGGCGACGAGCACGCGCGCCTCGATGCGGTCGACGTCCGCCTCCTGGAGCTCCGCCTCGACGCGTTCGAGGAGCGCGGAGCCGAAGCCGGAGCCGCGGTGGTCGGGGTGGACGTGGAGCCAGTCGATCTCCCCGACCCGCTCGCGGCGGCCGACGACGTAGCTCTCGGCGAACCCGACCACGTCCTCGTCAACGACGGCGACGGGACACACGGTCCCCTCGTCGCCGATGTCCGCGACGAGGTCGTCGGGGTCGTACCACTCGTCGACCGCCTCGGCGAGCAGCGCCTCGTCGACCGCGTGCCCGTAGGAGGCGAGCAGTGATTCGCGGGCGACTTCCCGGATCGCGTCGACGTCGGCTGCGGTGGCGTCGCGGAGTTCCATACTGTACCGTTCGCATACGACTACAAAAAACACGGCCGAACGTGTCAGAACTGCCGGGTCGGTACGGTCGTGACTCGGAGCGGAGAGAACGAGCGCGGCGGCTCGACGGGACGGAGCGGAGCAGAAGCGAGCGTGCCGGGGACCGAAGAGACGGCGGGGTTAAGAGATGGAGTAGGTCGCCGCGGCCATCAGCAGCATCGTGAGCGCGAGCGCGAGCGCCATCACGTAGCTGAGCGAGCGGTTCTCCCACCGGAGGTGCTGGAAGTAGGCGACGATGAGGAGCGTCTTGACGGTCGCGATCACCAGCGTCCCGCCGAGCGCCTGGGCGTACGTGAAGTTGAGGAACTCGGCCTCGAAGAGAACGAAGTTCAGCGTCGCCGCGACCAGGAGCGCGACGTAGATCGCTGTGTACAGTTTGAGCGAGTCGTCCGACATTGCTTGAATGAGCGTTCGGCCGCGTGCTTAAAGAATTAACCATCCGACCGGGCGGCGGCGCGTTCGAGGCCCGCACGACCCCGAAACGCCTTTGGCCTCGACGCGCCGACCTCACGGCGATCACTCCCCGAGGCATCACCGTGGACCCGCTCGAACCGACGGACGACCTGCTCGAATCGCTGTACGTGGTCAACAAGGTCGCGAAACAGTTCGCCGACGAGGCGACGGCCGCCTACGACCGCGGCGACGTCACCGAGAGCAACGTCCGTTCCGCCCGGAAAGACGCTCTCTACCGGACGAAGACGGCTGTCCTTTCACGTATCGTCGCCCACGAGGACGCGCACGTCACCGGCGAGTACCACGCGATCAACGGCGACGTCTGGCTGTTCCTCGCGGTCGGCGACTGGCGCTTCCACCAGCCGCCGCGCGCCATCGGCGGCGACCTCGCCGCCGGGGTCGACCTCGCGAACGCGCCCGACGAGCCGATCGACGCCCCCTACGAGCGCGACTCCGCGGTCGAGCGCTCGGACCGGTCTCTCGAAGACGCCCTCACCGGACTGGCGGAGGCCGGCGTCAACGCGAACGACCACCTCGCTCGCCCGACCGTGACGAGCGAGCACGACCGCATCGTCGACGTGCGCTGGTCGTTCCTCCCGTGAGTCCGACGCCGATGCCGGCGATTCGACCTGACCGGTGCTTCCGCTACGGGTGTCGTCGCCGTCGCGCCTCGGAAAAATCGAACGCCTACTGAGGAGCGCGCAGTGCGGCGTTAGCTCTCGACGACTTCGATGCCGCCGAGCATCCCGACCCCCTCGTGGGGCGTACACTTGTACAGCTGGATGCCGGTGTTGTCGAACGACTGCTCGAAGGTCGTCCCCTCCTCGCTGACCGCGCTCCCGCTGTCGAAGTCGGACTCGGACCCCTCTACGGAGGCGACGTTGTGGGCGCCGCCCTCGCCGGTCCACTCCCAGACGACGGTCGTGCTGGAGGTGATCCGGATCGCCGCCGGGTCGAACGCCAGCCCCTCGCCGGCGCCGACGGAGACGGTGACCTGGTCCTGTCCGGTGTAGTCCGCGATGGTGCCGTCGTACATCCGGGCGTCCGCGAGGTAGTCGTCGATCTCGCTCGGGACGTCGTCGCGCGCCTCCCCGGAGCCGCCCGAGTCGCCGCCGTCGGAGCCGTCTCCGCCGTCGGAGCCGTCTCCGCTGTCCCCTCCGCCGCCGGAACAGCCGGCGATCGTTCCGAGGGCGAGCGCGGCTCCGGTTCCGGCGACGTACCGCCGTCTACTCAGCTTATCAGACATCAGCTTAGATACGCCGTCGAGCCTTACAAACCTCTTGATACACACCGGATCGCCGGAACGGCCGCAGGGGTTAAGTAGCCCCTCTGCCGGTCGGCCGGGACCGCGCCGTCGGCGGATTTATTCCCCGCCGGCGCCCTGAACGGGACGTATGCGGGAAGACGAGCTGGCGACCGCCGTGGTCGACCACTACGCGGCCGCCCACGACGACCTCGAGGTCCGGCTGGAGGAGCCGTACGACGCCGAGGGGCGACGCGGCGTGGTCGACGCGTACGTCCGGCTGCGGACGCCCGAGCGGGTCGACCACGTGATCGAACTCAAGGGCGACGCCGCCGTGCGCCGGGCGACCGGCGCGAACGAGGTCCTGCGGCAGTACCGGCGCATGGAGCGGTACTTCCACGCCGACGAACGGCACGCGATCCGACCGAAGCTGGGCCGCACCGAGCCGGGCGCGCGCTATCTCCTCTGTTTCGCGCCCACGCCGACCTGCGTTCACCACGTCGCCACGCACCGGTCGCTGTACGGGTCGGTCGACGTCGCGGCCCGCGTCGACGACGTCCCGGCGGTCCGCACGGTCGCGTTCCTCACCGGACTCGACGGCGATCCCGCCGACCTCGGGATGGTGTCGGTCAACGGCGACGTCCCGTTCGGCTCCGCGGCGTTCCTCGACGCCGTGCCGCGGGACTCGCGGCTCGCGGAGAGCCTCCGGGGCGTCGACGACGACCTCGTCGAGTTCCCGTGACCCCCGCGCGGTGGTGACGGCGGAGGAACGCCGACCGCGGCGCGTGCGACCGAAAGGCGCTTTTCGCCGCGCCGCGACCCTCGACCATGATCACGGTCGCGTTGGCGGGGAAGCCGAACGCCGGGAAGTCCACGTTCTACACGGCCGCGACGATGGCCGACGTCGACGTCGCGAACTACCCGTTCACGACGATCGACGCGAACCGCGGGGTCACGCACGTCCGGACAGAGTGCCCGTGTCTCGACCGCGAGGAGCGGTGCGGCAACGAGAACTGCCGCGACGGGAAGCGGTACGTCCCCGTCGAGCTCCTCGACGTGGCCGGGCTCGTCCCCGGCGCCCACGAGGGGAAGGGGCTCGGAAATCAGTTCCTCGACGAACTGACGAACGCGGACGTCGTGTTGAACGTCGTCGACGCCTCGGGCGCGACGAACGCGGAGGGCGAACCGGTGGCAGTCGGCTCGCACGACCCCCTCGACGACGTGGACTTCGTCGAAGAGGAGATGGACCTGTGGCTCGCGGGCATCGTCGACCGCAACTGGGAGGGCGTCGAGCGCAAGTCGCGCTCGCCCGACTTCGACCTGGAAGCGTCGATCACGGACCTGTTGACCGGGTTCGGCGCGACCGAACACGACGTGACGGCGGTCCTCCGCGGGCTGGAGTACCCGGACGACCCGAAGGCGTGGACCGGCGAGGACCGCGAGGCGCTCGCGCGGGCGACCCGCCGGCGAACCAAGCCGATCGTCGTCGTCGCGAATAAGATCGACGCCGCGCCCGACGGCGCCCTCGACCGGATCCGCGAGGGAACGGACAAGCCCGTCGTTCCGGCGACGGCGGACGGCGAGCTGGGCCTCCGACGCGCGGCCGAGGCGGGCGTCGTCGACTACGACCCGGGCGACGAGGAGTTCGAGATCCTCGACGAGCTCTCAGACGGGCAGCGGGAGGGGCTCGACGCGATCCGCGGCGTGATGGACGAACACGGCGGCACCGGGGTCCAGACCGCGCTGAACGCCGCCGTCTACGACCTGCTCGATCGCATCACCGTCTACCCGGTGCAGGACGCCTCGAAGTGGACGGACGGGACGGGGAACGTCCTCCCCGACGCGTTCCTCCTCCCGTCGGGGGCGACGCCGCCGGACTTGGCGTACGCGGTCCACACCGATATCGGTGAGGGGTACCTCCACGCGGTCGACGCGCGCTCCTCGCGGCGGATCGGCGAGAGCCACGAGCTGAGCGAGGGCGACGTGATACGGATCGTCAGCACGAACTGAGACCGCCGGGGGCCGCCGTCGGTCTCACTCCACCCGCTGCGCTTACGTCACCTGCTTCGGCTCGAACCCCGCGTCGCGATAGAACCGTCGCGCGCCGTCGTTGTCCCACTCGCAGGAGACGGTGAGGTAGTCGCAGTCGCGGTCGCCAGCCATCGCCCGCACGCGCTCCACGACCGCCGCGCCGTAGCCCCGGTTTCGGTGCTCCTCGTCGACGGCGAGGTTCACGATCTTCAGGTACCGGGACCGCGCTCGGGAGGGACGGTGACCCGTTTCGAGCGTCACGAACCCGACGGTGTCGCCGTCGACGGAGACGAGGTAATCGGTCGTCGACGGGTCCTCGAGGTGCTCGCGAAACCCCTCGTCCGGGACCTCGCTCGCGTCGGCGTATGCGAGTTCGTTCAGCTCCGAGTACGATACCGTCGACGTCGCGAGGTCGTACCACCGCTCGACGAGCGCGTCGAGGTCGCCCTCGGTGGCTTCGACGAGTTCCATGCCGGCCCACCGCGGCGACGGCCCTTCAGTATTGGTCCGGCGCGCGTCGCCGTCGCGTCCGGCGCCCGCGCCGCGGTCCGGTCCGGATTCGCGGAGCGATCCGGCGTGAGACCGACAGGCACATGCGGATCCCCCGAGACGGGCCGATAGATGCTCGGGCTGGAACACGACTTCCGGATCGTCGACACCCGCGCGACGCTGGACCCCGACGAGTCCTCGGTCGCCACGCACGGCCGGGACATCTCCCCCGAGCGGTTGGAGCGCGAGATGCTCCAAGCGGGCGTCGTGCGCGCGGTCGCGAGCCCCGGTCGCCGTTCGCCCGGCCGGAGCTACCTCCGCGCGAACAACGCGGTCGCGCGGCTCTCGATCGACCGGCCGTTCGTCGCGTTCGCCCGGCTCAACGGCCCGCGCGATCCGGGGACCGGCCCCCTTCCGGCGATCCGGAACCTCTACGCCGAGCGCGACGACCACCACGCCCGCCCGGACGACGTCGAGCAGTACTCCTACGACGACCGGTTCCACGGGTTCACGCTCGTCCCCCACGTCGACGGGCTCCCGAACGAGGACGTGTTGCGGCGGCTTGAGGCGGCCGACCTCCCGCTCATCGTCCACGCCGGCAGGGAGTTCCCGCCCGAGGCGGTCGAGCGCGAGCTGCTCGACTACGACCTCCCGGTCGTCCTCGCGAGCTTCGGCGGCTACCCGCTCGACGCCGACCTGATGAACGAGACCCTCGACCTGCTCGACGATCACGACCGGCTCTACGTCGACACGAGCGCCGTGCGCTACCGAGAGGTGCTCGAACGCGGCGTCTTGGAGCACCCGGACCGCGTCCTCTTCGGCTCCGGCGCGCCGGACGTCCACCCGAACGTCGGCGTGATGGAGGTGCTCACGCTCGACGTCTCCGAGGACCTGATGCGCCGCGTGTTCGCGAAGAACCCGGCTCGGCTGATCCCCGCGCTCGCCGAGGGCGCGGACGTCTGAACCGACGGTCACTTGTCGCGGCACCGCCGACCCGACGAGCATGAGCGACGCCGAGAGCGAAATCGACGACGGCGACGACGCCGACGACGACCCCCTTGTCGAGGTCGTTCGCGCGGCCGGCCACGAGCACGTCACCGCCGAGCACGCGAGCACGTTCGAGTTCACGACGGACGACTGGCTCACGCCCGCCGGCGACTGCATCGTCGGCGTCGCGGCCGAACGCGCGCCCCGCGACTTCTCGGCGTCGTTCCGAGAGGCGTGTCGAGACGCGGACGCGACCGTCTCTGCGACGATCGCCGTCGGGGAGCCGGGCGACGAGGCGGTCGACCTCGCGGCCCCGGCGCACGTCGACCGGATCGCCGGACGCGGCGACCCCGACCTGACGCTCCTCGACGACCGCTCGATGGTCGGACGGACGAGCGACTACACCGACGACGAGCGCACGATCCTGGTCGACGGCGACGGGGCGGCCGCCGACCTCGACCGCGACCTCGTCGCCGCGCTCGCCGAGGGCGCGCCGGTCGCGCTGCGGCTGGCCGTCGAACCGGCGGAGTGAGGCGGTGCGAGGCGAGGCGATGCGGACTGAGACGAAGCGATACGGACTGAGACGAAACGAGGCCGAGTTGAGCAGTGAACGCGGGTCCCTCGTCCGGTCCGGTCAGAGCCGGCCGGCGGCGTCGATCAGGTCGGTGGTCGGGAACGGGTCCTCGCGATCGAACGACGCGAAGACGGCCTCGTAGCGCGCCGCGGGCAACACGAGCACGACGACGTTCTCGAAGAACAGCGTCTGGGCCTCGAACTCCTCGTCGATGAGCTCCCTGAACTCGTCGCCGGTGACCTGACTCGCCATGATCAGCCGATACGCAGATTCGAGGTCCCGGTCGGAGTAGCGCGACTCCAAGTCAGCTCGGATGTACTCGACCGTGAAATCGAGGGAGTCGAGAGAGGCTATCACGCGAGCCTCGGCGCCGTCGACGCCGCGGAGGGTCTCCACCAGTTCGGACACACCGGCGGATTTTGCTGGTACGTACTAAAATCGCACGTTCGGGACCGGCCTCAGATCGGGAGCTCCGCGTCCGCTCCGACGACTCGGTCGACCTCCTCGGGGGCGCGCCAGTCGGTCGTGCGCTCCAGCAGCTGCACGACCATCCGACCCGTCACGCCCCAGACGGTGTAGCCGTCGACGTGGAAGAAGTGGACTCGGTGGTCGCCGTACTCCGGGTGGCCGATGCGACGCTCCGACTCGTAGTTCGCGGCGTCGGTCAGCCCGCTTACGGGGAGGACCGCGACCTCGGCCACCTCCGACTCGTCGGGGACGTACTCCCGGTCGGGCGCGACGCCGACGAACGGCCCGATCCGGTAGGCCGAGGAGGTCCGCGTGTCGTCGAGCCGCCCGACGACGTCGACCTCGTCGGGCCGCATCCCGACCTCCTCGTTCGCCTCGCGGAGGGCGGTGTCGGTCAGGGTCCGGTCGATCGGCTCGCGGCCGCCCCCGGGGAAGCTCATCTGCCCCGGGTGTTCCCCGAGGTGTGCGGCGCGCTTCGTGAACAGCAGGTGGGCCTCGCCGCCGCGCTCGACGACGGGCGCCAGCACCGCCGCCTCGCGGCGCGCCCGAGTCACTTTCTCGGGCGTGTACCGACGCAGCCCCGACAGGTCCATACCGGCCGTAGGCGCCGGGAAGGGGTTAACGTTTCTCCGCGTTCCTGCGGTCTGAAACGATCGGCGGCGGCGAGGGAGACGCCGCATTCGGCCCGCCGCGTCCGGCCCATCGCGTCCCAACGGCCCGCACGGCTTCGGACGTTTTAAGCCCGCGACCGACCCTTCACACGACAATGAGCGACGACGACCAAGAACTCGGTATCACCGAGTCCAAGTCACACAACACCGGCGAGTGGTACGCCGAAGTCGTACAGAAGGCCGGGCTGGCCGACTACGGCCCCGACGGGATGAGCGGGTTCATCGTCACCCGGCCGCGCGCGTACGCCGTCTGGGAGCGCCTGCAGGGGTTCCTCGACGCGAAGTTCAAGGAGACCGGCGTCCAGAACGCCTACTTCCCCCTCTTCATTCCCGAGTCGTACCTCGAACGGGAGAAGGACATCGTCGAGGGGTTCGACCCCGAGGTCGCGTGGGTGACCCAGGCGGGCACGAAGGAGCTCGAAGAGCGGCTCGCCGTCCGCCCCACCTCCGAGTCGATCATCACGCCGTACATCAGCCAGTGGGTGCGGAGCCACCGCGACCTCCCGCTGCGCGTGAACCAGTGGTGCTCGGTCGTGCGCTGGGAGGCGACGGAGACGAAGCCGTTCTTCCGCACGAAGGAGTTCCTCTGGCAGGAGGGCCACACCGCGCACGCGACGAGCGAGGACGCGTGGGACGAGACCATGACGCGGCTCGACCAGTACGAGTCCGTCTACGAGGACCTGCTGGCGATGCCCGTCCTGAAGGGACAGAAGCCCGACCACGACAAGTTCCCCGGCGCGGACACGACGACGACCGTCGAGGCGCTGATGCCCGACGGGAAGTCGGTGCAGGGGGCGACCTCCCACCACCTCGGACAGTCGTTCGCGGAGGCGTTCGACATCACCTTCTCCGACGAGGACGAGGAGGAGCGGCTCGCGCACACCACCTCGTGGGGGCTCTCGTGGCGCGCGCTCGGCGCGCTGATCATGACCCACTCCGACGAGCAGGGGCTCGTGCTCCCGCCCGGCGTCGCCCCCGAGCAGGTCGTCGTCGTCCCGATCTGGCAGGAGGACACGAAAGACGACGTACTGGAGTACGCCGAGGGCGTCGCCGACGACCTCGACGCGGCGGTCGTCCGCGTCGAGCTCGACGACCGCGACGAGCGCAACCCCGGCTTCAAGTTCAACGAACACGAGCTCAACGGGATCCCGATCCGGATTGAGATCGGCCCCCACGAGGTCGAGGACGGCGAGCTCACGCTCGTTCACCGCCCCGACGGGGAGAGCGTCGTCGAGGACCGCGAGGGCGTCGTCGACACGGTCCGCGACCACCTCGACGAGGTGTACGCGAAGCTGTACGCGGCCGCGGAGGAGACGCTCGACGGCGAGGTCCGCGAGGCCGAGGACCGCGCCGAGATCCTCGGGACGCTCGGCCAGCACGGCGGCTACGTGAAGACGCCGTGGTGCGGCGACGAGGCCTGCGAGGAGCCGATCAAGGAGCCGATGGCCGCCGAGATCGTGATGGTCCCGTTCGAGGACGACGACCCGCTCGTCGACGGCGAGGGCGACGAGACGTGTGCGATCTGCGGCGAGGACGCCGAACGGACCGCCTACTTCGCGAAGTCGTACTGAGGCGTAGAGCCGACGACGCTCCCCGGCGTCGTCGCCGGTACTCGCACGGTCCGCGAGCCCGCTCGTGAACACCCCGCCGCCGTCCCGCGTTTAATCCGCGTTGATCCGACTTAACGGAGATCGGTTTATATACGGATACGTCGCCTACCGTCAGGTGATGAACCGAGGTATCGCGCTCCTCGTCGTCGCGTTCGCGGTAGTCGGCGTCGTCGGGATCGCCGCGGCCGGCCCGGTCGGGACGGCCGTCGCGCAGGGGGACCCGGGGGCGACGAACGAGACGGCCGAGGGCAACGAGACGGCGAACGTGACCGACATCAGCCCCGGTGAGCGCCTTTCAGGCGTGATAGGGGTCCAGCGGGCCGAGATAGCCGGCGAAGTCGATTCGCGGGCGTTCGAGGTAGCACTCAACCGGACGGAGAACGCTGAGGACCGGGCCGACCTAGTCGAGGAGCGGTTGAACCGGACCGAGGGGCGACTGACCGATATCGAGCGGCGGCAGCGAGAACTCCGCGAGCGCCGCGACGCCGGTGAACTGACTCAAGGCGAGTTCGCCGCGCGGATGGCGGAGCTCGGCGCCCGGGCGGAGACGGTCAAGCGCGAGGCGAACCGAAGCGCCGACGTCGCCCGCGATCCCCCCGAGTCGGTTCGGGCGGACCGCGGCCTCGATGAGGAGCGACTCGGCGAGCTTCGCGAGCGCGCCAACGAGGCGAGCGGCCCGGAGGTCGCGGCGATCGCCCGCGGCGTCGCCGGAAACGACGTCGGTGGGCCGTTGGCGGCCGAGCGACGCGGCCCGCCTGAGAACGCGGGTCCAGAGAGCGATCCGGGTCCCGGTGAGGGGGGCGACGGCGGCGACGGCGTTCCCGGGACCGGTGACGGGACGGCCGGCGAGGGTCCGCCCGACCGCGGCGACGGGAGTGACGCCGACGGCAACGCGACGAACGCGACCGGCGACTCGACGAACGCGGTCGGGACGCCGACGGACGGTTCGGGGAACGCGAACGAGGGGGCCGGTCGCGGTGACGGCGGCGACCGCAGTGACGGTGCGGACGGAGGGAACGCGACCGCTCAGGGCGACGGGGGGTCCGCGCCCGCCGGCGACGACCGCGGCGCCGGCGACGACCGCGGCGCCGGCGACGACCGCGGCGCCGGTAACGACTCAGTCCCCGGTGCCAGCGCCGTGAGCGCCGTCGACGCCGTCGCTGACCGTCTCGCCGGATCGCTGACGGACGGCACCGACTTCTTTCGAGGGGTCGTCGGCGGTGTCGATGGCTGAGTCGCGGCGGCTCCGGCCGCGGTCCGAGGCGACCGAGACGGAGCCGAGCGGCTCCGTCGCGCGCCCGCCGAGCCGCCCGAATCGCGGGCGGTCTCGTTTTGAAGATAGGAAGCGATTTATCCGAGCCTCGTAACTGTCCGCCCGTGCAGCGAACGGTACTCCTTCTCGTCGTCGCGCTCGTCGCCAGCGCCGGCCTCGCGTCGGTCGGGGCCGCACAGACCGGGGCGGGGCTCCCGTCCGGCGGCTTCGATCAGATGGACGTCAGCCCGGACGACGTCCTGATAGCGGTCACAGTCGAACCCGACGGCGACGCGGTCTGGGAGACCCAGTACCGGATCCGCCTCGCGGACGACGACGAGGAGCAGGCCTTCGAGGAGCTCCGCGCCGACGTGGAGTCGGACCCGGACGCGTACACGAGCCGGTTCGGCGAGCGGATGCGCACGACTGCGGGGGCCGCCGAGAACGCGACGGGCCGCGAGATGAACGTCACGAACGTCAGCGTGAGCGCCGAGCGACGCGAACTCCCGCAGTCGTACGGCGTCCTGACGTACCGGTTCGAGTGGAGCAACTTCGCGGCCGTCGACGGCGACCGACTCCTCGTGGGGGACGCCGTCGACGCGCTGTTCCTCGACGAGAGCACGTCGCTCATCGTCTCGTGGGAAGACGGGTACCGACTCGGCGAGGCGTCCCCGACCCCGACGGAGACCCGTGACGACGCCGTCGTCTGGCAGGGGCCGGTCGACTTCACCGAGGGGGAACCGCGCGTGACGATCGAACCGGAGGGACTCGCCGCCGGGCTGCTCCCGTTCGTCGCCCTCGGACTGCTCGTGGCGGTCGTCGCCGTGGTCGGCTACCGCCGCCGCCCGTGGGGGGCGTCGGCTTCGGGCGAGGCGCCGGTGGCGACGTCGAAACCGGCAGAGTCCGGAGCGGCCACTTCGACCGCGGCCGACGGCGCGAGCGTCTCGACCGCGGCCGGATCGGGCGAGAACGACGCGACCGGCGGCCCGGACGCCGAGAAGAGCGAGCCGAGCGCCGCCGCGGACGAGGACGCCGACGTGGCGGCGCCGCCGGTCGACGAGGACCTGCTGAGCAACGAGGAGCAGGTGATCCGACTCGTCGAGGAGAACGGCGGTCGGATGAAACAGAAACGGGTCGCCGAGGAGCTGGACTGGACCGCCGCCAAGACCAGCCAAGTCGTGACGGGGCTTCCGGACGAGGGGGACCTCGACGGGTTCCGGCTCGGCCGCGAGAACGTGCTCTCGCTGCCCGGATACGACGCGGCCGGCGAGGGCGACGCCGCCGGCGACACCGACCGAACAGCGAACGAAGGCGGCGAGTGACGCGTCTCCCCCTCGTCAGAGGTCCCGTGACCGCCCGAGGTGCTTGAGCTCGCCGCCGCACTCACACGTGCCGCCGGAGTCCGTTCGCGCCCCGCATTCGAAACATTCGTACAGTTCTCGTCCGTCGCTCTCTGATTCTGGTCGCATAATAGTGGAAATGGTACCAAGTAACATAGATTCGATCCTATTATTCTTTATAGAATAGTGCATTCTTAACGCGATCGGATGAACGTGCGATCAGATCGCGTTCCGAACCGTGCTCGGCGTCAACGGCCCGCCAATGCGTCGGTTCCGGGTCGCCGCGGAGTTGAGGGCAGACGAACGAACGACCCGGAATCCGTTCCTTTTTCACCCGAATCGACGTATAGAACGTATGGAAATCGGTTTCAATCTCGGAGCGAACGCGCCGACCGGCGTCTTCACCCTCCACGCCGTTGCCGCAGTGTTCTTCCTGTACCTCGGGGTCGTGAACGCGGCCGCCGGCGAATCGCTCGGACTCGCGTTGAACGCCCTCATCGGCGCTATGCTCGTCGCCGCCGGTGTCGTGACGGCACGGATCACCAAACGACGGACCTGAGTCATGGGTCGTTTCCGCTGTTCCGATCATTTCACGCGATGTTTCGGTCGCCCTTTCGCGCGACGTATCCGTAGACTCGAGCGGTGACGTGTTCGACGAACGAAAGACGCATGACCCAAACGATTGGGACGAAACAACGATACTGGTCAAGAAGTTCGCGACCCGCATCGTACCCCTCGTACCGATCACCGTCTCGGAACACGCACACACCACTGGACATATCGATGTCGGTCCGCTGAGCGTACCGACTCGGGGCCTCGCTCTGTGAATAAAATTCTATACTGTCCGAGACGTCGAGAAGCGCAAACGGGGTGAGAGCACGCATACAGGTGCGGCACTGTTCGTCGAACACGACTGTGATCCCTCGGTGCCTGATGAGACGTTTGAATCCGATGTCCCAGCTCGCGAACAGGAGTAGAATGAAGTACACGTCAACGAAGTGAATTCCGAGCAACAGGCGATTGGAGGCGGTGAACGACAGTAGTCCAAGTATTATCGGTGTGATACTGATTTTTGCGAGGACCGCGATGAGGAACCCGAGTTCTAACACTAGCGTTCCGATTCCCGCTGTGCGCGTGAGCAGCGGGTACTCCGCGACGAACTTTAGCGGACCGTCCGGTCGGTACGTGGTGACGATCCGAGCGAGGTTATCAGCGGCCGCGAACTCGAGGCTCGGATTCAGGAGCCCGTCGTGGAACACCTTGTCGTATCCGGCTCCGAAGTAAATAATCGCGATGACGATGAGGCACCACTTGAGCGCAGGCATCCTGTAGGACGCCCCGTCGGATTCGAGACGGTGTCTGAGCGTCTCAAGTGACTCGTGTTTGGTTCGGCGGAAGAAATCGACGGACAGGCCCTCCGAGTCGTGGAACAGCGCGAACAGGATCAGAAAGTAGACGCCGATATAGAGCGCTTCCGTCTCCCCGCTGCCGACGAGCGTCGCTCGAACCACTGCCAGATGAGCCAGAAGAAGTGCGCCGGTGACTGCCGTGAATCGGATCCGATATCCGACGACGAATCCGACGAGGAGACCGATCAGGAGCCACTTTTCGACGGTCAGGATCAATCCAGGTGCAACCGGCGGCACAGCCCAGGCGTACTCCGGAGTCTGGTAATACGGGACCGTGAGGAAGAGCGGCCAGTCATACATGGCCGTCTTCCAGACGAGCCAGAAGCCGGTGATCCCCCGGGCCGCTGTGAGATTTATCGGCGAGTCGCGTTCAGGATCTGAAGCGTAGTTGACGAACATCGTTAGTTCATCCTCGTCGCGTTATCGGCGCCTCGTTCCGGGTACAGCTCCAAAACCAACTCTTCGGACCGGGAGGTGATTTCCGTTCCGTCGGTGGAGGTTACCGTTCGAACTTGATATACGCGGATTCCGACAAACTCAGAGTACCCACTCAACTCCTCCGCCGTCCACCCGCCGGAACTGTGTGCCGGGAAACGGTACAGACGACGGGGATTGTTCCAAACGTCGGACGGTACCGTTCCTCGAGTCGGGTGTCCGCGCTCCACCGCTGTGCGATACGTATTTGTCCGATCGAGTAGCCACCGGGCGATCTCCTGATCCTCCTCGCTCGATTCGTTCGAAACGAGTCGTTCCGCAGGCAGGGGGTAAATACCGTCGTGCGCTAATAGCGCCTTTTCATCGACTTTGATCTCCTGTCCGTTCGCGTCGACGACGCGAATCTCGTACTCGGTCGATTCGATCGGCTTCGGCTCCGAAAACTTATGCCAGTTTATGAACGGGCTGATGGTGATCGGAATGACTGTTTGGAACAGTAAGAGAACGATGAGAAATCCCGCTAAGTACGATTTCGTGACGTATTGCCGGTCAGAGAATATCACTGCCAGCGCGCTCAGTAAGAAGAACCCACAAAACACCATCGGAAGAATCAGCTCTGCGTATGGACGCAGAATCTCAATTAGCCCTGCGATGCCTATCACGATCGGTTGCCCCATGAAAGTGTGAATTGAACTCAAAGTATTTGTTATACACAATTTAATCTTAAATTCTCTGGATAGAGTTCAGATAGGAAAGTGGAGTGAGGCGGTCCGATCTTTGACTGGTCTATGCTTGAGATCGTCCGCCTCAACAACTCTAGCGTGTTCTACGAGCTGTATTCCCGGAGCGAGAGATCACACGCGAGCCTGCAATGAAGCTCGGTATCTGGCTCCGTTTAATCGTGATTTAACTCTCAGACAACGTCTTTATTTCCGATATATCGGGTGGCGGTCGCTGTCTACCTACCGTTCACAGCAGTGTTTCGAAAGGTGATGTATAGCCGGTCTCGTATGCTGATCTGGGTCACATCACGGCTGATGAGACCGCGATCCAAGTTACTGACGACCAGTTCTGGAGGAATGACTGTTTCCAGTCTCGACCAGACGTTTCACGACTCTCACGTAAGTCGATATTGTCGAGAGGGAACTCTGGTTACCAGTCTTAGTCGTCGTTTACCAGCGCTCCGCCGATAGTTTAGACCGGCTGAGAACCGAGTGGGATTGGGTTATGAATTTGATTTAATCGTCTCCTCGGTTCTCATTGGCGGCGTTCGACCACCCAGAACGCACGACGGATTCGGTCCGAAACGTCCGTCTTGGAGCGCGATCAGTACGCCAGCAATAGGCAGTTTCAGACGAGACGCAACAACGGACAGAGTGATGTAGAAAGCATTGAAGCCGTTATTCTCGAAGCCGGAGGAGGGATTTGAACCCCCGACCTATTCCTTACGAAGGAATCGCTCTGCCAGCTGAGCTACCCCGGCGCGCGTCTAACAATTCCCGAACGGCAAAATAAGGGTTCCGAAACGACGACGGCTCGGGGACCGGGCGCGGGCTCGATGCCCTCGACATCTCTCGATCCCCGCGCCCTCAAATTGTTGTCGTTCGTCTCGGTTAAAGTCTAATTCTACCTAGATGCGGCGGTTTCTATCGATACTATCACAGGTGTATAAGGAAAAAACATAAATACTTGTTCAGGTCTTCAGTACAGTGTGGTCGCGCCGCGACGGCGGAGATCGGCTCCGTCGGTGGTGCGTGCCCGGTCGAAGCCCGTGCCGGGTGCCGATACTCTCGTCGGTCGCTTCCCCCACGGCGACCCGACGTGGCGGTCACCACTATCAGCGATCCACCGCGGCCGTCGTCCACCCACGTCTCCGACGTGTCAAGCGCGAAATCGCCTCTGACCTCGACGCTCCGACGGCCGCGAACTCTTGTCATGTGACGGGCCGTGTCGTCCCGACCCGCTCGTTCCCGGGCGGGACGACTGCCGCGCTGTCGGTCAGTCCATCCGGTCTCCTCGGTAGTTATCGGTGTGAGAGCCACTCGGCGAGGGGCGGCGCTCGTCCGACGCTCGCCGCGCCCCTAAGCGAAGAGCCGCCGCGGCTCGCTCGCGATCGCCGAGAGACCGCTCGCGCCGGCCCCGAGAGCGCCCGCGACCCGCACCTCCGCCGGTGCGACGCCGAGCTCGCGGGAGAGGCGCCCCGGGCGCGCGTCCGCGCCGATCACCGCGACCGTCCGACCGCGGACCCGGACCTCGGTCGTGAGGCGCGTCGCGGTCAACAGCGCGGCGGGGGCGCGTGCGTCGCCGTTCTCCGGTAGCCTCCGGACGACCCGGATCGCGTCGCGGACGGTCGGTACCTCGACGAACAGCCGCTCGCCGGTCGAGCGGACGTCGAGATCGACGCCGTCGACGGTGAGCGTGAGGTCCTCCGTGACGACCGAGAGCGGCGCCCTCGCGTCAGTCCCGCTCACGGGTCGTGACCCGCACGGTGCCGTCGAGCCGCCAGTTGGCGTGCTCGACGTCGTCGCCGGTTCCGCTGGGGACGTCGACGCTCATGTCCTCGAACTCGTACACGATCTCTGCGTTGCGGCCGGTCAGCCGGTCGTAGAGCCCGATTGCGAGGTCGGGCCACGTGGTCGTCTCGTCGATGCGCTCCTCCGGGTCGACTGTGTCGCTCATAGTCGATGGATACCACGTACCACAGTACTATAAAATTGTCACTCTGTCGAAACCACCGGCGGCGCTGGCGACGGGGAGTCACCGACACGTGATGACGCCGGCGTCGCAGGCGCGACCGACCGAACCGCGCTTCAGAGCCGCGTCAGCCGGACGTCGAGGCAGACGTTGTACTCGTGGGGCGCGTACGACCGGACGACGCGCTCCGTCTCGATGTCGACCGCGTACTCGTCGCCGGCCGCCTCGCGGATCGCCCGCGCTCCGGGGCCGAACGGGTCGTCCTCGTGCTGAATGTCGTAGTAGTGGACCGCGCAGTCGTCGCCGGCCAGCCGAACGGCGGTGTCGAGGAACGCGTCGGCGGAGTGCGGGAGGTTCATCACCAGCCGGTCGGCCGCGTCGGCGTACTCGTCCGCGATCTCCCGCACGTCGCCGGCGATCGCGGTCACGCGGTCGGCGACCCCGTTCCGGGCCGCGTTCTCGCGGAGGTAGTCGACGGCGCGCTCGTTGAGGTCACAGGCGATCACGTCGGCGCCGCGGGACGCCAACGGCACCGCGTAGGGGCCGACGCCCGCGAACATGTCGACGGCGGTCTCGCCCGCCTCGGCCCGCTCGATCACGCTGTGGCGCTCCGTGGCGAGCCGCGGCGAGAAGTACACCTCGGCGACGTCGAGCAGGAACTCGTGGCCGTACTCGCGGTGGACGGTCTCCGTGCCGTTCCCGGCCAGCACGTCCCACCGCCGGACGCGGAGCTCGCCCTCGATCGGCGACGCGCGGTTGAGCACCGTCTCGCAGGGCACGTCGGAGGCCATCACCGCGTCGGCGATCTCGCGGGCGCGCTCGTCGTCGTCCTCGTCGACGATGACGATGTCGCCGAGGCGCTCCAGCGAGGGCTCGTATCCGAGGACGTCGGTCGGCGTCTGCGGGCGATCGCGCTCGGCGGCGTCGCGCTCGACGACGGACGCGTCGAGGTCGGCAGGCACCGCTTCCGGGTCCGTGACGGGGATGTAGATGGTGTCGCCCTCGACCGCGATCTCGTGGTCGCCGTCGAGGACGCCCGCCTCGGCGAGGCGCTCGCGGACGGCCTCTCCGCGCTCGCGGTCGACGGCGACGCAGGGAACGCTCATTGTCGCGGAGAGGCGGAGCGAGCCATAAACGCTGACGCTTTCGGCCGTCCGGGACGGACGGGCCGACGATCCGGTGCGACCGCGGCGCCGGAGTCAGTCGTCCGCGCGCGCCCCCGGACGATACGCCTCGCTTATCCGCTTCCACTTTCCGGATCGGAACCGCCAGTAGTTGATCGCGGCGGGGATCGTCGTCTCCGCGAGGAACGCCGTGTAGAGGCCCCACAGCCCGATCGCGGGGAGCGCGACCTCCGGGAGCGTGAGCCCGGTCAGGGGCACGTCGAGCGCGGGGGTCACGTCGTTAGCGCCGACGTACGCGAGCGGGATCGAGACGCAGAACATTCCCAGAAACTGGCTCGCGAAGGGGATCTTCGTGTCGCCGGCCGCGTCGAGCGGTCCCGCCGCCCCGCCGGAGACGCCCTGGAACACGACGGCGACGCAGGCGGCGTACACGAGGTTCACGGCGATCGGGACCTCCGGGCTCTGTGGGCTCTCCGCGAACAGCACCACGATGTCGGTCGCGAACGCGGCGATCAGCGCCGCGGAGACGACGTACGTCGCCACGGAGAAGCGGATGATGTCGCGGGCGTACGCCTCCGCCTCCCCGGGGTCCTCGCCGCCGAGTTCCTGTCCGACGAGGCTTGAGGAGGCGAGCCCGAACCCCCAGCCGGGCGTGTTCATGAGCCCCCAGATGCGCCGTGCGATGACGAACGCGGCCACCGTGTTCTCGCCGAACACGTCGAGGATGGCGAGCATCGGGAACTCCGCGGCGGTCCACACGAGGTTGCGCGCGCCGACCGGGAGCCCGATCTCGACGAGGTCGCGGAGCATGTCCGGGTTCAGGTAGGAGCCGAAGGGGTCGATGGCGACCGGGAACTCGCCGATCAGGGGTGCGCTACCGCGCACGATCCCGACGGCGAAGCCGGCGACGGCGAGGACGTTCGAGAGGACGGTACCGACCGCGGCGCCCTCGACCCCCCAGCCGAACCCGAAGATGAACAGCGCGCTGAGGACGATGTTCGCGAGCGCGCCCCCCGCCCGCACCTGCATCGCGGTGTACGCGTCGTCGCAGCCGACCAAGACGCGGCTCCCGACGAGGTTGAGCGTGGCGAACGGCACCCCGAGCCCGACGACGCGGAGGTAGTCGGCCCCGAGCGCGATCGCGGCCTCGTTGCTGCTCAGGACGTCGATGAACGCCGGCGCGTACAGCCAGAACGCCGAGCTGACGGGGAGCGTGACGAGCACGACGAGGAGGACGCTCGACCGCACGGCGTCGCCGAGCTCGCCGTACGCCGCCGCGCCGTACCGCTGGGAGACCAGGGCGATGGTACCGCCGGCGACGCCGCCGCCGATCGCGAACGAGAGCCCCCAGTACGGCCCGGCGAACCCGACGCCGGCGACCGCGCTGGTGCCGACCGCGACGCCAACCATCGCGACGTCGACTGCGTTCTTCGACATTCGAGCGATCCCCGTGACGATCCGCGGCCACGCGAGGTCCGTCGTCCGGACCACCCGGTGGCGGTCGATCAGTCCCGCCCTCGCGAGGGCGAAGCCGATGTACAAGATGAGCGCGCGGAAGGGGTTCGGGAGGCGGACCACTGCGAGTACGCCTCTTTCCCGGTGGGCGCTAAAGGGATTTCGTCACGCGGCGGTCGTTTCCGGATCGGGGGGACTCGACCGCGACGTTGAGGCGGAGACAGATCTCAGGCGCCCGACACGAGGTACACGGCCGCGGCGGCGAAGACGATCCCGACCGCCTTGCGGGCGGTGAACGACTCGCCGAGGAAGAGGAAGCCGATCACAGACGAGAAGACGAGGAACATCGCGAAGATGGGCGTCACGACGCTCACCGGCCCCAACGCGAGCGACCGGTACAGCGCCAGGATGCCGATCCCGAGGAACACTCCGGCCGCGAGCACGTGGAGGATCTTCGGCGACCCGAGGTGGACGGCAAACCCCTGGCCGGTGTACGCGAGCACGCCGACGGCCATGCAGATGAGCAGGGTGTTAGAGACCACGACGGCGACGTCGCTCGGGACCGCGTCCGGTCCCGTGGTCGCGACGCGCATCAGCGGCGAGACGAGCGCGTACGCGCCCATCGCGAGGAGCGCGTAGGGGAGATACGTAGCGTCCATACCGGCGGGTCGACCGTGGCGAACTAGTGCCTACCGACCCGCGGCCGTCGGCCGGCGGCTACCGACCCGTGCCCGCGGAGCCGGCGGACGCGTGGGTCTCGGCGCCGGCCGACTCCTCCCCGCCCGCCGGCGCCGCGTCGCCGGTGGGGACGGAGACCGTGACGGCCGTCCCGCGGGGCTCCCGCTCCGCGAAGGAGACGCTCCCGCCGACCTCGTCGATCCCCCACTTCACGATCCAGAGGCCGATCCCGCTGCCGTGTTCCAGCGGCGTCTCCGTGCCCTGCGCCAAGACCTCGTACTCGGCCGGGTCGATCCCCGGGCCGTCGTCGGCGACGGAGACCTCGACCCAGCCGTTCGCGACGGTCGCCTCGATCCACACGGACGGCGCGTCCGCGTCGTCGTGCTCGACCGCGTTCGAACAGAGGTTCGCCGCGACGACGCGGAGGGTCGACGGAACCGGCACGTCCGGCACGTCCCCGTCGATCGACACCCGAGCGTCTGGGAACTCCTCGCGGAGGTCGGCCGCCGCCTCCTCGACGACCGCGGACAGCGCGACCGGCGGCTCCGGCTCCGAGACCGGGTCGAACAGTTCGCTCGCGGTCCGGGTCCGCTCGCTGAGATCGAGGATCCGCGATGCGCTCTCCTTGACGACCGACAGCGCGCGCTCGTCTCCGGAGTCGGCCGTCAGTCGGTCGGCGTACCCGTGGATCAGGTTCGTCTCGGTCCGGACGTCGTGTCGAAACACCCTGTTGAGCACGTTCAGCCGCTGCTGCTGACCGAGATACTCGCCAACGTCGTGGAAGACCATGAGCCGCCCGACCGCCCGACCGTGGTTGTCGGTCACGCGTCGCACCGTGACCTCGTACGGTCGGCGCCCGTTCCGTCCCACGATCGAGAGGGGCCCGACGTCGCCCCGTTCACCGTCGAGCGTGTCGTAGCGGGGTACGACCGCGCCGGCCGCCTCCCCGACCGCCGTTCGGCGGTCGACCTCGAACACGTCGGCGGCGCTGCGGTTCAGGTCGAGCACGTGGCCCTCGGTGCCGACGACGAACACGGGGTCGTGGAGCTGCTCGAAGACGAGCTGGCGCGCCCGGCGGCGCGGCGCGGGCGTGAGCGTGAGCAGCCGGAACCGCGACAGCGCGAGGAGGTACGCGACCCCGGAGGCCGCGAACGCGACGGGGGTCGGGTCGAGTCCGGGGATGGGGATCGCCCCGGTGAGATAGAGGACGCTGCTCACCCACGGCACCGCCGTCCCCACGAGCAGCGCCGCGCTCTGCCCCCGGAACGGGCGGGCGTCGTCGCGGACGAGCTGGAGGATCGGGACCGACCCGATCAGCCCCATCAGGTAGGTGTAGCCGGCGATGACGTAGTACCAGGGACCGACGTCGACGCGGAGGAACGACCCGACCGCGGTGTCGGCGACCGCGCGGTCGGTGGTGATGAGCCCCAACGGGTCGCCCGTCGCGACCACGAGGACGGTTATCGCCGGTGCGACGCAGGCCGCCGCCACGACGCTCGGCCGCACGTACCGGTCGCGGCCCGTGTACTCCAGCGCGAACAGCAGCCACCCGACCGGGACCACTACCACGCCGACCCACTGCACGTCGTACCAGAGCGCCTTCGCGGCGAGCGTCGACGCCTCTAACTCGAAGACGAGGAACGTCGTCCACCACACCTGCCCGAAGAGGAGCAGCGCGAGCCACGTCGCCCCCGCCTCCGGCCGCTCCCGCCACGCGAGGATCGCCGCGGACATCCCGGTCACGACCGCGGCGAGAAGCGCGATGGAGAGCGGACTCAGCCCGATCACACTTAATTACATGTAAAGGTGATATAAATCATTTTGTTTCCCTGATTCGACATCCGCGCCGCGATCGGGCGGACGGCGGGAGTCGGTCAGCCGACCAGCGACACCCCCGCGATCGCGGCGCCGACGACGAGGTAAGTGCAGTCCGGGGCGACGCCGAGGACCGCGGCGTCGTCGACGCGGCCGGCGAGGGCGGTGACGCAGACCGACGCGACGATGCCGACGCCGAGCGCCCCGACGAGCGGCCACGCGAACAGCCCGGCGACGGCGGCGGCCGTCACGGCGCCCGCGACGATCAGGTCGACGCCGTACAGCACCCGCCGGGTCCGGGCGACGCCGAGCACGACGGGGAGCGTCTCGACGCCGACCGCCGCGTCCGCCTCCACGTCCCGGACGTTCGGGAGTTCGGCGTCGACGAACGACCGGAGGAGGAAGTACGCGAAGACGACCGGGACGGCCGGCCCCACCGCCGCCTCGGCGAACGCGATCGGGAGGAACGTGAGGGCGGTCGCCCACCCCACGGCGACGACGATCGAGTTGACGACGAGCACGTCCTTCAGGCGGGGGACGTAGCTGTGCCCGCCGTCGGTGACCCCCGCATCGACTCGCCCGACGGGCTGGTCGTCGGGCGCGACGCTCGCGAGGACGTCGCCGACGGCCCGGCCGAGGTCGGGCAACCAGTCGGAGGCGTACACGACCCAGAACGCACCGGGGAGCAGCGTGACCGCGAGCGCGACCGGTCCGCCGATGACCGCGAGCGCGACCGCGGTGCCGTACGCGAGCGTGGCGGCGACCATCAGCTGGTCTCCGTAGCGCCGGGCGAGCAGCGCCCGCTGCGGGGTCGAAGCCGCGTCGGCGTCGGCGTCGGCGACGTGGTCGACGGTGTACACCGCGAAGGTGACCAGTGCGACGACCACCGGGGCGGCTGTCGGCCGGACGCCCAGCAGAACGGTCGCGATGAGCGTCTCGACGGCCGCGACGAGCGCGATGAACGGGGCCCCCGACGCGAACGCGCCGAGGAGGCGCGCGGGGTCGGTAGTCGTCCCGACCGCGGCCGGAGACGTGCCTTTCGGCGCCGCTGACTCTCGACGCGGTGGCGTCGACTCCGTCGAGGCGCGCGGCGGCGTCTCGGACGGGAACTGTTCGGTGTGATTCTCCGAGTCGGTGCCGTCGATGAACTCCGACGGCGGATCTGTCCTGTTTGACATTGTTTGCGGCCGGCACCCCGACTGTCGGTGGCACCCGCCAGCTATACTCAAACCACCGAACCTATTTATACATAATAAAATGAATAAACAAACTGATAATAGTGGGCGTTTTATCTCCGACTGAGCCGATTCGATCTCGCGTGCGTCGCCCACCGGTGGATCGGCGGCGTCCCGAGTCCTCCGTGCCCCCTTCAGTACGCTTTTGGGGCGAGCGGCCGATCCGTCCCCTATGGACGGAACCTTCGACCACACGATGATCCGCGTCGAGGACTTAGAGGAGAGCCTCGACTGGTTCCAGACGCACCTGAACTACGAGGAGAAGGGACGCTGGGAGGCGGACACGTTCACCAACGTCTACCTCGGCCCCGAGGACGTCCACGAGGACGGCGCGCTCTTAGAGCTCACCTACAACCACGGCGACCGCACCTACGAGATCGGCGACGCGTGGGGTCACATCGCCGTGCGCGTCCCCGAGGACGCTCTCCAGGAGTCGTACGACCAGCTGATGGCGGAGGGCGTCGAGGACTACCGAGACCCCGAGTCGTGCGGCAACCGCTACGCGTTCGTGAAGGACCCGGACGGCCACGAGATCGAGATCGTCAAGCGCGACTACGGCGAGAAGTGGAGCATCGACCACACGATGATCCGCGTCGAGGACGCCGACGAGGCGCTCGGCTACTGGACCCGCAAGTTCGAGTACACGGAGCAGCCGGGTGGCCGCTGGGAGGCGGACACCTTCTCGAACTACTTCATGGCTCCCGAGGACGCCCCGAAGGAGGCGATGAAGCTGGAGCTCACGTACAACTACGACGGCCGCGAGTACACGATGGGCGACGGCTGGGGCCACCTCTGCGTCCGCGTCGACGACCTCGACGAGGCGTGGGAGACGCTGATGACCCGCGAGGCGCCGGACTACCGCGACCCCGCCTCCTGCGACCACAACTACGCGTTCACGAAGGATCAAGACGGCCACGAGATCGAACTGCTCGTCCGGGAGTAGGCGTCAGCGCCCCTCGTTTCTCGCCGCTCGCTCCGCGACGTCGACGCCGTGCACCTCGAACCGGGCGCCGCCCAGCTCGGGGTCGTCCGTGACCCGCACGTCCCAGCCGTGAGCGGTCGCCACCTGCTCGACGATCCGGAGGCCGAACCCAGTCCCCTCCCGCGAGGTCGAGTAGCCGACGTCGAACACGTCCTCCCGGTCGTCGGGCGGGATTCCGGGCCCGTTGTCTGCGACGAAGAACCCGTCGCCGTCGGTCAGGCCGCCCACCGTGACGGCGACGCGATCGCCGCCGTGCTCGACGCTGTTGCGCATCAGGTTCTCGATCAGCTGTTGCAGCCGGCTCTCGTCGGCGTGCAGCGTCAGGTCGGTCTCGACGGCGAGCGTCGCGTCCGCGGTGTCGACGTTCAGCCAGCAGGACTCGACGACCGCCGCGAAGTCAACGAGCTCCGTGTCGCTCACGCGCTCCCCCTCGCGGGCGAGAGTGAGCAGGTCGCTGATCAGTCCGTCCATCCGTTCATGGGCGCCGGCCGCGGCGTCCAGGTGCGGCGAGTCGCAGTCGTCTCGAGCCAGCTCTACCCGGCCCTGCGCCACGTTGAGCGGGTTTCGGAGGTCGTGGGAGACCACGCTTGCGAACTCCTCCAGCCGGTCGTTCTGCCGTTCTAGCTCCGCGCTCCGCCGGTGGAGCCGCTCGGTACGGGCCTCCGACTGGAACGCCGTCTCCGCGGCGGTCGCGAGGATCTTCGCGAGGAACACGTCGGTCCCGTCGAAGACGCCGGGGTCGGTTTCGCCGATCGATACCGTCCCGTACTCGCCCGCCGGGAGGATCATCAGGCTCCGGAGCCCCGTCCCGTTGTCGACGGCGTCGAGAGTCTCGATGTCGTCGTACACCCGGACCTCGTTCGCCTCGTAGGCCGCCCAGTTGAGGCTCCCGCCGTCGGGCGTGAACACCTCGCGCTCGGGGAGCGTCGCCTCGACGGCCTCCGACACGGCGACCGGGACCAGCCCGCCGGCGTCCTCGTCGTGGATCCGGACGGTCGTCACGGAGAAGCCGAGCACTTCGGCCGCGGCGTCGACGACGCGCTCGGCGATCGCCTCTCGAGAATCCGCGCGGATCAGGTTCCGCGTCGCGTCGTGAAGCCGCTCCAAGCGCGTCTCGCGGTCGACGCGGTCGAGGGCGGCCTCCAGGTGGTTCGCCAGGATCACGGCGATGAGGACGTCCGTGTCGGTGAACGCGTTCGCCGCCGACGCGGAGATGACGAACAGCCCGTGCCCCTCGATCGGGTGGAGCACGAGACTCTCCGCTGGCGTCTCCTCGTCGAGGCGGTCAGACTCGGAGAGCTCGTCGATCGCGAGCGGCTCGTCGCCGCGGTACGCCTCCCACGCGAGGGCCGCGCGCGACCCCGGCGGCCCGCCTCGGTCGTACGACGGCTGCTCGTCGAAGAACATGGGGACCGACTCCGCGAGCGCGATCGGCTCCAGCGCATCTCCGGCGTCGTTCTCTAGGTGGATCCCGCTCAGCTCCGCGCCGATGATCGCCGACGCGGCGTCCACCGCCAGCTGCGTCGTCTCCTCGACCGTGCGGGTGTAGTTGAGGTCCCGCGTCCACTCGCGGAGACGGGCCAGCTTCTCCTCGCGCCCCTTCCGGTCGGAGACGTCCCGCGTGTTGATCACGTACCCGTCGATCCCGCTGTCGTCGAGCCTGTTGCTGCCGACAGACTCCACCCACAGGTAGTCGCCGTCGGCGCGCTCCAGCCGGTGCTCTATCGTCGGATTCTCCGCGTCGCCGGCGATCGACTCCCTGAACCCTTCGAGGACGCGTTGGCGGTCGTCCGGGTGCACGTACTCGAACGCGTCCTCACCGAGGAGGTCCGCCGGCTCGTAGCCGAGGAGCGACTCGACGGACGGGCTCGCGTACTGGAACATCCCGTCCGCGTCGAGCGCCGAGACGATGTCGTTGGAGCGCTCGAGGAACGCGCGATGCCGCTCGCGCTCGGTCACGTCTCGGATGATCCCGACGAACCGGCGCTCACCGTCTTCCTCGAACTCGCCGAAGGAGATCGACAGCGGCACCTCGTGGCCCTCGCGGTGCTGGCCCGGGAACTCGACGGCCGACCAGTCCATCTTCGGGTCACCGCCGGAGACGTACCGTTCGACCCCAGCGGTGTGATCCGCGGCCTTCCGGTCCGGCATCAGCTTCGTCAGCGGTTCTCCCTCCAGCTCGCTCGGCGCGTAGCCGAACAGCCGTTCGACGGCGGGGTTCGCGAACCGGATCTCGCTGTCGGCGTCGATGGTGACGATCGCGTCCATCGAGTTGTCGGTGATCGCGCGCAGGTGCGTCCGGGTCCGTTCGGCCTCGCGCTCGGCGCGGCGCTTCATGACGGCGTCGGTGATCCGGTTCGCGAGGATCTCGTACTGTTCGGTGCCGCCGCCCTTCTGGAGGTAGTCCGTCACCCCGGCGGAGATCGCCTCGCTGGCGACCGTCTCCGACCCCTTTCCGGTGTACAGGACGAAGGGGAGGTCGGGATCGCGCTCCCGGACGCGCTCTAAGAACTCGATCCCGTTCGGCCCGGGCATGTCGTGGTCGGAGACGACGCAGTCGATCTCGCCCTCGCCGAGCCGCTCCATCCCGACCGTCGCGTTCGGGGCGGCCTCGACGGTGATCCGCTCGTCCTCGCGTTCGAGGAACGACCCCGTCACCTCCGCGAGGTCGGCGTCGTCGTCGACGAGGAGGACGCGGATCCGGTCGGTCATTGATCCCGACTACAGGTGACGGGCGTATAACCATTTGGTCGGTCAGCGGAAACATCGTCCGCCCTAGGGCGGGCGGATCCGCGGCTCCTACTCGCCGTCGACCGGCCGGAACGCGACCAGCGGCTCCCCGTCCGTCGCTCGCTCCTCGACGCCGGCCGTCACCGACAGTCCGACCTCGACCGCGTCGCCCTCGGGGTCGACGCCGCGCACGACCCCCGTCGCTCGGACCGGCCCGAGGTCGACGACCGCGGTGACGTACGGGGCGTCGTCCGCGAACCGCGGCGAGGGGACGTGGACGACGCTGAACGTCTCGACGCGCCCGGTCTCCGCGAGCGGTGCCCGGGAGAGCGCGTCCGACCCGCAGTCCGGACAGATCCGCCGCGGCGGGAGCGACCCGTGGCCGTCGGGGCAGACGAGCGCGTACCCCTCGCCCGCCGCGAGCGCGTCGAGCCAGTCGCCGTAATCGGCGTCGGTGACCGGCGTCGGCGCGGGGACGGTCCCGCCGGCGTCGCCGCCGTCGCTCCCCGCGTCGCCGTCCTCGCCCGCGCCGTCGTCGCTCATTCCGCCACCTCCAGCACGTGGACGACCGCGCTGGCGACGGTCCCGCCCGCGTTGTGCGCGACGCCGACCTCGGCGTCGGGGACGTGTTCGCTGTTCGGGTGGTCTCCCCGCAGCAGCCGCGTCAGTTCGGCGATCTGGGACCCGCCGGTCGCCCCGACCGGGTGCCCCTTCGCCTTCAGGCCGCCGGAGAGGTTCACCGGGAGGCCGCCGTCGGCGGTCGTGATCCCCTCGCGGGCCGCGGAAATCCCCTCGCCGGCCTCGAAGAGCCCGAGCGACTCCGTGGCGAGCACCTCGGCGATAGTGAAGCAGTCGTGGACCTCGGCGACGTCGACGTCTTCGGGACCCACGCCCGCGGTCGCGTAGGCGGCGTCGGCGGCGTCGTCGGCGGCCGGCGTCCGAGCGAGGTGTTCGCGGTCGCCGAGCGCCATCCGGTCGGTCCCCTGGCCGGTGCCCGTCACGGCGACGGGGGCGTCCACGTCGTGTTCCGCGGCGTACTCCGCGGAGACGAGCACCAGCGCGCTCGCCCCGTCGGTGATCGGGCAGGCGTCGTAGAGGTGGAGCGGCTCGGCGACCGGCGGGGCGTCCATCGCCTCGTCGACCGACACCTCTCGGCGGTACTGCGCGTACTCGTTCGGGAGCGCGTTCGCGTGGTTCTTCGAGGCGACGTGGGCCAAGTCCCGTCGCTCCCCGCCGTACGCCTCGAAGTAGGCGGTCGCCATCAGGGCGTACGCGCCGGGGAACGTGACGCCCGACCGGACCTCGAAGAGGTCGTCGACGGCCATCGCGAGCCCCTCCGTCACCTCGGCGGTCGGCAGGTTCGTCATGCGCTCCATCCCCCCGGCGAGGACCACGTCGGCGTCGCCCGCGGCGACGGTCCGGACGGCCTCGCGGACGGCGACGCCCGCGGAGGCGCACGCCGACTCGTACCGGGTCGCGGGACAGCGCACGCCGGCGGCCTCGGCCATCAGCGGCGCCTGGTGGCCCTGGTGCTCGGCGAGCGCCCCCATGAAGTTCCCGTAGTTCAGTTCCTCGACGTCCTCTCGCGGGACGCCGGCGTCCTCGAACGCGCGCTCCGCGGCCGTCGCGAAGAGGTCGCGTCCCGCGCGGTCCGCGTGGCTCCCGAAGCGCGTGAGCCCGACTCCGGCGACGCGTGCGTCGGTCATACCTGAACGATAATCGGGGTCCGGTTTATCGCTGCCGGAAGGCGCGGTCGCTCTGTATAAAAAGCCGGTCGGACCGCGTCCTACCCGATGTACCGCAGGTCGTCGTCGGGCACCGCGGGACCGTCCTGCATCTCGCGGATCTTCCCGACCACCTCCTCCATCTCCTCGGCGCGGTCCTCTAAGCTCTCGTAGTCGACCGAGAAGTCGAGGACCGCCTCGAGTGTCTCGAGCACCGCGCGGGCGCTCTTGGGGTCGACGAGGTAGCCGCTCGTCTCGCCCATGAGGCAGGCGGCGTCGAAGCCCCGGCGGCCGCCGAGCCCGAGCACGAGCCCGGAGACGCCGACGATCCCGCCGGCCGGCTCGTCGGGCTGGAACTCGACGCCGGCGTCCTCCAACCCCTCGACGAGGTCGGCGTCGGAGACCGCGCCGAGCACGGTGTACTCCTCGACGAGCTCGCCGGTCGGCACGCCGCCGAGCGCGTACGCCCGCGTCGCGCCGAACTCCTCGGCGACGTCGAGGAACGTCGTCGTGAGCGTGTAGTGCCCCTTGTTCGAGCCGGCCTGGTGGTCGCCGGTCAACACGAGCAGGTCGGCGCCGTCGGTCTCGACGGCGTGGAACTCGGCGCAGGTCAGCTCCGCGACCCCGTTGCCGTCGACGCTCACCTGCGGCGGGAACTCCGTGGTGTACACGCGGCGGACCAGCTCCCCGTCGAACTCCTCTAACAGGTGTTCCGCCGCCAGCTTCCCCACGTGGCCGACGCCCGGAAGCCCCTCGATGAGCACCGGGTCGTCGAGCTCCGGCGTCGCTACCTCGTCGATCTCGATGTCGTCCATACCGGACTAGTCGGGGCGGCGGTCACAAGAGGGTGGCTATTCCGGCGGCGCGAGAGCCGGACGGCCGTCCGACGGCCTACTCCGAGTTCCGCCGCCGCGCCCGCCGCCGGTACTCGCCGTAGGGGTCCTCCGGGCTGAACGGCGCGGGCGCGCTGTTGGCGGTCGGGCCGTCGCAGTCGGGACAGCGGTCGCCGAGCGTGTACACCGGGCGATCGTGGGTCGTCTCCCAGTTCGCGCAGACGCGGATGTCGGATTTCACGGGTGGAAAAGCGGGGACTACCGCCGGGTTACTCGTCGTCCTCGCGGCGCTCGCGGTGGAAGTCGCCGGCGCCGCCGCGTCCCTCGATCTCCTCGCGGGCGCGGGCCGCGGCCGCTTCCAACTGGTCCTCGGCCGTCTTGTAGTCGGGCGCGCGGACCTTGATACGGTACTCGGGCGAGCCGACGTAGCCGACCTCCAAGTCGACGCCGTCCGGGACCTCGCCGTTGCCCTCGGCTGCCTCCAGCGCGGCCTTCACGTCGTCGACGCCGTCGGGGGCCGTTGACTCGAGGTCCACGTAGCCGGTCACCTCGACGTACGGCACCGAGACGTTGTCGCGGGCCGCCTCGACGATCGCCTCGCGGGCGTCGTCGTCGACGTCGACGCCTTCGAGCGCCTCGTCGCCGCTGATGGCCGCCGCCTCGAAGGCGTCGTACAGCGAGTCGTACTCGGCGAGGAGCGCGTTGGCGACCGCGGTGTAGCGGTCGTCGTCGACGTCCTCGCCCAGCGCGATCAGCATCCAGTTGTCGGCCTTCTGCGAGTTCTTCCAGGCCTGTATCTTGTCCTTCCGCTGGTGTTCGTTGACGTCTTTGATCGACAGGTCGATCTGGTTCGCGGACTCGTCGACCTCGAGCACCTTCGCGACGACCGTCTGTCCCTCGCGGACGTGGTCGCGGACGTTCTTGATCCAACCGGAGGCGACCTCGCTGATGTGACAGAGGCCGCGCTTGTCCTCGTACTCGTCGAGGTCGACGAACACGCCGAAGTCGGCGATCTCGTCGACGTCGCCGACCACCAGCTCGCCGGGTTCGGGCCAGCCGCTGTACTTCATACGGGGTGGGTGAGGCGGTTACCGCGCCTCAACGGTTTCGACGATCTCGCCGTGGAGCTCCGCCTCCCCGCCGGTCGGGGTCGCGAGCGTCGTGCCGCAGACCGCGCACGACACCACGGAGGAGGCCTTGCCGAAGACGACCTGTTCGTTCTCGCAGTCGCCGCAGGCGACGCGGTGGAAGCTTCCCGCCATGCTTACTCCTGGAACGTGAGCCGGCCGGCGCGCCATCCCTCACGCATGTGGGCCTTGCCGCAGTCGCCGCAGCGGTACTTCAGGTGGGTCTTCTTGGTCGGCTTGTCGCCACCGGGCACCTTCGAGTACCCGCCGGCGTTGCCGATCGTCGCGAGCGCGCGGCGCCGCTGGCGCGCGTCTCGCTTCATTCCGGTCGCCCGACCCGATCGAACCTTCTCCACTTCGTGCTCGTGGTGCGAGTCACAGTGTGGACAGTACGTGTTGAAACGACGTGGCATCTCCATGGATATCGACCTTGAGTCGCGGTTCGTCGCCGACGCTTAAAACGGGTTTGGTCTGTCTCCCGGCCGGCGATCATCGGTTCCTCACGCCTCCCACTCCGCGACGGCCCGCACCGGCGACCCGTCCCCGCCGCGCAGCCGGAGCGGGAACGCGTACAGCCGGAACCGCGCCGGGAGCCCCTCGAGCCCGCACAGGTTCTCGACGATCGGGAGGCTCTCTTTTAAGAGGACGTCGTGAGCGGGCGTGCCGTCGGGCTCGTCGCTCGCGGGCGCGACGTTCGTCCTCGCCGCGGTCGGCGTCGGATCCGGCCCGAACGCGTCGACGCCGACGCCGACGCCCCGGTCTCGGCACCGCGCCGCGGCCGCCTCGGTCAGGTACGGGTGGTCGCGGTACCGGTCGCTCCCCCAGTGGGCGGCCCAACCGGTCCGCAGGACGAGGAGGTCGACTCCGAGATCGACCGCGTCCCCTCCGTCCCCGAGGAACCTCGCCTCGTTCTCGAGCGCATCGGCCGTGATCGCCTCCCGCGCCCTCAGCGGCCGGAGGTCGACGAGGCGGGCGTCGAACGCGAACCGACCCGGGTCGACCTCCTCGACGGTCGCTCCCTCCGAGAGCGTGTGGCGCGGCGCGTCGAGGTGGGTCCCGGCGTGGGTGCCGGTCCGGAGCTCGCTCGTCGCGTAGCCGTCGGCCTCGTGGGTCGCGTCGGGCGCGAGCGTCACCTCGGGGTCGCCGGGGTAGGTCGGCATCCCCGTCTCGATCGGTCGCGAGAGGTCGCGGAACACGGGTCGGGGTGGGACGCGGCGACGCTTAAAAGGGCGGGCGAACGGGCGCCCGGCCCCGGCGGCACCGTCCGTCGACCGCGGGCTTCGTTTCTCGATCGCGCCGACGCCGTTGTCCGGCCGGTGGCGCCGTTCTCCGACCGCCGGCGCCTCCCCCGACTTCCGCGGCCAGAACGTATTTCCTCCGGCCGCCGTTCGGTGCGTCCATGTCGAAACTGCCGCTCGACGCCTACTACGACCTGACGCAGACCGGCGAGGTCGCCGTCTCTCCCTCCGGTGACCGCGTCGCCTTCACCGCCACCGAGTACGACCAGCGCGAGGACGAGGCCGTGGCCTCGCTGTTCGTCGTCCCGACCGACGGCTCCCGCGAGCCGCACCGCCTGACGAGCGCGTCCGGCGCCTCCGCTCCGGCGTGGGGCCCCGAGGGCGACCGCCTCGCGTTCGTGGCCGCCCGCGACCGCGACGCCGAGCGGCGCGTCGGCTGGCGGGACCGGGAGGAGGAGAGCGACGGAGACGAGGCCGAAACGGCGGACGACGAGAACGGCGCGTCCGGCGACGACGCGTCCGGCGAGGACGACGAGGCGGGCGACGACGAGGGCGAGGGCGCGCCCGGCGACGACGAGCCCAAGCCGCAGGTGTGGCTGTTCGACCTCGCGCTCGGCGGCGACGCGCGGCAGGTCACGGAGCGCGTCGAGGGCGTCGCCGACTTCGACTGGTCGCCGTCGGGCGACCGGCTAGCGATCGAGTCGCGCGACCCGACCGACGAGGAGACCGACTACCTCGACCAAGTGCGCGAGGAGGGCGGGCCGATCGAGACGACCCGCCTCCAGCACAAGCTGAACGGCGTCGGCTGGACCGACGAGGTGACGCCGTACCTGTTCGTCGTCGACCTCGACGATCCCGAGAGCGACCCGCGCCGGCTCGACGACGCGTACGGCGGCGGCGCCTTCCAGGACGTGACCGGGATGGACCCTCACTGGGGCGACGACGGCCGGATCGCGTTCACCTCCTGCCGGCTCGACCGCCCCGACGACACCACGGTCCGCGACGTCTACGCGGTGTCGCCCGAGGGCGGCGACGCCGAGCGGCTCACCGGCGGCGACCGCTCTCACGGCGTCCCGACGTGGCGCCCCGGCGCCGGCGAGCTGGTGACGGTCGCGAGCGACCCCGACGACCCCCCCGCGCCGGCCGAGGTGTACCTCGTCGACGGCGACGCGGACGGCGAGGGGGACGCCGAGAGCGTCGCCTCTCTCACCGTCGACCTCGACCGGACGGTCGCCCGCGGCGGCGCGCCGCGCTGGGTCGACGGCGCGATATACGTCCCGATCGCCGACGAGAGCCACACGCGGCTGGTCCGCGTGGAGACCGACGGCTCCGTCGAACGCGTCTTCGCGGCGCAGGGCCGCGACCGCGCGCTGGCCGGCTTCGACGTCTCGGCCGACGGGTCGACGTCGGTGATGATCCTCTCGGACCCGATCGACGGATCCGACCTGTACGCGGTCGACGTCGACGACCTCGATTCGGAGACGGAACCGAACTCGTTCCTGCGGCTCACCGCGGTCAACGAGTCGCTGATCGACGAGTTCGCGATGCCGGAGGCCACGCGCGTCGGGTGGGAGTCGGACGGCTGGACGCTCGACGGCGTCGTGTATCACGACCCCGAGATCGAGCCGACCGGGGGCGACCACCCGCTCGTGGTCGCGATCCACGGCGGACCGATGTCGTACGACGAGCCCGTGTTCAGCTTCGCGCACGCCGCGCTGACCAGCCGGGGGTACCTCGTGTTCCGACCGAACTACCGCGGGGGCACCTCCCGCGGCCGGGAGTTCACCGCGGAGCTGACCGGCGCCTGGGGAACCGCCGAGGTCGACGACATCGCTGCGGGCGTCGCGTCGCTCGCGGACCGGGGCTGGGTCGACCCCGACCGCGTGTTCGGTCACGGCTTCTCGTACGGCGGGATCGCGCAGGGGTTCCTCGTCACCCGAGAGCCCGACCTCTTCGCCGCCGCCGCGCCGGAGCACGGCATCTACGACCTCCGGTCGGCGTTCGGCACCGACGACACCCATACGTGGTTCGAGGCCGAGTACGGGCTCCCGTGGGAGAACCCGGAGGCGTACGACGCGTCGACCGCGATCCTCGACGCCGGGAGCATCGAGACGCCGCTGCTCGTGATGGCCGGCGGCGAGGACTGGCGGTGCCCGCCCTCCCAGTCCGAGCAGCTGTACGTCGCGGCCCGGAAGCAGGGGGTCGACGCCGAGCTGGTCGTCTACCCGGACGAGCACCACAACATCGGCGACCCGGACCGGGCGATCCACCGGCTGGAGAAGATCCTCGACTGGTACGAGACGCACGACTCGGCGGCGGACGGCGGCGACTGAACCGCGGTCGGCGTCGCCGCAGAGGGGCCTTCGGGCTCAGTGCTCGACGAACTCCACGAGTACCCCGCCCGTCGACCGCGGATGGAGGAACGCGACCTCGTGGCCCCACGCTCCCGGACGCGGCTCCTCGTCGACGAGGTCGACGCCGAGGTCGCGGGCGCGGTCCAGCGCCCCGCGGAGGTCGTCGGTCGCGAGCGCGACGTGGTGGATCCCCGGCCCCTCCCGGTCGAGGTAGCCGGCGATCGCGTCGCCGTCGTCGGGCTCGAGGAGTTCGAAGTAGCCGCCGTCGAGTTCGAGGAAGACGACGTCCATCCCGTCGAACGTCTCCTCGTGCGCGATCGGCGCGTGGAGCAGGCCCTCGAACAGGTCCGCGAGGTCGGCGGCGTCGCGCGTCGCGACGCCGACGTGATCGAATCGCATACGACTCGGATCCGGCGCCGCCGACTTATAAGAACCGAGCGACGGTCGGGTCCCTCGCTCCGCTCACCGGAATCAAAAGGTTTGGGTAGGCCCCGCGGGAATCGAGGATCGACTCTACCAGTGAGCGACTCACAGACCGACGCGGCGACGGAGCAGATGACGTCGCGGAACATCCTCGGCTCGCTGCTCGAGAGCGCGCTCCACGAGATGAATCGGGAGCGCTCGGGGCTGCTGCTCTCCGGGCTGTCGGCGGGGCTCGACATCGGGTTCGGCCCGCTGATGATGGCGGTGATCCTGACGCTCTCGCCGGGGAGCTTCGGCGACCTCGGGACCGAACTGCTGTTGGCGAGCGTCTACTCCATCGGGTTCATGTTCGTCATCCTCGGCCGCTCGGAGCTGTTCACCGAGCACACGACGCTGGCCGTGATCCCGGTGCTCGATCGGCAGGCGTCGGTCAGGCAGTTGGGCCGGCTCTGGGGGTGGGTGTACGTCGGGAACCTCGCCGGCGGTCTGCTGTTCACCCTGCTCGTGACCCTGTTGATGCCGGAGCTCGGCGTCGTCGATCCCGAGTCGTTCGAGACCATCGCCCTGAAGCTCGTCGACCACGACCTCCCGTGGCTGTTCGTCGGCGGGGTCTTCGCCGGCTGGCTAATGGGCCTGCTGGCGTGGCTCGTGACGGCGGCGCAGGAGACGACCGCCCGAATCCTCCTCGTGCTGATCGTCACCGGGACGATCGGACTGCTTCACCTCCCGCACTCGATCGCGGGCAACGTCGAGGTGCTGTTCGGGCTGATCGTCTCGGACGCGATCTCGCTGTCCGACTACGTCGGGTTCCTCGTGCTGTCGACGGTCGGCAACGCCTTCGGCGGCGCGGTGTTCGTCGCGTTGCTGAAGTACGGTCACGTCGTCCGCGGCGCGGACTGAGGACCGGCGGCGCGGCGGTGGCCGGAGCGGTCGACCGTCGTCGAGATTTATACCGGTGGTCGACGAATCGGCCTCACATGGAGCTCTCCAACACCGAATCGATCGCCGGCAAGGAAGTGATCGAGACGCTCGGGCTCGTCCGCGGGAACACGGTCCGCGCCCGCAACGTCGGCCGCGACATCACGCAGGGCCTCCGCAACCTCGCGGGCGGCGAGCTGAAGGGGTACACCGAGCTGATGACTGACGCCCGGGATCAGGCGCAGGACCGCATGATCGAGGAGGCGGAGGCGCTCGGCGCCGACGGCGTGATCAACGTCCGGTACACGACCTCCTCGATCGCCGACAGCGGCGCGGAGATCCTCGCGTACGGGACCGCGGTGCGGCTTCGGTAGGTCGCCGCCCTACCGCCCCGGCTTGTACTCGCCGAACTCGTCGCGGAACACGTCCGATATCTCCTGGACCGTCGCGTACGCCTTCACGGCGTCGACGACGTGCGGCATCACGTTCTCGGTGCCCCGCGCGGCCTCGCGAAGCGACCCGAGCGCGTCCGCCACCGCGTCGTCGTCGCGGTCGGCCTTCACCTCCTGCAGGCGCTCGCGCTGGTTCTGCTCCTGCTCGGGGTCCACCTCTTCGAGGTCCATCTCCGGCTCCTCGTCGACCGCGTACTCGTTGACCCCGACGATGATCCGCTCTCCCTCCTCGACCTCCCGCTGGCGCTCGAAGGCGACGTCCTGTATCTGCCGCTGGACCCACTGGCTCTCGACCGCCTCTAACATTCCGCCGCGGCGGTCGACCTCGTCGAGGATCTCGAACGCCTCCTCCTCGATCCCGTCGGTGAGGCTCTCCACGTAGTACGACCCGGCCAGCGGGTCGATCGTGTCGGCCGCGCCGGACTCGTGAGCGAGGATCTGCTGGGTGCGCAGCGCGGTGCGGACCGACTTCTCGGTGGGGAGCGCGAGCGCCTCGTCTTTCCCGTTGGTGTGGAGGCTCTGGGTCCCTCCCAACACGGCCGCGAGCGCCTGATACGCGACGCGGACGACGTTGTTCTCGATCTGCTGGGCGGTGAGGGTGGAGCCGCCGGTCTGGGTGTGGAACTTGAGCTGTTTCGACTTGGGGTTCTCCGCGTCGAACCGCTCCTCCATGATCTTCGCCCACATGCGCCGGGCGGCGCGGAACTTCGCGGCCTCCTCGAAGACGTTGTTGTGGGCGTTGAAGAAGAAGGAGAGCTGCGGGGCGAACTCGTCGACGTCGAGGCCGGCGTCGATCGCGGCCTGCACGTACTCGATGCCGTCGCCGAGGGTGAACGCGACCTCCTGGGCCGCGGTCGAGCCCGCCTCGCGGATGTGGTACCCCGAGATGGAGATCGTGTTGAAACTAGGGGTCTCCGCGGCGCAGAAGTCGAAGATGTCCGTGATCAGCCGCATCGACTGCTTCGGCGGGTAGATGTAGAGGTTCCGCGCGATGTACTCCTTCATGATGTCGTTCTGAATGGTGCCCCGGAGCTCCTCGCGCGGGACCCCTTGCTCGTCGCCCATCGCGACGTACATCGCGAGGAGGACGGCCGCGGGGGCGTTGATCGTCATCGACGTCGACACCTCGTCCAAGGGGATCCCGTCGAAGACCGTCTCGAAGTCGTCGAGGGTGTCGATGGCGACGCCCGAGCGCCCCACCTCGCCCTCGGCCATCGCGGCGTCGGAGTCGTACCCCATCTGCGTCGGGAGGTCGAACGCCATCGAGAGCCCGGAGGAGCCCTCGTCGATGAGGTAGTTGAACCGCTCGTTCGTCTCCGCGGCGGTGCCCATCCCCGCGTACTGGCGCATCGTCCAGAGCCGGCCGCGGTGCATCGTCGAGTAGACGCCGCGCGTGTACGGCTCCTCGCCCGGGTTCCCGACGTCCTCGCGGTAATCGTGGTCGGGGACGTCGGCGGGGGTGTACAGCGGGTCGACCTCCTGGCCGCCCGTGTCGGTGGTGAACGTCTCCTTGCGCTCCCCGAACCGGTCGACCGTCTCGCCGTAGGTCCCGGACTCCCACGACTCCTTGGCCTCCCGAATCTCGGCCAGTTCCTCAGGATCGTACATTAGTGAACCAGTCGTCCGAACGCGACTTAACCCTTTTCGGGAATGGCGTAACGCCGACAGTTCGACGACGGCGACGGGGCGAGGGAGAACCCCTCCGCCTGCGACCGGGGCGGACCGCCGGCGACGACGCGACCGGCGGGGTCAGACGGGTCGGCCTCCGGTACTCAGACCCCGAAGGTGGCTCGGAGCATGTCCCGCGTCCCGGGTCCGAGCCCGACGGCCAGCACGGTGATGAGCAGCATCAGCGTGTAGCGCGGCGACTCCTCGAACATCTCGCCGTTGAACACCCAGACGACGAACGTCGCGGCCGCGAGCTTGACGAGGAGGAACGGCCACGCGTCGCCGGTGACGGCGAGGACCGAGTCCGGGAGGAGCCGCCCGGTCCAGTTCACGATCAGCGCGTTGACGACGTGTTTCGGCACGAGGTTCGCGGTCCCGGTCAGCGCCGGCATCCAGTTGAGCCCGATCACGTTGGCGACGCCGTCGATCGCGTGGCCCCAGATGATGACGATCCCCGCGGCCCCCGTCCCCTGCCGGACCGTCGGTTCGTACGCGGTCGCGAGCTTCCAGGTGGCCGCCGTCGAGATGGTCGCGAGGAGCAGCGTGAGCGCGAGCACCTGCGGGTAGAACTCGACGTAGTCGGTCGCGGCGGCGAGGTACGAGAGGTAGCCGAGCGAGGCCGCGAGCGCGAGCGTCCCCATCGCGAACAGCGGTCGGGCGTAGTCGTCGACGACCCCGCGGTCCGCCAGCGCGTACGCCGCGATGACGCAGGCGAGGGTGACGCCGAACGCGGTGAAGTAGATGAACGGGCTGATCAGCACCGCGCTCGCGGGGAAGGGGATCAGCGGCTCCGTGCCGGCGCGGACCGCGGCGACCCCCGAGTCCTCGACGGTGCGGAGCGCGCCGCCGAGCAGCATGAACGGGAACAGCGCGTAGAAGAACCGCAGCTCGTCGCCGATATCCAACCGGCGGAGCAGGAAGACGACGCCGATCAGCATCCCGAGCAGAACGACCACGTAGCTCACCGTCGAGACGGTGGTGTACCCCGGGAACGCGACGACTTCCCCAGCGTCGACGGCGGCCTGACACGCGCCCGAGCCCCCGAGCAACTCCGTGCCGCCAGCGTCCCGGACGGCGCACTGCGCCCCCTGCCCGTCGGCGACGACCGGTCCCCAGAAGTACCGCCAGACGAACCGATCGTACACGGCTCGCGGGAAGACGACCGATCCGACCGCGAGCAGGAGCGCGACCCCGCCGACGACCGCCGCCCACGCCCGCTCCGGAGACTGCCTGATCCGTCCGGCGACCGGTGTGCTCATGACTCCCGTTCGGAGTGTTCCCGAGTTGAGCGTTCCGGTCCCGGCTCGACTCGTCGTCGTCCGCGACGGGTCCCGGCGGGCGCGACGCGGCGCGGCGTCCCGCTCAGATCGGCGGGCCGTCGGCCTCGAAGTCGGTGCCGAGGATGATCATGGTCTGCGACCGCGAGAACCCGTCCATCTCCGCTATCTCGTCGAACATCAGATCGCGGAGGCTGTCGGTGTCGGCGGCGACGACGCGCAAGATGACGTCCCACTTGCCGGTCGTCAGGTGGATCTCGCTGACGCCGTCGATGTCGCGGAGCCGGTCGAGCGCGTCCTCCTCGCGTCCCTGCTCGATGCGGAGTCCGACGAACGCGCTGACGCCGTAACCGACGGCCTTGGGGTCGACCTCCGCGTGGTACCCCTCGATGACGCCGGCCTCCTCCATCCGCCCCACTCGGTCGTGGACGGTCGCGCTCGACATGTCGATCCGCCGCGCGATCTCCGAGAACGGCGTCCGAGCGTCCTCTTGGAGGATCCTGAGGATGGCGCGGTCCGTCTCGTCGAGTTCCATGGCCGGGCCTACGTCGGGAGCGGACTTTTCAGTTCCGGCGTTTCGGCGTCGCTACGGGTTGTATTCTCAACACCTCCGGCCACTCGCCGGGCGGCCGATCTCCGCCCGAGGCGATTCGTCTGAGTACGTCTCGGGCGGGATTCCGTCCGATTACGCCTCGGCCGGAGTCTCGAACGACCCCTCTCGGATGGCCGCTTCCGCCGCCGCGAGCGCCTCGTCGGCGTCGAACGCGTCGACGATCTCCCGCAGCTCCTCGTGAGACGCGTCCGCGAGGTCTCGCGCGTGCGACGCGACGTTCGGCACCGCCCGGATCAGGTTGTCGACGATCGGAACGTCCGCGGTCCGCGGCGACCGGCTCCCGGGATTCAGGTCGACCACGATCTCCGTCTTCCCCATCGCGTCGAGCGCCGCCGCGCGGTCGCCGTCCTCCAGCGGGACGACCACGACGTCCGCCGCCTCGATCCCGTCGGCGTCGACGACGCCGCGAGCGTGCGACAGCCCGGGGATCTCCCCGTCGCCGGCCATGCCCTTGACCCGGTCGGCGCCGTGCTCGCGGAGGTGGTCGGCGATGCGCCGGACGCGCTCGTCGGTGTGGTTGAAGAGGTTCACCTCCAGGTCGGCGTCGACCGCCTCGGCGAGCGCGACCGTCTCCGCGGGGGCGAGGGCCGCGACGTTGCCGTTCACCGAGATCACCGGACGGTCGGCCGCCAGCAGGGTCGCCGCGGCGGCGCGCGCGGCGCGGTCGGCGCTCGGGAGGGTCCGCTCGCCGAGGAGGTAGTCGAAGGCCTCCGCGCGTCCCTGGGCGATGAGTCCCTGCTTCGATGTGATCCCCTTCTTCACCCCCTCCTCGATCCGGTGGCGCGTCACGAGCGAGGCGTACCGCGGGTGGTCCTCCGGGACCTCCGTCTCCGTCATACCGGAGCGAGGCGGCGCGCCGATTAAAGTGGACCGTTCGCGGCCACCGTGTGGCTCCGGTACCCGTACGCACAAACGTTAACATGGGTTACTTCGTAGCGCCACACGGGATGGATCGCACTGGCAAGTACACGATCGTGGACGCGTGCAACGACCACGGGGCGATCACGCTCCGTGAATACCCCCGGAACGGGACGCTGTACGTCGTCGAGTACGACGATCCCGACGTGGAGGCCGAGCTGTCGTCGCTCGACGCCGGCACGGTCGTCGAGCTCGACCTGCGGCGCGCTGGTCGCCGGGGCAACGCGTGGTGCGCGGAGTCCGCGCGGCCGGTCGATCCGGCGTAACGCGGCGGATCGATGCGGCTTCGCGCGCGGTCGGTCCGTCCGCTTCGACGTCCCCGCTTTTTCCCCGCTCAGGCCACCCCGATACGCTCGCGGTACGTCCCGTACTCCGCCTCGAACACCGCCATGATCTCGCCCATCGTCGCGTACGCCTTCACCGCCGCGACGATCGCGGGCATCACGTTCTCGCCGGCGTCGACCGCGTCGCGGAGGTCGTCCAAGGCGGCGTCGACCGCGTCGTCGTCGCGCTCCGCCTTCACCGACTCGAGCCGGTCGAGCTGGCGCTCCCGGGTCGTCT
This sequence comes from Halorubrum sp. Ib24, assembly GCF_002252745.1. Lineage (NCBI taxonomy): Archaea > Methanobacteriati > Methanobacteriota > Halobacteria > Halobacteriales > Haloferacaceae > Halorubrum > Halorubrum sp. Ib24. The sequence goes on along the minus strand of NZ_NHOX01000036.1, from coordinate 24,029 downwards.
CGTCGACCCGGAGCAGGTCCGGCTCCGTGTCCTCTTCGACCTGATAGGCGTTGACGCCGACGACGGTCTCCTCGCCCTCGTCGACCCGCTCTTGGTACTCGTAGGAGGCCTGCTGGATCTCGCGGTGGAAGTACCCCTGCTCGATCCCGGCGAGCACCCCGTCGCGGACCGACCCGTCGCCCATCTCTCGGATCTCTTCGATATACGCGGTCGCCTCCGCCTCCACCTCGTCCGTGAGCGCCTCCACCGCGAAGGAGCCGCCCAGCGGGTCGACGATGTCGGCCGCGCCCGACTCCTCCGCGATGATCTGCTGGGTGCGGAGCGCGACCCGCACGGCCCGCTCGGAGGGGAGCGCCAGCGCCTCGTCGAAGGAGTTGGTGTGGAGGCTCTGGGTTCCCCCCAAGACGCCCGCCAGCGCCTGTAGCGTGACGCGGACGACGTTGTTCAGGGGTTGCTGGGCCGTCAGCGACTGGCCCGCGGTCTGGGTGTGGAACTTCAACTGCTTCGAGGCGTCGGCCTCGGCGCCGTACCACTCGTCCATGATCCGCGCGTAGATCCGACGGGCGGCGCGGAACTTCGCGACCTCCTCGAAGATCGAGTTGTGCGAATTGAAAAAGAAGGAGAGCTGCGGGGCGAACGCGTCGACGTCGAGCCCGCGGTCGAGACACGCCTCGACGTACGCGAACCCGTCGGCGAGGGTGAAGGCGAGCTCCTGGACCGCGGTCGAGCCCGCCTCGCGGATGTGGTACCCCGACACCGAGATCGGTTTGAACGAAGGGGTCTCGTCGACGGCGAACTCGATCGTGTCCGTCACCAGGTCGAGGGAGGGCTCCGGCGGGATCACCCACTCCTTCTGCGCGATGAACTCCTTCAGCATGTCGTTCTGGAGGGTGCCCCGAAGCTCCTCGCGCGGGACCCCTTGCTGGTCCGCGATCGCGACGTACATCGCGTAGATCACCGGCGCGCTGGGATTGATGGTGAAGGAGGTGGACACCTCGCCGACGTCGATCCCGTCGAAGAGGACCTCCATGTCTCGGAGCGTGTCGACGGCGACGCCCTCCTTGCCGACCTCGCCGAGCGACATCGGGTCGTCGGAGTCGAGCCCCATCAGCGACGGCATGTCGAAGGCGGTCGAGAGCCCGGTCTGGCCCTCGTCGATGAGGTAGCGGAAGCGCTCGTTCGTCTCCTCGGCGGTGCCGAACCCCGCGAACTGCCGCATCGTCCACGTCCGGCCGCGGTGCATCGTCGGGTAGACGCCCCGGGTGTACGGCTCCTCGCCGGGGAAGCCGAGGTCCTCGCCGTAGTCGAGGTCGGCCACGTCCGCGGGGGTGTACAGCCGGTCGACCTCGTGGTTCGACACCGTCGCGAACCGCTCGTTCCGCTCGCCGTGCCGGTCGAGGGTCGGGTCGAGCGTCTCCGCCTCCCACGACTCCTTGGCCTCGCGGATTTCGGAGAGCTCCTCGTCGTCGTACATGCCGCCCGCTACCCGCCGGACTCATATAAATATTCATTACAATTTGCCGCGCGGCCGGCCGGATTCGCCGGCGGTCCGAATCGCCACCGACCGTTATGAGGGCTCGGAGTCAATCCCCACCCATGACCGACCCATCGGAGTCCCCGACGCCGCCCGAAGGATTACCGCCGAAGCTCGTCAAGCAGCTGAAAAACTGCACACCGGAGGAGCTCCGTAAGGCGATCGTCCACGCGCAGGAGCTGCTGCACTACCACGAGGAGACGGAGCTCCCGGTCGACGCGGAGGCCGGCGAGGACATCCTGCGCGTCACCGAACACGAGGGATACACCGAAGTCGTGAAACAGTACTCCTGTCAGGAGGGCTGTGACGACTGTCCGCACGGGCCGTACCTCTACCACGTCACCGAAGAGACCCTTCCGAACGGAACTCACGAGACCCACTGGTCGTTCATCGGTCGCGTGAACGCCGATGGGGAGTGACCCCGACCGCGCTGTGGGTTCGATCGCCGTCCGGCGGTGACCGTCGGCGTCGAGCCGGTCACGGGTTCAGCCCCCAGATACCGGCTCGGAGGAACACGAGCACCGGAATGATCTCCAGGCGGCCGATCCACATGTGGAAGAGGAACATCGCCTCCGCCGCCGGCGACATCGACGGGCCGGTGATCCCGGACGAGAGCCCGACGTTCCCCTGTGCGCTCGCGACCTCGAACAGCGCGTCGGCGTAGCCGAACTCCGAGCCGGCGACGTTGACCAGCACGAGGCTCCCGACGACGAGCGCGACGACCCACAGCAGCGTGACGATGGCGGCCTCGCTGAACTCCCGCTCCATCGTCTCGCGGTCCAGCGTGCGGTCGCCGATGCGCGCGGTGACGACGGCGTTGCCCGGGAGGAACACGCGGGAGAACTGCCAGATGATTCCGCGAGCGGCCGTGTACGCACGAATGATCTTGATCCCGCCGACCGTGGACCCGGCGGCGCCGCCGAGCACCATCGCGACGACGACCAACACCTTCGCGCCCGCGACCCAGCTCCCGATCGGCGCCGACTGGAAGCCGGTGGCGGTCAGCGCGCTGATCCACTGGAACGCCGAGTCCCGGACCGCGTCGAGCCCCGCGCCGTCGAGGAGCGGAACCGGGAACGAGAGGAACGACTCCGTCGCGAACGCGCCGGCGGCGACCGGAACGGACGCGGCGTTCTGTATCGCGAGCACGGCGACGCCGGCCCCGAGCAGCGCGAACAGCCACCTGGTCTGGAGGTCTGCGACCAGTTCGCGTACGCTCCGGTCCCTGAGCACGACGTAGTGGACCGGGAACGCGATCGCGCCGAGGACCATGATCGGCAACAGCACGACCTCGACCAGGGGGGAGCCGTACGTCGCGATCGAGTTGTCGGTGACGGAGAACCCGCCCGTCGTCAGGCCGGTCATGGCGTGGTTGAGCGCCTGCCAGGCGATTTCGCCGAGCGAGAGCGACTCGGCGTAGTCGCTCTCGCTCGCTCGGATCGCGACGAACAGCATCGCGAACGCCAGCAGGGTGTAGCCGACCACGAGCTTCCAGACCGTCCGGACCGTCGAGACGACGCTCGGGTGGATCTTCTGCTCCCGGGCCTCGCTCCTGTAGAGCGCGTAGCTCCCGCTTCCCGGACGCGAGAGGATGGAGACGGTGAGGACGATGACGCCGACGCCGCCGACCCACTGGATGAACGACCGCCACCACTGCACTGCCCGCGGCAATGACGGCTCGTGGACGGCCATCGTCAGCCCGCTCCCGGTCCAGCCGCTCATGCTCTCGAAGAGGGCATGCAGGGGGTCGCGGAAGTAGGCGAGACTGGAGACCGTCGTGGTCCCTCCGACGGCGATCGGCTCCCACGAGGCCGTGTCCGCGGCGGCGGGGACGAACGCGTCCATGACGGCGGACGGCGTCAGCCACGCCGTGAGGAACAGCGGGAGCGCCCCGAAGACGGCGACCATGAGCCACCCGCCGGCGGCGATCACCATGCCGTGTTTCATCTTCGGGTCTGGGGCGTCGGCGAACCGCCGATTCGCGAGCCCGCCGACGAGGGCCGTCGCGCCGCCCGCGACGAGGAAGCCGAGGGCGGCGTGAAACTCCCGGAACGCGAGGGCGACGACAACGGTGACCGTCATCAGCCCGGCCTCCATCAGGAGGAGCGAGCCGACGTCGCGGGCGATGACTCCCAGGTCGGTCGGGAGCCGGCCGCCGTTCCGCTCGGACATCTCAGTCGTGGTCCTCCTGGTGGCCGAACACGTCCGTCACCTCTGGCGTCGCGCCCTCTCCCGAGTACACCGTGAGCAGGTCGCCGGCCTCGATACGCGTGTTGCCCCGGGGGGTTATGGGCGTCCCCTCCCCGTCGCGCTCGACGGCGATGATGAGGGTCTCGCCGCCGATGAGATCCGCCTCGTCGGCCTCGCGCAGCGTCTTCCCGGCGATCGGCGCGTCCGGACCGACGGTGATCTCGAACACCTCCGCCTCCTCGCCGATGTGCATGAAGTCGACGACCGACGGTCGGCTCACCGCTCGGTAGAGGTACTCCGCGATCAGACTCTGCGGGTTCTGCATCGTGTTGATGCCGATCTGTTCGAACACGTTCATGTGCTCGGGGTTGTGGACGACCGAGACGATGTTCGGCACCGACAGCTCTTGCGCCAGCAGACAGACCATGATGTTCGTCGCGTCCTGATCCGTCGTCGAAATGAGCGCGTCCGCGCGATCGGCCCCGGCGTCGAGCAGCGTCTCCTTCGAAGTCGCGTCGTCGTTGATGACGAGGCAGTCGTACCCCCGGGACGCCCGCTCCGCCCGTTCCTCGTCGCGCTCGATCACGACGACCTCGTTGCCGCTCTCGGTCGCGAGCTTGACGAGCGGCGTCCCGATATCGCCCGCGCCCACGACGATCAGATACATGTGTCAGCGGTTCAGGAGCGACCACCGAAAGCCTACCGCAATCCGCCGAGAGGCGCGGGACCCCGCCCTCAGCGCCCGCCGAACAGCCGCTCCCACAGCGACCGCGAGGACGGCCGCTCCGCGAGCAGCACCGGGGTGTCGAGCGTCTCTATCGTCTCGAACGCCAGCGACCCGCGGACGATCCGCGAGAGCAGTCCGCGCTCGGTCGCACCGACGATAACGAGGTCGTACTCCTCGCCGACGCGACCGATCGTCTCCTCGACGCCGCCCGTCTCGACGCGCAGTTCCGCGTCGCCGAGGCCGTGGCCCGCCGCCCAGTCGGTGAGGAATTCCCGGCCGGCCGCCTCGTCTCCCGGGTCGACGACGTACAGCAGCGAGACGTCCACGTCGATCTCGTCTCGGAGCGCCCTCGCGACCTCGGCGGAGAGGTCGGAGGAGGGACCGCCGGCGGTCGGCACGAGCACCCTCGAGAGGTCCAGCCGTTCCCCGTCCAAGACGAGGAAGTCGCACGGGAGGTCGTGGGTGAGTTCTTCCAGCGAGCCCTCGGCGCGCCCACCCGCGAACCGCGTCCCGCCGTAGCCCATCACGACGGTGTCGGCGTCGTTCGTCCGCGCGGCGTCGAACACCTCCTCGATCCCGCGGTGCGAGAGGATCGTCTTCGTCTCGATCGGCACGTCGAACGCCTCGGCGTCCGCGGCCGCGGCGGCCAACAGCTCCTCGGACGAGTCGTCGAGCCCGGTCCGGTTCTCGGCCGCCTTCTCCAGCGACGTCTGGTCCGGAACGGTGACGATGTGCGTCGCGAGCACGCGACCGCCCTCGTGGCTCGCGATCGCGCCGGCCAGCGTGACGAGCGCGCTCTCCGTGCGCGGGTTCGACACGGCGACCATCACCGTCGGCCCGTCCTTTCCGGACCCGTTCGCCGTCCCGAACACGGTCGCTATGTCCTCGGGGGGCGCCCGTTCGCTCGTCGGTCCGGTTCGCTCATTTCTCCGTTCGGCTACTCCTCCGTTTGTTCGTCCGCTTCCGCCCGTCCGACCCCGCCGTCACCCCGCGCCTCGGCGGTCGCGTCGCCCGCCTCAGCGGCGTCGGCCGTGACATCGTCAGGGGCGTTCTCCCGTGCCCCGCTCCCGAACAGCCGAGCCCAGACGCCGCGGTCGTCGCGCTTCTCCGCGAGCAGCACGGAACACTCCACGTCTTCGAGCACCTCCAACACGAGCGAGCCGCTCACCAGCCGCGAGAGCAGCCCCTTCTGAGTCGCGCCGATGATAACCATCGTCGCGTCGCGCGCGGCCCGTTCGATCGACTCCTCGATGTCGCCGCTCTCGACGCGGAGCGTCGCGTCGGCGAGGTCGTGCTCGGCGGCCCACCCCATGAGGAAGCGCCGTCCGGCGCTCTCGTCGTCGGCGACGTGCAGCAGCGTGACCTCGCCGTCGAACTCCGTCTGGAGCATCTTGGCGACCGCGCCGGAGAGGTCCGAGGCCGGTCCGCCGGCGGTCGGCACGAGGATCCGCGAGGGGTCGAACCCGCGGTCGCGGAACACGAGGAAGTCCGACGGGAGCGAGTGCGCGAGCTCGTCGACCGCCGTCTCCGCGCGCCCGGGCGACCCGTGCGAGTCCTCGCCCCAGCCCATGACGGTCATGTCGGCGCCGTAGGTCCGGGCCGCGTCGAACACCTCCTCGAACACGCGGTGCGAGAGGACGACGTGCGTCTCCACGTCGACGCCGAACGTCTCGGCGTCTTCACGGGCCTTATCGAGGAGACTGTGCGCCGCATCGTGGGCGCCGCGGTCGCGGGCGGCCTCCAGCGACGTCTGGTCCGGGACGTTCGCGATGTTGACCGCGACGACCGTCCCGTTTCGCTGCTTGGCGATGGCCGACGCGAGCGTGATCAGGTGCTCCTCGGTCGCGGGGTTCGCGAGCGGCACCATCACGCGGTAGTCGTCGCCGCTCGGCTGGACCGACGTGGCCGCCGACACGGCGGCCTTGGGCAGCTCGTCGGAGCGGTCGAGGATCCACGCCCCCAGCACGCCGCGCGCCTCCACCTTCCGGCGGGCGTACAGCAGGTACCAGAGCAGGGCGAAGGCGACGAGGCCGAACGAGATCAGGATGATCGTCGGCTCGATGTAGATGATCAGCGCGAACGACGACAACGTTCCGATGATCGGAACGAACGGATAGAAGGGGACCTCGAAGTCGGGGTCGTACCCCTCGACCCCCGACTCGCGCATCACGATGAGCGCGATGTTGAGCAGGCCGTAGACGATGAGGTGGAGCACGGATCCCATCGTCGACAGCGACTCGACGCCGCCGGCGACGAGGAACACGAGGATGAGCGCGCCTGTGAGCGCGATCGACTTGTACGGGGTGCCGAAGCGATCGTGGATCTCGTTGAGCTTCGGCGTGACGATCTTCTCGCGGCCCATCGCGAAGTTGATCCGCGACGACGAGAGGATCGAGGCGTTCGCCGAGGAGGCGGTCGCGAGCAGGCCGCCGATCAGGAGCATCCCGGCGCCGACGGCGCCCAGCGAGAAGCCGAACACCTGGTAGTTGCCGAAGAGGAGGCGGGCGGCGTCGACCACCGCGGTCTCGTTGTTCGCGACGAGCTCGTTCGGGACCGCCGCGAGCAGCACGACGAGGAACAGCGCGTACACGACCGTGACGATCACGACCGAGCCGAGGACCGCGAGCGGGAGGTTCCGCCCGGGGTTCTTGATCTCCTCGGCGACCGAGGTGATCTGGACGAAGCCGAGGTACGAGACGAAGATGATCCCCGTCACCGGGAGCACCTGGCTCGTCGTCCCCGGCGGCGCGATCGGCCGCAGCGACTCCATGTCGGCGTTCAGCAGCCCGACGACGGTGAAGACGGCGAGGATGCCCAAAAGCGACATGACGATGACGATCTGGAGCCCGCCCGTCTCCTTCGCGCCGAAGTAGTTGACGGCGATGAACAGCAGCGCGCCGGCGAGCCCGATCACTTGGGCGGCCTCCAGCGTCACCGGGCCGAGCCCGACCGGCCCGAGCCCGAGGAGCGCGTTGACGTACTCGCCGAAGCCGTACATGTAGAACGCGGAGGCGAACGCGAGCCCGAGCCAGTTCGCCCACCCGGCGACGGAGCCGAACATGGGCCCGAGCGCCCGGTTGACGTAGAAGTACGCGCCGCCGGACTTCGGCATCGCCGTCCCGAGCTCGGAGGCTGAAAGCGCCGTGAACAGGGCGATGACGCCACCGAGGACGAACGTGAACGCCGCGAGCGGACCGGCCCGCGCGACCGCGGTCCCGGGGAGCACGAAGATGCCGGCCCCGATCATCGTCCCGATCCCGATCGTGAGCGCGGCGAGGGGACCGAGGTCCTTGGCCAGCTCCTCGTCGCTCATTCGGTGGATCCCTCGCGCGGGAGTGCGATGACGGGCACGTGCGACTTCGTCACGAGCTTCACTGAGAGGTCGCCGGAGAGGAACTGGACGAGCCGGTTCCCGCCCCGAGACTGATAGGCGATAGCGCTCGCATCGACCTCGTCGACCGCGTCGAAGATAGCGCCCACGATGTCCCGCGAGTAGGCGGTGTGCTCGCCGGCGTCGGGGAACACCGATCGGACCGCATCGTACGACTCTGCGGCCAGTTCCTCGGACTGTTCGACGGGCGTCTTGTCGGGGACGCCGTCGCCCTTCTCGACGACGTGCAGCGCCGTGACCCGCTCCGGTCGATACGGTTCCAGCGCCAGCGCCGTCGACATCGCGTCCTCCTCGTGAGCCACTGGCAGGAGAACGTGATCGAGTAGGCCTCCTCCCTCCGGTTGGTCGGTGCTCGTCATACCCACATTCATACTCTCGTCAGTTAAGAAGATACGCTCTGCACAACCGAGCAATTAAACGCGGTTAGAAGCTGTTTTCGGCGCTGAAAACGCACCGCTTGTAGTTTTTGACCTCCTGTCACCGGCCGTCCATCGCCGAGATGAACACCGCGAGCACTGGGACGATCTCCAGCCGGCCGATCCACATCAGGAACACCATCAGCAGCTTCGACGTGTCGGGGAAAAAGAGGTAGCTCCCGAACGGGCCGAGCCGACCGAACCCCGGCCCGATATTCCCGATCGTCGCGAGCGAGGCGCTCGTCGACTCCAGCATCGTCAGCTGGATACCGACCCGGGTGGTGTCCAGCGAAAGGAACACCGCCGAGACGCCGAACAGGACGAGGTACAGCAGCGTGAACGCCATGATGCCGCGGATGGCGTCCTCGTCGACGACGCTTCCGCTCAGGCGAACCGGCTGCACGACGTCGGGGTGGGCCGTGGTGAACAGCTCGCGGCGGATCGCCTTCCCGACGATGAGCCACCGGACGATCTTGACGCCCCCGCCGGTCGAGCCGGCGGAACCGCCGATAAACATCGCGAACATCAGGAGGATCTGCGCGTCGGTGTCCCACTGCACGAAGTCGGCAGTCGCGTATCCGGTGGAGTTCAACAGCGACCCGATCTGGAACGCCGCCTGCCGGAGCGAGTTCTCGGTCACCCCCTGCGTCGCACCGCCCAGTTCGATCGGCGGCGCCGCGCCGCGGAACAGCATCACCGCGAGAACGGCCGTCACGACCGCGACGGCGCCGGCGTACGCACGGAATTCCGCGTTCTCCAGCATGACCTCCGCCTCCCCGCGCAGCACGTGCCAGAACAGCGCGAAGTTGACGCCGGCGATGAGCATGAACGGGATGACGACCCACTGCACGATCGCCGAGAACGCCGCGATGCTGTCGGCCTGCGGCGAGAACCCGCCGGTCGGGAGGGTGGTGAACCCGTGGGCGATCGCGTTGAACAGGTTCATGTTCGGCGCCATCCCGGCGAGGTGGAGCCCGTACAGGATGGCGATGTACACCACGGTGAAGCCGAAGTAGATCAGCCAGAGCGCGCGCGCGGTTTCCGCGATCTTCGGCGTGAGCTTCTGGAGTTCGGGGCCGGGCGCCTCCGACTCCATCAGTTGGGCGCCGTTGACGGCGACCTCCGGCAGGATGGCGATCATCAGGACGATGATCCCCATGCCGCCGAGCCACTGCGTGAGCTGTCGCCACATCAGTACGGCGTGGGAGTGGCGGTCGGTGCTGATCTCGCCGAGGACGGTCGCGCCCGTGGTCGTGAACCCGCTCATCGACTCGAACAGGGCGTTGATCACCGACTCCGTGAACGCGCCGACCGACCCGACCTGGAGCCCGATCGTCGACGCCGTCCCGTAGCCGGCGAGCAGGTACGGAACGGTGCCGATCGCCGCGGCCGCGATCCACGCGAGCGAGACGAAAAGCAGCGCCTCCCGGGGCCCGAGGTCCGGGTCCGGGTCGACCCGCTCTACCGCGAACCCGATCGCGGCGACGAGCGCCATCGAGACGAGGAACACCCAGATGTCCTCTCCGTACACGAGCGCCACGACCAGCGGCACCAGCATCGTGACGGCGAGGTACTTGATCCCGACCCCGAGAAGCCCCACGCTCGCCTTCCAGTTGACGCCCCAGGACATGTGTGTTGGATCGCTATTGGAGAGGCCCGTTCGCTGTATTAAACTGTCGAAGGAAAGCCGATCACGGTGGCGTCGCGGGACTGTCGATTCGTCCGCCTGCCGGCTCTCACGACGTCCAGAACGCCTTCGTGAACAGCACGAGTACCGGGATTATCTCGATCCGCCCGATCCACATCAGGACGATCATCACGGCGCGCGTGCTCATCGGGAACGACGCGAACGTCCCGTACGGGCCCGCCTCGCCGAAGGCGGGACCGATGTTGAGGAACGTCGTCGCCGCCGCGCCGAGCGCCTCGAACTCGGTCACCCGGAGACCCGCCCGTTCCGCGTCGACGACGATCACGACGGTGAGCAGGAAGAAGATCACGATGCTCAAGAGGAGGTACGCGTAGATGTCGCGGATCGCCCCCTCGTCGACCGGTTTCCCCGAGACTCGAACCGGCCGAACCGCCTCCGGGTGGATGGCGGTGTAGAGGTTCCGGCGGAACGTCTTCAGCGCGACGAGCCACCGCAGCGACTTGATCGAACAGGTCGTCGAACCGACCATCCCGCCGATGAACATCCCCATGAACAGCATGTGCTTCGCCGCGGGCGCCCACGCCACGTAGTCGGTGCTGGCGTACCCCGTCGTCGTCACGATCGACGCGACGTTGAACACGGCGTGGCGTACCGTTCCCTCCGTGCCGAACGTGACGCTGGGATCGAGGAACAACGCGAAGGCGACGATCGACGCGAGCGTCCCCATCGCGCCGAGGTAGAAGTGGAACTCCTCGTTTTTCAACAGGCGCATCGGCTCTCCGTTGATGGCGAAGTAGATGAGAACGAAGCTCGTCGAGCCGATCACCATGAACGGGACCACCGCCCACTGGATGACCGGGTGAAACGCGCCGACGCTCTGCGGCTCCGGGGAGAACCCTGCGGTCGCGACCGACGTGAACGCGTGCGCCACCGCGTTGTACAGGTCCATCTGCGGGTCGAACGCCAGCCCGAGCAGGAAGTAGACCGCGATCGCGAGCCCCGTGAGCCCGACGTAGATCCCCCAGATGAGCTGCGCGGTCCGGGAGATCTTCGGTGTGAGCTTGTTGACGTCCTGGGTCTGCGACTCCGTCTCCATCAGCTGCGCCCCGCCCACCCCGATCTCGGACAGCACCGCGGTCGCTAGGATCAGGATTCCGAGCCCGCCGAGCCACTGGATCACCTGTCGCCACATCATGACCGAGCGCGAGTGGAGCGAGAAGTCGACGAGGACGGTCGCGCCGGTCGTCGTCAGCCCGCTCATCGCCTCGAACATCGCGTTCACCGGGTGCGCGACCGTCCCGACGCCCGCGACGACGAACGGGATCGCGCCGACCGCGGCGACGAGGAACCAGATCAGCGCCACCGCGAGGAACGCCTCGCGCGGCCCGAGGTCCTCCGCCGGGTCTTGCACCGACCGGAACGAAGCGCCGAGCGCGAGCGAGACCGCGATAGCCGCCACGAACGGGAGCGGCGACTCGCCGTAATAAAACGCGGTCAGCAGCGGGAACGCGAGCGGAACCGGGAGGGCGGCAAGGACGTCGCCGGTGAGACCCAAGCTCGCCCGCCAACCGACCCGGATCCCGGTGGTCACGGACCGCTCACGCCATCGACGCGATCTCGCCCACGGAGTCGGAGTCCACGAGCAGGATCACGTGGTCGCCCGGCCGGAGGACCGTGTCCCCGCGCGGCGTCACGAGCTGGTGATCGCGGGTGATCGCGCCGATGACGAACCGGGCGTCGGTGTCGGCGACGAGCTCCGAGATCGGTCGCCCCACGAGCCCGCATCCCTCGGTGAGCTCCAGCTCGAGGACCTCCGCCTGGTCGTTCTCCAACACGGCGATGTTCTCCGCGACGCTCTCGTAGGTGAACCGCGTGATCTCCTCGGCGGTCACGGTCCGCGGGTTGATCGCGATGTCGATCCCGATCTCCTCGAAGACGGTGACGTAGTCCGGGCTGTCGACGACCGCGATCACGCGGTCGACGCCGAGCCGTTTGGCGAGCACCGACACGAGGAGGTTCTTCTCGTCGGCGCGGAGCGCGGTGACGACGATGTCGGCCTCGTCGACGTGTTCGCGGGAGAGGAACTCCGTGTCGGTCGCGTCGTGTTCCATGACGACCGCCTTCGGAAGCTGCTCGGCGAGCCACCGCGCGCGGTCGGGGTCCTGCTCGATTATCCGGGGTTGCAGTTCTCGCTCCCCGAGGAGACGGGCGGTCTGATACCCGATCTCGCTTCCGCCGACGATCACGATGTCGTCCGCGTCGTCCGGCGTCGTGCGCGGGTCGACGTCGGTCGCGAACGCTTGGACGCTCTCCGGGCTCCCGATTACCACCGCGCGGTCGCCGGCCTTGATCCCGGTGTCGCCGCGCGGGATCGTCAGTTCCCCGTTGCGGAACAGCCCGACGAACGTGAGCGACTCGAAGCGGTCCGCCTCGGCGACGGTCTGCCCGGCCATGGGGCTCTCCTCCGCGATCTCGAACTCGGCCATCTGGACCATCCCGCTCGCGAACGGGTCGACGTCGATCGCGGCCGGGAGCCCGATGACCCGGACGATGTTCTCCGCGGTCAGCAGGTCCGTACACACCATGAAGTCGACGCCGAAGGCGCCCTCGCTCCCCTCCCACGTCCGGAGGAAGTCCGTGCTCTTCACGCGGGCGATGGTGAACCCGTCGCCCAGCGTCTTCGCGGTGCCGCAGGCGACGAGGTTCGTCTGGTCGTTGTCGGTGCAGGCGATGACCATGTCCGCGCGGCCGACCTCCGCCGCCGTCTGGATATCGGAGGTCGTCCCGTCGCCGGCGATGGTGAGCACGTCGATCTCGTACTTGAGCTGTTCCGCGCGGTCCTCGTCGACGTCCACGACGACGACCTCGTGGTCCGACGAGAGGCTCCCAGCGATGCTCGTGCCGACCTCGCCGGCCCCGATAACGACCACATGCATGGACACAACGAGTTACCCGACCCTCAAGTTCGTTACTATCGGTGTCGCCGCGGTCGCCGGGAGGAGCGGGCTACGAGTCCCCGCCGATCCCGGCCTCAGCCGCCCCGCCGAACGACGTGGGGTCCGTCCACTCGTTCCGCCCGGAGACGGTGCGCTGCGGGAACGGGATCGAGATCCCCTCCTCGTCGAACCGCTTCTTGACGGCCTTCACGTAGTCGGCGCGCGCCTTCACGAAGTCCGCCCGCGACGGGTCGTCGATCCAGATCCGCGACTGCAGGCCGACGTACGAGTCGGCGAGTTCCGTCAGTCGGACCGACGGGGCGGGGTCGTCGAGAATGGCGTCGCTCCGCTCCGCCTCCTCGACGATGATGTCGGTCGCCTTCTCGACGTCGTCCTCGTAGTCGATCCCGAAGACGAACTTCAGCCGGAGCGTCTTCTTCGCGACCGGGTTCTTCACCACGTCGCCGGTGAGCACGGCGTTCGGCACCGTGAGAAGTTCGTTGTCGAACGTGCGGACGCGGGTGACTCGAAAGGAGATGTCCTCTACGACCCCCGAGTTCCCCTGCCACTCGATCCAGTCGCCGATGCGGAACGGCTTGTCGGTGTAGATGAACACGCCCGCGACGAAGTTCTTGATCACGTCCTGAAGCGCGAAGCCGATGGCGAGCGTCGCCGCCGCGGCGATCGTCGCCAGCGACCGGAGGAATCCCTGATATCCCGCCGCCCCGAACGCGACCGTGACGCCCGCGAACAGCACGAGGAACGCGACGATCTTCTGGAGCGGTCGCCGCGCGTGCTCGTCGAGGCCCTGCCTGTCGAAGAGCCGCAGCACGAGCGGCGCGATGACCGCCTTATACAGCAGGTACGTCGCGAAAACGACGGCGAGGAAGATCGCGGCGTCGATGACGATCCCGGTCAGCGGCCGCAAAAACGGCTCCAGCGTCCCCGCGACGGCGACGACGTCGCTCGTACCGCCCGCGGCGCTCATCAGTGGAGTACCGCCGTGTTCCCTCGCGTCTCTACGAGTTCGGCGTCGACGGCGTCGGCCAGCTCCGCGGCGAGCTCGTCGGTCGTGGTCCCGCCTCGGGCCGCCCGGAGGAACTTCACCTTCACGAGCTTGGCGTCGTCGAGCTGGTCGGCCGTCTCGTCGACGACGGCGTCGACGCCCTTCTTCCCGACCCAGACGGTGACGTCGAGGTCGTGCGCTTCCTTGCGGAGCTGTTGATCGCTCATACGTCGTTCACTCGGTCGCGGCAGTTGAACCTTGAGGTTCGCGGACGAGGGGGCCGTTCGGGGCCTGCGGGCGACGCTCGCGTCCGGATCGGCCGCGGTCCCCCTACTCGCGTTCGACCTCGCGCGCCGGTTCCCGGGAGCGCTCTCGACGCACGTACTCGGCGGCGTCTTCCGGCGTCTCCGTCTCGAGGAGCCGGTCGAGCTTCCGCTCGAACTGCTCGTCGGTGAGGTCGCCCTCGGCGTACCGGCTCCGGAGCCGGTCGAGCGCGTCCCGCGTGCCCGCCGGCTCCTCGTCGACCGCGTCGCTCTCCGTGGTCCGGTCGACCGCGGGTCCCTCGGCCCGCTCCGCCTCCTCGTCCCCGTCGAACAGCATCCCGACCACCGGCACGACGACGACGTAGCCGAACAGCATGAGCGGGAGCCACCACTCAAAGCCGAGGAACAGCGCCGCCAGCCACGCGCCCGTCACGACCGTGCCCGCGATCTCGCTCGCGTTTCGCTCGAACCGCTCGCGCAGGGAGGACTCCGCCATCGTGGGGGTCCTCTCGGTGTGGCGACTAAATCGTATCGGCGGCGTCGGGACGCTCCGTCGGCGCTTCTCCCGTCCGCGGCTAGAGTTAGACTTGTCTAATCTTTTTCTTAGACCCAAAGCGTATTACGTTCCCACCGACAAACGGCTGGTAATGCGCACCGACACGAACGAGGCCGCGGGCCTCTCTCGACGGCGGTTCGCCGGCATCGGCGCCGGCGTCCTCGCGGGGGGTCTCGCCGGCTGCACGGGAAACGCCGCCGATCCGGGAGACGGCGGCGGCGGAAGCGACGGTGAGGGCGCCGACGCCGGAGAGTACACGGTCGTGGCCTCTTTCTTCACGTTCTACGACTTCGCCGACACGCTCGCCGAGGGGACGGTCCTGAACGTCGAGAACCTCGTGCCGACGGGCCTCCACGGTCACGGCTGGGAGCCGGACCCGTCGATCCAGCGGCGGATCACCGACGCCGACGCCCTGGTCCACGTCGGGCCCGACTTCCAGCCGTGGGTCGACCGCGCGATCGACACGCTGGAAGCGGAGACGACGGAGACGGCCCTTATCAACGCCCGCGCCGGGGTCGAGCTGCTCGACCTCGCCGACTCGCTCACCGAGGACGAGGCGGTCGAGGACGCGAAGGACCCGCACTTCTGGCTCGACCCCCAGCGCGCGAAGGTCGCGGTCGAGAACATCGCGGACGGGCTCGCGGCGCTCGCTCCCGACGACGAGGCGACGATCCGCGAGAACGCCGACGCGATCGACGCGGAGCTCGACGCGCTCGACGATGAGTGGACGGCCGTCTTCGACGCCGCCGAGCGCGACGTGGCGTTCCTCGCCGCACACAACGCCTTCGCCTACGTCTCGGAGCGCTACGGCGCGACGATCGAGCCGCTGGTGGTGAACCTCGCGGCCAGCAACGACGTCCGGCCGGCCGACATGCAGCGGGCGCAGGACACGATCGCCGCCAACGACATCCGACACATCGGCGCGGCCGTGTTCGAGCCGATCCGGCCGGCGAGACAGCTCTTGGAGCAGACCGACGTCGAGGCGTACTTCCCGGTGACGCCGTACGCCGGCACCGCCGAGTCCTGGGTCGAGCGGGGGTGGGGGTACTTCGAGATCGCCCGTCAGGTGAACCTGCCCACCTTCCGGATCCTCCTCGGTCTCGACGACCCCGAGGACGTGACGTTCGCCGACTACGGCCGGAACTTCGAGCCATGAGCGGTGACACCCCCCTCGTCGACGTCCGCGGGCTGACGTTCGGCTACGCCGCGACGCCGGTCGTCGAGGACGTGGACCTGCGGGTCGACCGCGGCGAGTACGTCGGGATCGTCGGGCCGAACGGCTCCGGGAAGAGCACCCTGCTCCGCCTCCTTCTGGGCCTCCACGAGCCCGACGCGGGGTCGGCCGAGCTGCTCGGTCACCCCGCCCGGGCGTTCGCGGAGCGCGAGCGCGTCGGCTACGTCGCGCAGGACGTGACCGAAGACGAGAAGCGCATGCCGATCACCGTGAGCGAAGTCGTCCTCATGGGGCGGTTCCCGCACGCCGGCTTCGGCCGGGTGACCGCCGCCGACCGCGACCGCGTCCGCGACGCCCTGGCGACGGTCGGCATCGAACACCTCGCCGACCGGAAGATCACCGCGCTCTCGGGCGGGCAGCGCCAGCGGACGTACATCGCGCGGGCGCTCGCCGGCGAGGCCGAACTGCTCGTCCTGGACGAGCCCACCGTCGGCGTCGACGCCGAGTCGGTCGACGCCTTCTTCGACCTGCTCGACGAGCTCGTCGACGACGGGATCACCGTCCTCCTCGTCGAACACGACATCGGCGCCGTCATCGAGCACGCCTCGCGGGTCGTCTGTCTCAACCGCGAGGTGTACTTCGACGGCGAGCCGGCCGCGTTCGCCGAGAGCGACGCGCTCGACCGCGCGTACGGGACGAACGTCCGCCGCGAGGAAGGGGGGATCGTCACGTGACCCCCGCCGGTTCCGCGTCCGTCGCGTCGGCGGCGTCGCCCGACGCCGTCGTCCCGCTCCTCTCCGCGCCGTACGACCTCCTCTCGCGGCTCGTCGGCCTGTGGAGCGACGGGCTCGGCTGGGTCGGCGACCGGCTCGGGATCGCGATGCTGGAGTACGTCTTCATGCACCACGCGTTCCTCGTCGGCGCGCTCATCGCCGTGATGGCGCCGCTGATCGGCACCTTCCTCGTCCACCGGCAGCTCGCGCTCATCGGCGACGCGCTCGCCCACACCGCGTTCGCGGGCGTCGCCGTCGGGCTGTTCGTCAACTCGCTGCTCGGGACCGGGATCTCGCCGTACGTCACCGCGATCGTCGTCGCCGTGATCGCCGCCCTGGCGATCGAGCTGATCGCCGAGACCACCGACGCGTACAACGACGTGTCGATGGCGATCGTGCTCTCGACCGGGTTCGCGCTCGGCGCGGTCCTCATCAGCCTGAACACCGGCGGGCTCGCGGTCGGGATCAACCAGTACCTGTTCGGGAACCTCTCGACGGTCTCGCGGGAGAACGCGGTCCTGCTGGTCGTGCTCTTCGCGATCGTCTCGCTGGTCGTCACGGTCACGTACAAGCAGCTGCTGTACGTCACGTTCGACGAGACGGCCGCCCGCGTCGCCGGGATCAACGTCCCCTGGTACAACCGCCTGATGACGACCCTGACCGCCCTCGTCGTCGTCGGCGCGATGCAGATCATGGGCGTCATCCTCGTCGCGGCGATGCTCGTCGTCCCCGTCGCGGCCGCCGCCCAGCTCGCACGCGGCTTCCGCGAGGCGCTGCTCGCGTCGGTCGTACTGGCGCAGATCGCCGTGGTCGCCGGGATCACGCTGTCGTTCAACTACAACACGACCGCCGGTGGCACGATCGTTCTCGTCGCCGTCGGCGTGTACATCGTCGCGGTGCTCGCCGGGAAGGTCCAGTCGCGGCGGGCGGGCGACGAGGCCCCCGAGCGCGTCGACGGCGCCGAGCGGGCGACGGGCGAGGGCACCGACGTCGGCGGCGACGACGTCGCCGGAGCAGAGTCGACCGACTAGTCGGCCCGCTCCGTCGGCTCGTCGCGGAGGGTCCCGTCGAGCCCGAGACCGACGCGGTCGCCGTACCGGCTCCAGACGACCACCAGCGACGGGACGAGCAGGATCGAACAGAGGTACGCGTACAGCACGCCGAGCGCGAGCAGCACGCCGAAGTCCCGCAGGAGCGGGATCACGGCGAGCCACAGGACGCCGAGCCCGCAGACGGTCGTGAGCATGCTCCCGGTGAGCGCGCCGCCCGTGCCCGCGATTGTGATGTCGAGCGCGTCCTCGACCGCGTTTCCGGCCTTGAACTCGTCGACGAACCGGTGAACGAAGTGGACGGTGTAGTCCACGCCGAGTCCGATCGAGACCGAGAGGATCGGCGCGTTGATCGGCGTCAAGGGGATGTCGAACAGCCGCATCGAACCCACGAGCAGGCCGACCGTGACGAGGACGGGCACGAGGTTGAGCAGGCCGTACACGGCCTTCCCCTCCAAGTAGGCGTAAGAGAGCGCGAGGAACACGGCCGTGAGCACGAACGCGGCGATCAGGCTCCGGATCGCGGACTCGGTCAGCCGGTCGATCACGGCCTCGTTGACGACGAGGTCGCCCGTCGGAACCGCCTGCAAGGGAGTGCGCTCCGCGAGCGCCCGGACGCCGGCCACCGCTTCCGAGTCGTCGGCGCCGGGGCGGATCGTGTAATCTATCCGCGCGCTCCCGCGGTCGGCGGCGAGGTACCCGCGCGCCCGGTCCCGGTCGGGCGAGTCGAGCAGCGCGTCGTACACCTCGTCGACGTTGCGGTCGGGGACGCCCGTCCCGAGCCGGTCGTTGCGGTCCACGAGCGCGCCGAACTCTGGATCGCGCGCCGCCCGGTCCTCGATGACGGTCACGACGCTCGTGGAGGCGGCCCGGCGCTCGTCGGTCGTCTCGAAGGCGTCCGGCGGATCGCGCGTTGTCCGGTCGATCAGCTCCAGGGCGTCGTCGTCGCGCACGGACTGGTCGACGTACAGGGTCACGCTCCCGACGAAGCTCTGCTCGAACTCCTCCTCGAACAGCGTGAGCACCCGGAGGAAGGTGTAGTCGGTCGGCGCGAGCGGCTCCGGCAGGTTCGAGTACGTCTCCAGCCGGTCCTCGTCTGGGAAGAACGCCTCCTCCGAGAACTCGGTGTTCACGCCGGTCCCGTACGCGCCCCCGACCGCGCCGCCGACGAACAGGACGGCGACGACCGCCACGGGCGCGACCTTCGAGAGGTCGACCCCGACGCGGAGCACGCGCCCGAGCCGCGAGCCGCCCGACCCGAGCGGCGTCGTGCCGAACGCCGGGATCGGCAGCCGCTCGCGCCAGCGGTCGACCACCACCTTCGTCGCCGGGAGAAAGACGCCGAACACCGTGAGCGTGAACGTGATCCCCGCCGCGGCGACGAGCCCGAAGCCCCGGTTAGGCTCGAAGGGACTCACGAGGTTCGAGGCGAGCCCGAACACCGTGGTGATCGTGACCAGCAGGAAGGCGATCAACAGCTGATCGGTCGTGGTCCGCATCGCCGCCGCGATCGAGAGCCCCTCGCCGCGCTCCTCCCGGTAGCGGTTGACGATGTGGATCCCGAAATCGATCCCGACCGCGAGCAGCAGCGGGAAGACGGTAATAAGGGAGTCGGAGAAGGGGATCCCCGCGTATCCCATGAACCCGAAGGTCCACAGGAGCGACATGAGCAGGGCGGCGAGGCCGATCCCCATGTCGATCGGGTCGCGGTAGGCGAACACGAGGAAGCCCAATATCAGGAGCAGCGCCGCGGGGAACACGATGACCGCGGTGTCGGTCAGCAGCGCCGTGACCTCCGACTGGAGGATCCCGTCGCCGAAGAGGACCGCGTTCTCGCCGGCCTCGTTGCCCGGCACCGAGTCGACCACGTCGACGCTCCGCGTCTGTAGCTCTGTCACTCGGGCCGTCGTGGCCGCCTCGGGCAGGTCGTAGGTGACACCGACGATGGCGGCCCCGGCTCGCTGGGCTGTCGGGTTGTAGTCGACAGACACCTGCGCCGCGACGGCGCCGGACGCGTCGGCGTCGGCGATGGCCGTCCGCAGCTCGCTCGGCGTCGCCTCCGCGACCGCGTCGCGGCGCTCGCCCGGCGTCTCCGCGGTCGGGTCCAACCGTCGGGCGACCGCGTCGGCGTGGCTCGTCGTCGAGCTCACTCTCAGGGTCGACCGCGACTCCAGCCGCTCCTGAGTCTCTAGGACCCGTATCAGCGCCGATCGCGAGAGCACGTTGTCGCCGGTGACGATCACCTGCGCCGACGTCGCCGACCCGCCGATCGACGTCTCGAACTCCTCGTCGATGTCGTCGAGCGCGCGCTGGGCGGGGATGTCCTGCGTGAACTGGTCGGCGCCGGCCGAGGTGGTGATCCCCCCCACCCCGCCGACGGCGACGACGCTGATCAGGAGGAAGACGGCGATCACCGCCACCGGTCGCTCCGTGACGAGCTCGTCGACCCGCTCGACGAGCCGGTCGGCCGCGGTCACCGTCGCCTCCGTCGACTCAGGGCCCCCCGGTCGCTCGGAGACGCGCGGGCATTGGTGTCGCCCATCCGGTCACCGCCGCCGGTACCGGACGAGCGCTCCCGCGCCGGCGACCACGACGAGGAGGCCGACGGCGAGCGGTAGGAGTGGGAGCCCGCCGTCGTCGGTCGGTTCGGTCACCTCGACGGGGTACTGGGTGACGTCCGATATCCGGTCGTTACCGCGCTCGTCGTCGTAGCGGAAGTCCAGCTCGATCGGGTGGGTCTCGACGGTCGCCCCAGGCGCGGCCGCCACGTCGAAGGCAATCTCGGTCGACTCGCCGGGCGCCAGCTCGTCGACGAACGCCTCGTCGTCGGGGGCCGACAGCGGGCTGTCGGCGTACAGCCCGGCGTTGATCGACGAGAGCGTCTCCGGGCGCTGATTCGTGATCTCGAAGGTGATCCGCCGGGTTTCGCCCGCCGGGACGGTCGCGTTGTCGGCGGCGAGCTCGAACTCGGGCTGCCGCGGCGCGACCTCGATCCGCCGGGTCTCCTCGACCGCGATGGCCGAGTCGCCGTTCGTGTACTCGGTGGTGAACCGGAACTGCCGGGGGCCGGGGTCGGCGCTCCCGCTCACCTGGGCGTCGAACGAGAAGTCGACGGACTCGCCCGCCGGGATCTCCGGGAGGGCGTACCGCCGCTCGCCGACCGTCACCCGGTCGCTCTGCGGGTCGGCGACGAGCACCGCGTCGTCGACGTCGAGCGGCCCCTCGTTGGTGAGCGTCCCGCTGACGCTCCCGGAGTAGCCGACCTCCAGGCTCCCCTCCACGCCGTCGATCGAGAACGACTGCTCGGAGATCGGCACCACGCCGGCCCGGGACGCGGGAGAGGTCTCGTCGATCCCGTCCGCGTCGCGGTAGTCGACGGTGGAGACGAGCGCGTACGCCCCGCCGCCGAAGTCGGGCGAGACCGTCGACTCGAACGTCACCGTTCGGTTCTCGCCGGGCGCCCAGTCGCCGACGAACGACTCGGCGCTCCCGTCGCTTCCGATGACGGCCTCGCTCCCGGTCGTCGTTCCGGTGACGACCGCGTCGCGAGCGACCTCGTCGCCGACGTTCCGCATGGTTGCGGTGACCTCGCCGCCCCCGCCGACCTGCGCCTCGGTGCCGGTCTCGACGATCGCGAAGCGCGCGCCGTCGTCGACGACGATCGTGACGTCGAACCGGTCGGTACCGCGCCGGTCCTTGTGGTCGTTGAACTCGGGGATGATCTCGAAGGTGTACCGGTAGCGGGCCGTCACCTCGACCTCGTAGGAGCCGTCCGGCACGTCGTCGGGGACCGTCACCTCGAGCGGGACCTGCACGGGGCTCGCGTCGGTCCGCACGTCGCCGACGACCGTCCGGCCGTCGCCGACCTCGATCGGCACGTCGCCGTCGTCGACCGAGAGCGTGAGTCCGCGCGCCGTCGTCACCCGCGGGTCGAGCTGGTTGCCGAACTCCATCTCGCCGGTGTTGAGGACGTCCAGCGTCACCGTCGATTCCGCGCCGCTCGGCACCGTCCGCTGGGAGGCGAACAGATCGAGCGCGGGCGAGCCGCGGATCTGGCGCTCCGTCGTCTGCGCGGCGATACCGCCGTCCGCCGTCGGACCGACCGCGGCGGTCCGCGCGCCGTCGACGTCCTGCCCGGCCGTGGAAGCCTGTCCGACCGGCGCCGCGGCCCCGGCGAACGCGGCGGCGCCGACGAGGGCCGTGACCGCGACGACCGCGAGAGCGATCGCGCCCGCCCGCGCTGGCCGGCTCATCTCTCGCCTCCGCCGTTTCTCCCATCGACCGCGTGGGGGCGCCGAATCGGGGACCGACCGCCGGACGCGTCGCGTCGAGTCATACGGTCGTGTGGGTCGCTCCCGTGTTAAGCGTGTTGAATGAACGTTCAATCAGGAGCGTTTTGTGCGTGGCCGCGGTGGACTCACCATGCACGACCCGTTCGCGGAGCCCGCCGACACTCGCCAGGCCATCTTGGGGGCGGCGTTCCGCGCGCTCTGCGAGCACGGGTACGCCGACCTCACGATCAGCCGGATCGGCGAGGAGTTCGACAAGAGCCCGTCGCTCGTCTATCACCACTACGACGGGAAAGACGAGCTGCTCGTCGATCTCCTCGGGTTCCTGCTCGACGGGTTCGAGGCGTCGGTGTCGGCGGGCGAGTTCGACTTGACGCCCCACGAACGGCTCGACATCTACCTCTCGGCGACGACCGATCGCGGCTCCGTCGACGACGAGCACGCGCCGGACGCGCAGTTCCTGACCGTCATCGTCGAGCTCCGAGCGCAGGCCGCCAGCGACGGCGCCTACCGCGACCACTTCGACCGCAGCGACCGCGTGTTCGAGGCGTTCCTCGAACGGACCGTCCGCGAGGCGGCGGCGGAGATCGACGGCGGCACCGACGTCGACGCCGACCGCGACGGGGACGATTCGACCGCTCCGCGCGGCGACGCGTCCGCGATACCCCCCATCGAGGTGGCCTCGACGCTTCAGACGCTCGCGACCGGGGGAATGCTCCGCTGGGCGACGACCGCCGACCGGGACTGGACCGACGACACCCGTCGCGGCGCCCGTCGATATCTGGAGGCGATGCTCCCGCGGGTCGACGTCGAGGGGTGAGCCTGGAGCGAAGCCGGGGCTGACCGGGAACGACCTCTCGGGGGATAGGTGGCCCGCGAACGAGGAGTCCGGCGGTCAGCGTTCGGTGACGCCTTCGACGTCCATCCGCGTGACCTCCTCTTCGAGCCACTCTTTCAGCCACTTCACGCGCTTGATGCGCTGGTGGGCGATGCTCTCGGCGCTGTCGGAGACGACGCGCTCGGTGTGGTCGTGGGCGCGCTGGAGGACCCGGTCGACCATCTTCGCGGCGTCCATGTGCGTGCGGGACTCGTACCCCATCCGCAGCAGCATCAGCACGGCGCCGTTGGCGCCGACCTTGTCCAGCACGTCGGCCTCGATCAGACACCGACTCTCCAGCGGCACGTCCGCCAGATCGCCCGTGTACGAGTGGTCGACGACCGCTCCGCACACCTCCTCGATGAACGACTCGGGGTAGTTGCCGCGGCTCTGGAGATACTCTCGAGCGACCCGCGCGCCGGCCTCGGCGTGCACGTCCTGTTCCGCCTCAAGCTTCGCGACGTCGTGGAACACCGCGGCCACGCGGACCACGTCGACGTCGGCTCCCTCCGCCTCGGCTATCTCGGTCGCGAGGTCGACGACGTTGACGATGTGGTTGAACCGGTACTCCGCGGAGTGCCAGGGGTACCAGCGCATCCGCCCGCCGTCCTCCTCGCTCTCGACGCTGGCCGCGAGGTAATCCCTCACAAACCCCATCATCTCCTCGAAGTCCTCGTCGCTCACCTCCGTTTCCTTAATCTCGACGCCCACGGAGACCACCCCGGGCGAAAAACTCGTGATTCATTATCGGTACCGAGGAGCGTTTCGTTCTTAGTCGTTACGACGGGGGGCGATCGGCGCCGCTCGGGCCCGACGCGTCGGCCGCCGGCGGTCTCGGCGCTCTGGCCGTCCGCGGACTCGCGGCGCGCTCGCGGCACCCCCGCACTCCGTCCGTGCCCCCGGAGGAAGTGACCCGCCGGGCGACGCGGCGAGGCTCTTAAGAACGGCCGGCGACGACCCGAACGTATGTGGCGCCCCTGGGGTGACGGCGAGAAGGCCCGCTTCCAGCGGGCCGCAGGGGTGAACATCTTCGGCAACGCGCTGAAGATCGCGGTCGTCGGCGCGACCGGACTGGCCTTCGGCAGCGTCGCGCTCCTCGCCGACGCCGCGCACTCGGTCGCCGACCTCGTCGCCAGCGCGGTCGTGTTCGTTTGGGGGGGCTCCCGGTACGACGCCGCCGACGAGACGCACCCGCACGGC
>NZ_NHOX01000032.1:0-105091 GCF_002252745.1 Halorubrum sp. Ib24 | reverse complement strand
TCTAGCTCGGAACATTTTCGCGGCGTTGCAGGCGGCAACAAGCGCCTGCGATCACGTCGCTAGCTCGTAGCAGGCAGACTTGGACGACGCGCTTCTTCGGAGACTCACGTGTGGCCCTCGCAGGGCGGGGGCACTCCTCGACGAACAGTCGGAGCGGCGCCGAGCACGGCCGCTCCGGTCGGCGGAGCGGGAGGGCCGTCCAGGTCGTCGAGCCGGTCGGTCAGCACGCGGGTCGGCGGCGACGTCGCGGCAGAACAGAACTGACGCGGCGCTCGACTCGCCGCGCGCCCGCAAGCCGCGTTGACGTCAACGCCTGACGTCGTCCGCGAGCGCACCCAAAACACGCGAGCGCCCGCGCGTGCGCCGTCCCGCGCGCCAGTCGCAGCGAGGATGCGAGTTCGTTTCGTCGGACGTCGGGCGAGCGACCGAAGCGGCCGCCAGGGTTCCGCGTTCGAAGTCGGAACCGCTCCTGCTGCGGAGCGTCCGTCCCCTCGGCACCGGCCTCGCGGCAGCACTCGCGGTCGATTCATCCCGTCGGAGCGGCGCGCCACGTACGAACCAACCCAACCCCAGGTCCCCCCCCGTCGCGTCTCGACGGAAGAGATCCAGAACCGTCGTGAGTCCGCAGGTCTGCTGCACGTGAGTGGAGATATTCCTGCAGCAAGTACCTCACGGCTGGTCGACCGCCGTCGCCCTCTGATCGGGGATGGTTGACTGGCGGGCGTGAGCGGGCCGCCCTCCCTTCCGAAAGAGGGCCGCAGGACGGCGGCTGGCGCGGTGAGGAACCTCCGAAAGCCCAGCCGTGAGGGGCACGCACGCTCGCTGGCGCTCCTAGTTAGTCGCTTCGCTCCCTCCTTGCGGTGCTTGGGCTTCGCCTCCGCGCCCTCGAACTCGGCTGCTCTCCCCTTGTGGTGCCAGGACCCGTACTCGACGCGCCGTCACTCGCCCCCTCGGTCAGGACCGACCCCAGCCTCGTCGTTTGGTCCTCCGCGTTGCTCCGGACCACCGACTCCCTCGCGTGTGCGACTCGCGGCCACCGAGGGCGGCCGCTCGCCGGCGCGCGCCGACCGCGGCGTTCGTTTGTTTATAAATAGAATCGGTACGGTCGCAGAATTCGTCGTTCGTCTCAGCTCCGGCGCCGCGACAGCAGGCCGTTGCGTCCGATCCGGAACTGCCGGAGCACGGAGAAGCGGTTGACCCACAGCTGGTACGCGCCCGTGAGGGCGAACGCGCCGAGCGCGAGGCTCGTCCAGAGGACCGGGTCGACCGCGGAGACGAGCGGGACGCCGAGCAGCGCCGCGACGACGACGGTCAGCGATGCGACGCCGAGCGCGCGGTACAGCTCCGACCACGTCACGCCGCCCTTCGCGACGATCTCGGTGTAGAGGGCGACGTCCCGCGCGTGCCGCGA
The DNA here is from genome assembly GCF_002252745.1 of Halorubrum sp. Ib24. Taxonomy (NCBI): domain Archaea; kingdom Methanobacteriati; phylum Methanobacteriota; class Halobacteria; order Halobacteriales; family Haloferacaceae; genus Halorubrum; species Halorubrum sp. Ib24. The sequence goes on along the minus strand of NZ_NHOX01000032.1, from coordinate 103,680 downwards.
CAGCTCGATCGTCTGCGTCTCCCGGTCGTACTCGACCACACCCAGCTCCTCCAGCTTCGGCAGGTGCGTCTGGACGAGCGAGGTGTACACGCTCTCGCGGCACCGCTTCGGCGGCGGGCTCTCGCCCGTCTCGCGGCCCGCCACCAGCGTCGACAGCTCGTTGACCGTCACCACGCCGCCGACGCTCCCGAGCTGCTCGAGGGCGCGCCGACGGCGCTCGTTCGCGAGGATGGCGTACACCTGTTCTGCCGGAAGGACGTCGGTTCTGAGTTTCATGAGTGAGGGTCCGACGCTCCGCGCGGCACGGAGATCGGTCGTTGACGTTACATCTTCCTTCGAGGGGATATGTATGGGCCAGCTACCGCCGACTCCCGGTTGCCGACGGGACGAACCGTCTCGGCGAAACCGATAGCCCCTCGCCCGGTACGGCGTCCTTGCGGCCGCGGTTCGGGCCTCGCGTCGCCGCCGTGACGGCACGCTGTTCGTACCGTCGTTTCGCCCGAAGTAGGGTGTTCGTGCCGCCGTTTTTGCCCCGAGTAGGACTTCCGGACCGCCGGTTACACGGCCCGTTCCACCGAATCGCATCTCGCATTCCACAGTGACGTGGCTGCTCGTAACTAGGTCGATAGCTCGCTGATAGAGGAGTAACCGATCCGCTCCCGAGTGGGGGTGCGTCGGACACCAACCAATCATGAAACCCGAAACCAACGACATCGGACTCTCGCGGCGTAAGATGCTTCTCGGCCTCGGCGCGGTCGGCGTCGCCTCCGCGGGTGCGGGACTCGGCACCACGGCGTACTTCAGCGACACTGAAACCTTCGAGAACAACAGTCTCACGGCCGGGACGCTCGACATGAGCGTTACCGCGGAGATCGTCGCGGCGGACGAGTACTGGAGCAGCGCAGGCGTGGTCGGCATGACCGAGACGGCCGACGGCGAGGGCGTCACCGCGGGCCTCGTCGTCGACGACGTGAAGCCCGGCGACTGGGCGATCGTCTGCTTCGACATCGAAGTCGGCGACAACCCCGGCTACGTGCAGGTGCGCACGGAGAACTTCACCGAGACGGGCGGCGCGAACCCCGAGCCCGAGCAGGCCGTCGAGGGCGACACGGACAACGATGCCGACCTCGGCGAGTTCCTCCTCACGACTGTGTGGCAGAGCTACGACGACACCAGCGGCGACAAGACCGGGCTGTCGACGCTCGACCCCGTATTCAACAACGCCTCGAACTCTCTCGGTATCAACTACGCCCCCTCTGATGTCGGTGGCGTCGTCGACGCCGACGCTCACTACACGAACGCGCGCGAGGCGGACGCCCAGCTCAACGCGGGCTACCTCATCAAGGATGACAACGGGGATCTCCTGCCGATCAACGACGAGGCGAACGAGGGCGTCTACTCGTTCTGCCTCCTGCTCGAAGTTCCGTTCGAAGTGGGCAACGTCATCCAGGGCGACAGCCTGTCGTTCGATCTCGTCTTCGAGACCGAACAGGTCCGCCACAACGAGGACCCCTTCAACAACTCGGCGCCGGTCAACTCCACCAACTCCACCGCGAACTGATCTCGGTGAGATCGGCGTGAAAAGCTCGAACCGCCCCACGGCGACGCGGTAGTCGCCGCGGGAGGTCGTGACTACCCATACGGCAGACAACAGACACAATGACAAACGATTCAACCAATTTCGACCTCTCGCGGCGCAAGCTGCTGGCCGGCCTCGGTGCGGTCGGCGTGGCCTCTGCGGGTGCGGGGCTCGGAACCACGGCGTACTTCAACGACACGGAGACCCTCGAGGGGAACTCCCTCACGGCCGGCGAGCTCGACCTGCTCGTCGACTGGCAGCAGACGTACGACTACGGCGAGGGCCACACCTTCGTCAACGCGCACCCCGACCACGACGAAGACGGGGAGCAGTCGATCCCGGACGGCGAAGGCGGACAGATCAAGTACAGCGACTTCCTCGACCCCGACGACGAGGACAGCACCGGTGAGAACCTCCCGACCCTGGACTGCGAGAACATCCCGCCGATCAGCGAGGCCACCTTCGGCACTGACCCCGTGACGGGTGACGAGATGAACACGCTGGTCCAGCTGTCCGACGTGAAACCCGGCGACGAAGGTGAGATCACCTTCTCGCTGCACCTCTGTGACAACCCCGGATACGTCTGGATGCAGGCGGACAACGTCTCCGAGAGCGAGGGAGTCAACACGGACGCGGAACTGGCGGTCGACACCCCTGACGGCGGCGACCTCGCACAGTTCATCAACGCGACGCTCTGGTACGACGCGGACTGCGACAACGTCCGCGACGAGGCGGAGCCCGCCGACATCATGCTGACGCTCGACTTCTCGGGCTCGATGCTGTACCGCGAGTACGGCGGCGTCATCAGCGATGACCCGATCCAAGTCAACGGCGATAATTTCCCTGAGACGACGAAGATCGACCTCGTCGAACTCGCGGCCAAGGAGTTCGTCCAGTACCTCGACGCACAGAACGCGGACGTGCAGGTCGGGATCGCCTACTTCGACGGCGAGAAGACCGACGATGCCGAGCCGCGTACGGGCATCCTCCAAGACATGACCAGCGACCTGTCGGCTGTCGACGCCTCGCTAAGCGACCTGCGACAGAAGCTGGCTAACGTCGTCACGAGCGTTAATGACGCTGCAGGAGACGACCCCCTGATCAGCGACCCGTTCGACGGCGACGGTGACCCCGACCCCAACAGCAACGCGGGCGCTATCGCAACTGGCACCTACATCGGCGAAGGTGTCGACGACGCACAGGACGAGCTTGCCTCTGCCGGCCGGCCGGGGACCAAAGCGGTGAACATCGTGCTCTCGGACGGCGAGTCGTTCAACGGCACCGGATCCACGCAGTTCAGCTCGCCGCAGGACGCGGCGACGGACGCCCGTAGCCCCTCGCCCGGCCCGGAGACGGACCTGTACACCGTCTCGGTGGGCAGTGCCAACGACAGCGTCCTTCAGGACATGGCCGGTGCAGCGACATCACCGGGGAACGATCCCCAGTTCTTCTACGATGTCGACGACCCGGTGGCGATCCCGACGGTGTTCGGTGTCCTCGCCAGTCAGTTCGTCGCCGAGAAGATCATCATGGAAGACAGCCTCGACAACGTGCTCGCGGCGCTGTCTTCTGGGAACGGCATCCCGCTCGACGGCAACATCCTCACGATGTACAACGAGCTGACCGAGCCCGCGACCGACGCGGACCGCGACGCGTTCGAAGGCAACGGCCTGATGTACTGTATCGGACTGGATTGGGTGCTGCCCTTCGAAGTTGGCAACGTGATTCAGGGCGACACGCTCGCCTTTGACCTCGGCTTCTACACCGAGCAGGAGCGCCACAACGACGGCGCGGGGGTCTCGGCCTGACCCCGAACCGAAGCTGAGACACAGACTCCAAGCGGGCCATCTGCTCGCCACTGAGGCGACACGCCTGCTTCCCGACTCGGCGCTTCCGGCGGCCGACGCGACGGTTCACGACCGCGGTCGGGATTCCCTTCGGGGATGATACAGGATGAATGACGACACAACCGGGCTCTCGCGGCGCAAGCTCTTGGCCGGCCTCGGTGCGGTCGGCGTGGCCTCTGCGGGTGCGGGACTGGGTACGACCGCGTACTTCAACGACACCGAATCGTTCAACAACAACACGCTCACCGCGGGCGCTCTCGACCTCAAAGTCGACTGGGAGGAACACTACTCCTTCCCGCAGTATTACGGTTTCGCGGACCCGACAAACGGGTTGAACGTGAGGTGGTCGATGCCAGCAGAAGACGATACGACATCGTACACACCACTTCCGGACCCGGCAAATCCGCTCATCTGGGTCGCGACGGCGGACCTCGACGCGTACATGGACAACACCGCGATCGAGTCGTACCCTGACACGGATGGCGACGGGAGCCAGGACCCGTTCGACGCTACCACGAACGACGTCGCGGTCGGCGATGTCTGTACCGATGGGGCGGACCTCTCGGCGGACCTCGACCCGACGGCGGCCGGTGCGCTGCGGACGGACAACGCGGACACGTACAGTGACGGGTCCGCGCTCCCACTCGTCAATCTTCAGGACGTCAAACCGGGAGACTTCGGTGAGCTCACGCTGAGCTTCCACCTCTGTGACAATCCCGGCTACGTGTGGTTCCAAGGCCAGCCAACCACCGCTGCGGAAGGTGGACACACGGAGCCCGAAGCGAGCGACGCTGACGAGTCCGGGGCAGCGGACGAGTCGTACGATGTCGCTGCCGGCGACACGGTTTCGGACATCCTCGGCTCTGACGTGGAGCTGCTGAGCGAGATTCAGACCGTCCTGTGGTATGACGACGGCGACAACGTCCTCGGCAGCGGCGGGGAGACCAGTTCCGGAAAAGTCGACATCGCGTTCCTACACGACCGGTCTGGGAGCATGGGAAACGAGGCGACGTTCCTCGAGAACAACATCGGGAACGTCGCAACCCAACTCGACAACTCGAACCTCGATACGGCGTTTGGACTGATTGCGTATGAGGACAACGATGACGGAGATTCGACCCCGACCATCGTAACGACAGACATCACGACGGATTCCAGTCAGCTGGATTTCAACTTCAGTATCGAGGGCGGGACGGAGAACGCTTCGGAAGCAATCGAGTTCGCGCTGGACAACTTGACGTGGCGACAGGGTACGAAGAAGATTCTCGTCGTCATCACTGATGAGGACGACGACGGGTCAGCCGCAGAACGCACCAGCGCACTCAACCGTATCGACAACGAGAACGCTTGCTTGCTCGCGGTTTCGCCAAATACCACGGGAGCGGACGAACTCAAGACGATATCGGAGCAAGTCCAGTGCGGTGACTGGATCAATATCACCGACGGGCTCTCTACCCAGATCCTCAATGACCTCGTGGGCTTCATCACCACGGTCGGCGGCGAGGAAGTCATCTTCCGTGGCTCGTTGCTGGACACGCTGACGAATCTTAGCTCGGGCAACGGGATTCCGCTCGACGGTGACGAATCGACTCCCTTCGACGAGATCAACGATCCGGAGGCCAGCAGTGCCCGGGAGTGCTACCAGCCGCTCACGACGAACTACATCGGGTTCGCGTGGTGGCTTCCGCCGTCGGTTGACAACGAGGTCCAATCCGATTCCATCGGCTTCGACCTCGGATTCTACACCGAGCAGTGCCGGCACAACGACGGCGCTGGTCCCGAGCAGACGGCCTGATCGTCCGGGTCGCCCGATCAGCCGAGCAGACGGGGCGGGTCGGTGGGGCTGTCAAACCGGACGACTGGGGCCGGGTACGGCGTCCGTACCGTCGGGTACGGTCACCGGACCGGACTGGGTAGGTCGCGCATACATACGAGCGCGGTGGTGGTAGAGAGCGGTGAGACGAGAGGCTATCGACGACACGGCCGTTCGAAGCCGCAACGACACACAATGACAACGAAAGACACACAACTGACGCGGCGACGGACGCTCCTGGGTATCGGAGCCGTCGGCTTCGCGACCACCGGACTGGCCCGTGGCCGGTCGACGGGGAGCTGGAGCGACTACGCGGACTACACGTACGCCCAGACGGACGGCCGCCGCCTGCTCGTCGGCTGGCAGGCGACGTACAACGGCTCCGGGGCGGAGACGGTGGTCGTCGACGGGCCGACGGACGCGACCGACTTCGTCGACGGCGTCACCGGCGTCCGCCTCGTCGACCTCGACGACGTGCTCCCCAGAGACGAAGGCACCGTGAGCGTCGGGCTACGAGTCGAAGACGACGTCGAGGAGGGGCTCCGCGCGTGGATGCGCTTGGCTCCCAATATCGGGAGCGACCCGGCGAGTCAGGCGCTCGCCGACCGGCTCCGCGTAACCGTTCGGTACGACGACGGGCTGCTCGGAGTCGGCGGCTGCGAAGGCGCGGACGGTCCCTTCGCGGAGTTCGGCACGCTGATCTTCTCGGGGAGTTTCGCCGACCTGACTGATGCCGACCTCGCCGACGGGGTCCTAATCGATCCCGGACTCTTCGACGGTGACTGCCTCACGCCGAGCGATCGGCGCTGCTTGGTGATCGACTGGGCGTTCCCGGTCGGCGACGGCAACGCCGGTAAGGGCGGCAGCGTCGACTTCGACGTCACGTTCGGTGTCGACCCGTGCGGTGCGGACGCCGCGAACCCGTTTGACGAGGAGGAGTCGACATGACCGCCGACCGACGTGACGACTCCGACGGCCGCGTCGCTGCCGATTCGCGCGGCCCGACGGTCGGACTGAGCCGGCGCCGGCTCCTCGCGAGCATCGGCGGCGTCGGCGCCGTCGGGATGGCGAGCGGCCTCGGGACCGGCGCGTACCTCTCGGACCGCGAGACGTTCCCGGACAACGTCTTCGGCGCCGGCTCCGTCAAGCTGGTCGTGAACAACGCGGTCTCCGACGGGACCTTCGCGGTCGACGTGTCGGGGATACGACGGGGGAATCCCGGGCGCGAGACGTTCGACATCGACGTGCGAACGAACCCCGTCCGGGTCTGGATCGCGACCGACTGTCCGGACGACAGCGCGCTCGCGCGCGCCCTCGAAGTCGAGATTTCTGTCGTCGACGGACCGTCGCTGACCGGCGGCTACCGCGCCCTCGCCGACGTCGAGCGCGACCTCGTCGCGGGCGAGCGGATCGATGCGGACTGTCTCGTCCCCGAGGACCCCGTTACCGTCGAGGTGGCCTGGCGGATGCCTGGCGACGCGCCCGAGGAGGCGGCGAACGACGCGACCGACCTTCGGTTCCGGCTGTACGCCGAGCAGTGTCGCCACGTCTCCGAGGCGGACGCGGCGGGGTCGAACCCCTTCGCCGACCGGGTCTGTGAGGAGTCGGAGAACGAGTGCCTCGCGTGCGACGACGAGTTCGGGAAGGCGGAATTCGGCGACTCGCCGGTCGCGGTCGGGGACACGCTCTCGCTGATCGAACTCCCCGCGGGCGCGGACGGTCACGAGATCGCTATCACCGCGGTCGAGACGAAAGACGAGGGGGGCAACGCCGAGACGGTCGGCGTCGAGTTCACCCTCCAAGACGCCGACGGGAACCCCGGACCGGACATGTGTAAGGTCGAGATCAAGGGCGGGCAAGAGACCGAGTCCTACGAGATCGATCCGGCCTCTTCGGAGACGGACGAGATCTTGTTCGCGCCCCTGAAACCCGACAAGGACAAGCGACACGGGATCAGCAACATCGTCGTCTTCGTCTGTTCCGATTCGGGCGACGGCGACGACCCCGACGAGGACGAGACGGTCGACTGCGTCGTCTGCGACGACGAGAACGCCTCGCTCGCGACGCTCGACGTCCGCTACCGCGGCGACGACGAGCCGTCGGTCACCGTCGTCTCGACGAAGGGGGGCACCGGCGGGACGCTCTTCGAGGGCACGGTCGCCAACGGAGACGTGTTCACCCTCGACGGGAGCGACGTGACTCGGAGCGGGAACAACGGCAACGGAAACGGCGGCGGCCAGACGGACAGACTCGGTCCGGAGGTCGAGATACGGGTCGAGGGCGGAGCGACGACCCCGATCCACGTGAGCTGCTCGGAGCTGCTCGCGGTCGGGATGCGGTTCGGACCCGACGACGAGTTCGAGATCGCGGGCGGAACGACCACTGACGAGAGACCGATATGCGGCACGGAGGCGAACTGATGACACAACTACTCACATCACCACGGACGAAACGCGCGGCGAACGTACTCGGGATCGTCCTGTTGCTAGCGCTCGTCGCGCCGTTCGCGGTGTACGCGGCCCCGGAGATCGTCGGCGCCGACGAGAGCTTCGTCGTGCTCACGGCGAGCATGACGCCCGCCATCGCGCCGGGCGACGTGGTGATCGTCGCCGATCGCGACCCGACGACGGTCGTCGACGGCGACGTGATCACGTTCATGCGCGGCACGAGCGAGGTGCCGGTGACGCACCGCGTGATCGACGTCGTCGGCGAGGGCGGGACCCTCGCCTTCGAGACGATGGGCGACGCGAACGAGGGGCCGGACCCGGGGCTCGTCCCCGCCGGGAACCTCGTCGGCGTGGTCGCGCTGGCGATCCCGTACATCGGGTACGTGATCCAGTTCGCGGGCACGCCGGCCGGGTTCGTCGCGCTGGTGCTGCTCCCGTTCGGCCTGCTCGCGGTCACCGAGGTCTGGTCGATCGTTCGCGGCCGCGAGGAGGCGGACGGGGGGTCGGACGCGCCGAACTCACCTGACGCGCCGAACTCGCCTGACTCGACTGCCGACGGAGTCGTCGGCGCGGACGCGACCGCGGCGCCCGTCACGCGGCGCCCGTCACCGCGGCGTCCGCCGGGACCGACGCGGCAGGCGTCGAAAACGCCGAAACCGACGTGACGCCAGCAGAGACCGCCGCGACCGGTTCCACGGGAGTCTCCGTCGACGCGGTCGGCGGGGCGGCGGCGGTGTTGCTGGTGTTCGCGCCGTACGCGGCCTACGTCGCGGTCCAGCTCCGCACCGCCGCGGCCATCGCGGTCGCGGTCGCGGCGGCGACGCTGCTGCTCGGCGCGCTCGCGACGTGGGTGCCGGCAAGCGGCGTCCTCGACCGGAACCGACCGAGCGCTGAGGCGGCGGACGACGACACGGCGATCGACCGCGCGGAGAGCGGCGATACCGCGGACGACGGGGCGGATGACGACTACGTGGCGAGCGCCGAGAGCGGAGCGGAGGGGGCCGAGCGCGGAGCGGAGGGGGCCGAGCGCGGAGCGGAGGGCGACGACGGAACGACTGACCCGGTCGATCCGTCGGGATCGGTGGCAGTGACGGACGGGTCCGGGGCGCGTCAGTCGCCGTCGACGACCCCACCGTCACAGCCGGACCGCGCCGGGGAGGTGGACTGATGGCCGTGAACCGCGGCCTCGTCGGCCTCGTCGCCGTCGCGGTGCTGGTGTGGGGAGTCGCCTTCGGCGGCGGCCTCACGCTCGCCGTGCTCACGTCGAACGCGACCGTGACGACGACGTTCGAAACGGTCGGGGAGTTCGCCCCGATCGAAGCGTCGCCGGACGGCGATCTCGGGACGTCGGCGCTCTCGGTGGAGAACGGGTCGACCACGACCGTGCCCGTGGACAACTCGACGGAGAACTCGGTGAACGCGAACGCGTCGGCTCACGAGACCGTCTCGGTGCCGCCGGGCAACGAGACCTCCTCGAACTCGGGGAACGTTTCGGATTCGGGCAACGAAACTGCGCTGCCCGAGACCGAATCGGTTCCGGATAACGAGACCGTGCCGTCCGAGACCGAATCGGGTCCGGACGATGAGCTCGCGCCGGACGACGAGCCGAAGACGGACGACGAGCTCGCGCCGGACGACGAGCCGAAGACGGACGATGAGCTCGCGCCGACGGGAGACGAACCGACGTTCAAGCGGAACGTTCCGGATCCTGCGGAGAAGGGGTCTGAAACGACCGGTTCTGACGCCGCAGCGTTCGCTCCGACCGGGGTGTGAGCGTGAGTTCGCTGATCGGGCTGCGGGGGTCCGAACCGAAACGCGGCGGTGGGGCGTGCGCTCGCCGGCCTCCGCCCGGGACGAAGCTCGGGGTGCTGCTGTTGTTCCTCGCGCTGTTCCTGATCCTGCTGCTCGCCGGTCTCGTTCGCGGTATCGGATGAACGCTCCCGGACTCCGGGTTTCGTCGGCGGGGTTATGTACCGGACTGACGAAGTTCTCCGCAAACGCATGGTCGCGCTCGACGCGTTCGCGTTCGTCTTCGTCGCCGGGCTGATCACGGCCCTCGCGACCGGGATCGGCGCGCTGCCGTTCTTCCTTTTCGACTCGATCAGCGACCGAGGGAACGTGGCGCTGTGGGGGTTCTCCTCGGGGATCATGCTCTCCGCGTCGCTGTTCGGGCTCGTCCGGGAGGGGCTCGCCGAGGGGACGCCGGTCGAGATCGGGATCGGCCTGGCCGCGGGCGTCGTCCTGGTCGTCGTCGCGCACGACGTGCTGTTGGACGCCGACATCGACCCGCGAGAGTACGAGGAGGCGGACTTCAAGAAGCTCGTGTTGATCCTCGGCGTGCTGACCGTCCACAGCTTCCCCGAGGGGGTCGCCGTCGGCGTCTCGTTCGCGGACCTCGGGCTGGCGGGCGGGGCCTCGCTGTTCGGCTTCGCCGTGCCGCTGCTCGCCGTGTTCATGACGGTCGCGATCTCGATCCACAACGTCCCCGAGGGGACCGCGATCTCGATCCCGCTGCGGGCGATGGGCGTCTCGAAGTGGAAGATGGTCTGGTGGTCGGTGTTCTCCAGCCTCCCGCAACCGATCGGCGCGGTCCTCGCCTTCGCGTTCGTCCGGTACGCCCGCGAGTTCCTCCCGTACGGCTTCGGCTTCGCCGCCGGCGCGATGATCTACCTCGTCGCCACCGAGTTCATCCCGGAGGCGCTCGAGACCGGCGCGGCGCTCCCCCGCGGCGGGAAGCCCGTGCTCGCGGGCGGGATCGCGCTCGGCGTCGTGCTGATGCTCCCGCTCAACTTCATCTGAGCGCCTCCGGTCGACCGTCGACGGCGCGTTCGACTCACCGACCGTCGTCGAACGCCGTCGGGTTCACCGCGCCCGGCCCGTCGCCCACGTCGTAGCCGCGGCGGATCGCCGTTCCCATCTCGTCGACCGCGTCCGCGACGGCCCCGCGCAGGGGTTCGCCGCGCGCCAGCCGGGCCGCGATCGCGCTCGACAGCGCGCAGCCGGAGCCGTGCGTCGCGTCGGTCGCCACGCGGGGGTTCTCGATGCGGACGACGGTCGGGTCGGTCCCCGCCTCGTCGTCGTCGCCCGCCTCGTCGCCGTCGCCCGCCTCGTCACCCTCCCCTCGGCCGCCGATCACGAGCGTGTCGACGACCCGATCGCCGTCACCGCTCAGGTGTCCGCCCTTCACGAGCGCGGCGCCGGCCGCGCGGGCGACGAGCTCCCGCCCGGCCGCCTCGGCGTCCGCCGGCGTCTCGACCGGCTCGTCGACGAGGACCGCCGCCTCGTCGGCGTTCGGGGTGACGAGCGTCGCGCGCTCGATAACCCCCTCGTAGGCCTCCTCGGCGGCCGGCGAGAGCAGCCGGTCGCCGGTCGCCGCGACCATCACCGGGTCGACGACGACCGGGGCCGAACAGCGGGCGAGCAGCCCGGCCGCGGTCTCGACGATCGGCGCCGTGGCCAGCATCCCCGTCTTCACCGCGCCGACGTCGAAGTCCTCGATCACGGCGTCGTACTGGCTCGCCACGTGGTCGGCCGGAACGACGTGGACGTCCTCGACGCCCCGGGTGTTCTGCGCCGTCGTGGCCGTCACGACCGCGGTCCCGAAGACGCCGTGGGCCGTCATCGCTTTCAGGTCCGCCTGGATCCCCGCCCCGCCGCCGGCGTCGCTGCCGGCGATCGTCAGCGCGACCGGCGGGGAGACGGGGTCGCGATCGCGTGCCATATACTGGTTGTACCACTTGGTAATATTAAGTCGTGGCGATCGCCGCCGCCGAACGCCCTTTGCCGTTCGCCGTCGAACCGGGGGTATGTCGAACGCTCACTCCGACGACGCGGCCGGCGGCGATCCGGCCGACGACCCGACCGAGTCGATCACCGTCTACTCCGACTACGTCTGCCCGTTCTGCTACCTCGGGCGGCGGTCGCTCGCCGAGTACCGGGAGACGCGCGAGGAGCCGCTCGCGGTCGACTGGCACCCGTTCGACCTCCGTGCCGGCAAGCGGAACCCCGACGGCACCGTCGACCACGAGGTCGACGACGGGAAGGGCGACGAGTACTACGCGCAGGCCCGCGAGAACGTCCGGCGGCTCCAGGAGCAGTACGGCGTCGACATGGCTCAGGAGATCGCGACCGACGTCGACTCGCTGCCCGCCCAGCTCGTCTCCGTGCACGTGAAAGAGACCGCCCCCGAGGCGTGGCCCGCCTTCGACGACGCGGTGTTCGCGGCGCTGTGGCGGGAGGGACGCGACATCGGCGACCGCGAGGTGCTCGTCGACATCGCGGAGGACGTCGAGGGGCTCGACGCCGAGGTCGTTGATGTCGCGCTCGGCGACGACGACCTCCGCGAGCGCGTGACCGAGCTGTTCGACGCGACGCGGCAGCGGGGGATCACCGGCGTGCCGACGTTCGCCTTCGACGGGCACGCGGCCCGCGGCGCGGTGCCGCCGGAACAGCTCGAACGGCTCGTCGAGGGCGCCTGAGCTACGCGTCGACGGCGGCGGTGTCGCCGCTGATCTCGCCGTCGGCCTCCTCCTCCTCGCCGACGATCCGGCACGAGAGGTAGACGGAGCCGAGCGCGAGCGCGATCCCGCCGATCACGTCGGTGAGCCAGTGTATCCCGAGGTACATCGTCGCGATCACCACCGACGTCGAGATCCACACGGCGACCGGCGTCCACAGCGGGTACTCATCGCGCGTCATGACGGCGAACGCCGCGACGGTCACCGACAGCGACGTGTGAAGCGAGGGAAAGACGTTCGCGGCCTCGTTCACCTCGCTCGTCAGCGCCGTGAACTCGGGGTTGTACGTGAAAAGCAGCGACGTCCCGACGTCCAGATTCCGCGGGCCGTGCGCGAACACGACCGTGTAGAGCGCGAGCCCGATCGCGTAGTTGAGGGCGTACGCGACGAGCAGCCGCCGCAGCGTCTTCGTCCGCGGAAGCGCGATGTACGCGAGGAAGGGGAACGAGAGCAGGAACGCGTATCCGTACACGTACACCGACGAGAAGTACATCGTCAGCTCGGGCGTGGCGTACGTCTGCTGTATCCACTCGACGAAGTCCCCCTCGACCGCGTAGATCAGTCCCGTCAGTCGCAGCCCGAACAGCTCCGAGACCGTCTGGAGCGAGCTCCGGCCGACCGCGCTCGCGAGCAGCACCGCGCAGAGCGCGGCGAACTCCCGCCGCGCGTCCGACAGGCGCGACGCGACGTCGTCCCGAAGCCCACGGATTCGACTCGGCCCGATTATTACCGCCGCGGCGACGAGTATCCCGCCGCCCACCCACAGCGCGAGCGAGCCGAGGACCGACGCGAGCCAGGTCATTCCCCCCTGGACAGCAGGCGTCCTCCCTCGTCGAACCGGTACCCCGCGTCGCGGAACAGCTCCTTCGCCTCGTCGGTGTCGATAGACCCCGACTCCCCGACGAACGGGTACACGGGATCCGTCTCCCTGTCGTCCCACGAGAGATCGGTCGGCACCCACTCGGAGGAGGCCGCGAGCGGCGACGCCGCCGGTCGGGCGTACCCGTCGAACGCCTCGTCGATCAGCGTCTCCTTGTCGATCAGCGACGCGATCACGGCCCGGAAGCGCGGGTTCGACAGGGGTGCCCGCCGCGCGTTGTATCCCACGTGGTAGAACCCGCCGGAGCGCCCGGTCACGAGCCGCGTGTCGGCGTCCCGCCCGATCCGAGGCACCGCGTCCGGGCCGAGGTTCGAAACGGTCGCGTCCGCGAGCCCGTCGCCGACCGCCGCCACGGCGGCGATGTCCGACGGCGACACCTCGATCCGCAGGCGCTCGAACGCCGGCTTCCCGCGGAACCGCTCCGGGACTCCCGCCGCGGGATCGGCCTCGTCCCGCGTCGAGTCCGCGCGAGCGAGGAAGTGGTCCGGGTTCCGATCGAAGACGACCGATTCCTCCGCCGTCGCCTCGGCGAACCGTATCGGCCCGCTCCCGACCGGGTCCCCGTTGTTCGACACCACCGCCTCGGTCGTCTCCACGTCGAACTCGAAGCCGGCGATCGTCGCGACGTCGGTCCGCTCCGACCAGACGTGTTCCGGCAGGATCGGGACCTGGAGCGCCCGGACCGCGACCGCGTCGTTCACGTCGTCGATCGCGAGCTCGACCCGCCCGTCGCCGACGACCGTCGCCGACCGGACGACCGAGCTCCGGCCGCGGAACCGCGGCGTCGGAACCTCCGTATCGAGGGACCCCATCGAGGTGTCGCGGAGGAACTCGTAGGTGAACGCCACGTCGCCCGCGGTCACCGGCTCGCCGTCGTGCCACCGGGCGTCTCGGAGGTCGACGACGACCGTCTCCTCGTCGACCCGTTCCCAGCCCGACGCGAGCCAGGGGATGACCTCCCCGCGGTCGACGAGCGCGAGTTGGTCGTACAGCAGCGACGTGAAGGTCCCGTCGCGTCGGTACTCGGCCGCGATCGGGTTCCAGTTCTCCGTGATCTGATCGTCGGTCGTGACGAGCCGAAGGACGGCGTCGCCGTCGGCGGTTTCCTCGTCCGCGGTCTCCTCCTCCGCGGTGGCGTTCTCGGCGGTCCCGGCGTCGCCGTCGTCAGCCGTTCCGTCCGTCGTCTCCGCGCGGTCCAGTCGCAGGAGCGCGCCGGGCGACAGCGGCTGTCGGTTCGTCCACCCCTCGAACCGATCCTCGCGGACCGCGCTGAGCGGGTCCGGAAACGCGACGACGGTGAACGGCTGCAGCTCGCAGAGCGAGCGCTGGAGCTCGGCCACCGCGTCGCGTCGCTCCCGCCCTTCGACCCGTCGCTGGCGTTCGAGCTGGTCGTCGACGCCGTTGATGTCGGTAAATCCGAACGGGTTCCGGCGGCCGGCCTCGGCGACGAACCGCGAATGGGTGAACGCGTACATCGCGTCCGGGTCGAACGGCTCCGACTCCAGGAACTGCCCGACGTAGACGTCGAAGCCCTGGTTGATGAGTACCTTCCGCCAGAGGTCGGTCCGGCTCAGGGTGTTGATCCGGGCGTCGACCCCCACGGCGTTCAGGTTCTCGGCGAGGTGCCTGGCGATCCGGATCGCGTTCGGGTCCCTGTCGGCCGGCGCCGTGTCGATCTGCAGCGTGAGCTGGGAGGGCCTGTTGCGCCCCGCGATGTTGCGGGTTCGACCGAGACAGCCGGCGCTCAGAGCCCCCAGACCGATCCCCGCGAGCGCCTCCCGGCGGCTGACGTGGCGGTTCATTCGTCCCTCACTCTTTCGTCGCCCGCCTATATCTCTTCTGTGGTGGCCTCGTACCGCACCGACCGGCCGATTCGGGGAGTCAGCCCCGATTTCGGCCTCGATCGCTTCAGACCTCGATCGCCTCAGACCTCGATCGCTTCAGATCACGTCCGCGAGCGGGAGCGCCAGTCCGACCGCCCACGCGAGGAGGCCCGCGACGAGGACGGGTCGATCGTCCGCCGCGCGCCCGACGGCGACCACGCCGACCGCCGCAAGCAGCGCGATCCGGTGGACGACGAGGGCGGGCGGCACCGCGACGCCGAGCGCGGCGAAGTCGAGCACGAACCCGGTCCCGAGCCCGGCGGCGACGGCGAGCGCGACCGCCGCCGGGTCGCACTCGCGCGACCGCGCGACTACGAGCGCCGGCACCCCGCCCGCGAGGACGAGGTACAGCGGGCCGGCGATCGCCTTCGGGGGAACGCTCGGATACGCGAGTTCCAGCCCGACGCCGGCGGCCCGCACGCCGACGACGACGGCGCCGAGAGCGGCCCCGAGCACCGCGGCGTCGGCGTGTTTCGTCGCCTCCCGTCGGGCCCGCCGCGCGAGGTCGACGGCCGCCGCCCGGGTCCGGCGCCCGAGCAGTGCGCCCGCGACGGTCACGAGTGACGCCAGCTCGATCACCGACAGCCAGCCGTCGCTCCACCCGCCCTCGATCCCGCGGTGCTCCCGGCGCACCTCGGCGTCGACCCGCCCGTGGATGAACTCGTCTTCCAGCCGGACCGCCGGGTCGTCGATCCCGGGGACCGTGTGGCGGAGCCGGAACCAGTCGTAGTACTCCTCGTGGGCCTGTATCGCGGTGTACTCACCGTCCGGGGACTCGTACGCCCGAACGTGGTCGCGAACGCCGAGGTACGCCCCGTCGTGGAGCTCGAACGTCTCCGTCAGCCAGACCCCGCCGGCGGGTCCCTCGACGTAGCCGTACCGCGTCGAGCTGCGGGCGTCGGCCCAGTCGCGCTCGACGAACGCCCGCACCCGCTCGGCGTCGGCGGTCGTTTCCGACTCGATCCCCTCGGTCTCCTCCCAGTCGGCCTCGGTTCCCCCCTCGATCGCCGCGCGCGTCGTCTCCGCGTCGGCGTGCACCACGACGTTGATCGCGAGCGTCCGCCCCTCGACCGACGCGCTCCGGCTCGTGTACGGCCACAGCCGGTAGTCGCCGTCGACCGCGATGAGCGACTCCTCCGGGACCGTCGCCGACGGTTCCCCCGCGGGCGGTCCGGCGAAGGCGCCGGAGAGCGCCAACCCGACCGCGACGACGACGAGGAGTCCGACGACCACCGTCGCTCGCTTCATGGCCGCTTCGAGGGCGTCCGCATAAAAACGCCTTCGGGTGGGGGCCGGCGCGGTTCGCCCTCCCTCGCACCGGCCGCGACCGGCTTCACCAGGTCTCGACGAAGCCGTCGCGCACGTCCTCCGCGCAGCCCTCGCAGTCGGGGTGGCCCGCGTCGAAACACGAGGGGCGCCCCTCGGCGTCGACGGCGACCGCCCGCCGCTCGGCGTGCCGCCGACAGACGATCCGCGCCCGTCCGTCCTCGTCGGTCGGGAGGTCGTACCGCTCCGCCCCCGCGGTGTCGTCGTCGGGGTCGTCCTTTCCCTCGGTGTACGCCCGCCGCGCCTCCTCGAACTGCTTGCCCGCCTTGCGGAGCTGCTGGCGGATGACGCGTTCGAGTCGGTCGTCCATAGGGACCGTACCGGCGCGTCGGATATAGGTCCGTTGGCGAATGCGAGGTTGATCGGTCCGCGGGCGGCGGACCCGTCGTGAGGGGTTCGTAAATCGTCGCCGTCGCGGTGGACTCCTTAGAAGTCCCAGTCTCCCGCTTATAAATAATCGACTGTAGATCTAGAGCGAACACGTCCGAAGCCCCAGCCGTGAGGTGCACGCACGCTCGCTGCGCTCCTCGTCACTCGCTCCGCTCGTTCCTGCGGTGCTTGCGTCGTCATCAGAACGCTCCGCGTTCTGATTGGCTCACGAGAGCAGAGCTCTCGTGAACGCCTCCGCGCACCTCACGGCTGCCCCTTTGAGTCCCGCACCGCAACCGCACCGCAGCCTCGCGCCTCCCCAGCCTCGTCAGTCGCCGTCGCTTCGCTCCGGCGACTGACTCCCTCGCGCTCGGTTCGCGCCCTCACGGGCGCTCACCGGCGCGCCACCGCCATCGTTTATTTTCATTCGACCCTGATACGTGCGGACGCTTCACGCGGTATCGTTCCACTTGAAACGAAGCCCGCGCGTGGCGTACGGGCGTCTGACGCGGCCGGCCGTCGAAACCGCGAAACCGCCGGAAGCGGCCCGTCAGCGCGTCGGAGACGACCACTTTCACCGTGGTTGCGGGATTTTTAATACCGTGAGGAACCAATCGCCGTACGCCTCCCATTGAAACAAGACCGGAGGCGGAGACACCCCATGAGCGAACTGCGACAGGAAGCGGAAGCGATAGCGGAACAGTTCTCGGACCACTTAGACGTGGACGCCGACGAGGTCGAGGAGCGGCTGGAGAACCTCGTCAACGAGTACCGCGTCCCCCTCGACGAGGCGCGCCGGAGCGTCACCAACAGCTACCTCGAAGACGCCGGGATGGAGCGCGACGAGCTCGGCCGCGGCGGCAGCGAGTCCGTCTTGGTCGACGAGATCGACGAGGACGAGCAGTGGGTCGACCTGCGCGTGACGCTCGTCGACCTCTGGGAGCCCCGCAGCGACTCGATCTCGCAGGTCCGGCTCCTCGGCGACGAGTCGGGCACGATCAAGTTCGTCGCCTTCGAGACCTCCGACCTGCCCGAGCTGACGGAGGGGCAGGCGTACGAGCTCTCGAACGTCGTCACCGACGAGTACGAGGGCAGCTACTCGGTGAAGCTCAACCGGACGACTCAAATTACCGAGATCGACGAGGAGATCGAGGTCGGCGACAACGCCGACACCGTCGAGGGCGCCTTGGTCGACATCCAGTCCGGCTCCGGGCTGATCAAGCGCTGTCCCGAGGACGACTGCACGCGCGTCCTCCAGAACGGCCGGTGCTCCGAGCACGGCCAGGTCGAGGGCGAGTTCGACCTCCGGATCAGGGGCGTCCTCGACGACGGCGAGACCGTCACCGAGGTCATCTTCGACCGCGAGGCCACCGAGAAGCTCACCGGCATGGGACTCGAGGAGGCCAAGGACATGGCGATGGACGCGCTCGACACGACTGTCGTCGCCGAGGAGATGGCCGACGACGTGCTCGGGCGCTACTACCGCGTCACCGGTCCCACCTTCGGCCGGTACGTCCTGGTCGACGAGATGGAAGACCCCGGGAGAGTGGACGTCGAGAGCGCGCTGATCGAAGCGAGGTCGATCTGACATGAGTCAATCCGCACCCACCCGAGAAGTCGCCCGGCGCGTGTTCGCGACCGAGTTCAACGACGCCGGCTACACGTTCACCGAGTCCGACGACGAGCGCGCCCCCGTCTACGCGCTCCTCCCGACGGGCGAGTCCTCGAACCGCGTGTTCTTCGTCGGCACCCTCACCGAGAAGGAGGACGTCGGCGAGGACAGCGAGTACTGGCGCGGCCGCATCGTCGATCCGACGGGCACGTTCTTCGTGTACGCCGGCCAGTACCAGCCCGAGGCCGCCTCCAAGCTCCGCGACCTGGAGCCGCCCGCCTACGTCGCAGTCGTGGGGAAACCCCGGACGTACGAGACCGACGACGGCACCGTCCGGGTCTCCGTCCGCCCCGAGTCGATCACCGAGGTCGACGCCGCCACCCGCGACCGCTGGGTCGCCGAGACGGCCACGCGGACGATCGAGCGCGTCGCCGCGTTCGACGACGACGGGAACGAGTACGCGCGGATGGCCCGCGAGGAGTACGACCTCGACCCCCAGACGTACAAGGCCGCCGCGCTGTCGGCGCTGGAGGACCTCGACGAGGGCGACGAACTCGCCGGCGACGCCGCGGACGAGGACCGCGCCGACGGCGACACCGCCGGCGACGCGACGGATCCGGCCGGAACGCCGGAGCCCTGACCGGCGGCGGCCGACCGCCCAGACGGACCGATCGGGCGCTTTAGGTCCGTAACGCCCGCTATTTCCCCTTTTTGTGGCACCGTCTGACAAACGCTTAAGTAGATAGCGCGACCACCGTTCCGGCAATGGGCAACAAGAACAAGACGATCTCGTTCCGCGTCAACGAGGACGCGTTCGAGGCGCTCCGAGACATCGCCGAGGAGCGGGACATCTCGCTGTCGGCGGTGTTCCGGGACTACGTGGACACGCTCGTTGCCCACGACGGACAGGTCCGCGCCGTCCCGGAGGCGGAGCTCAAGAGCGCGGGCGAGCCCGGCGAGTCGTTCCCCCCGCGCGTCGAGGTCCCGAAGAGCTTCATCCGCGAGCACGAGCGGCTGGAGCTGGAGGCCGACCACCTCCGCGAACAGCTGGACGAGTACAAGCGGTACGTCAATCACCTCCGCGAGCGGCTCGACGACGACGGGGAGGACGTGATCCACCTAGAGGACCTCGACGGTGAGCGCGACGACCGCGGCGAGCGCGACGAACCCTCCTTCCGGCTCGGGTGATCTGCCGCCCCGACGGCCGCCGGTTCCGCTCCGATCGATCCCGCCGAGCCGCGGCGTCGCCTCCGGCCGCCGTCTTCGCCCCGACCGATCCCGCCGAGCCGCGGCGTCGATCTCTCGGAAAACCTTCCCGTTTGTCCGTTACTGTTCGTGGAAACCGCCGAGTCGACGAAAATATTGCCGGCCCTGACGAGATTTGTTCAAAAACGTCCGGTTCTCTGGGAATCTGATGGACAGTTTCTCAGCGCGCCCACCGATTTCTGATTATAATAAACTATGTACGAAAACGATATTACCCGGGCGGCGAACCGTTCTGACATGAACAGGTGGGTTCCACGGTGAGCGTATTCGACAGGGCGTACGACGACCCGGTCCGCGTGATCGACGAGGACGGCGAGGTCGTCGGCGACGTCCCCGATCTCGACGACGGGGAACTCGTCGAGATGTACCGGCACATGCGGCTCGCGCGTCACTTCGACGGCCGGGCGGTGAGCCTCCAGCGACAGGGGCGGATGGGGACGTACCCGCCGCTGTCGGGACAAGAGGGGGCTCAGATCGGTTCCGCGACGGCGCTCGCCGAAGACGACTGGATCGTTCCCTCGTACCGCGAGCACGGCGCGGCCCTGGTCCACGGGCTCCCGCTGAAACAGACCCTCCTCTACTGGATGGGCCACGAGTCCGGCAACAAGGCGCCGGCGGACGTCAACGTCTTCCCGGTCGCCGTCCCCATCGCGTCGCAGGTGCCCCACGCCACGGGCGCGGCGTGGGCCGCGAAGCTCCGCGGGAGCGACGAGGCCTTCCTCTGTTACTTCGGCGACGGCGCGACCAGCGAAGGCGACTTCCACGAGGGCGTCAACTTCGCCGGCGTGTTCGACACGCCGACCGTCTTCTTCTGTAACAACAACCAGTGGGCGATCTCGGTACCCCGCGAGCGGCAGACCCGGAGCGCGACGCTGGCGCAGAAGGCGGAGGCGTACGGGATCGACGGCGTGCAGGTCGACGGGATGGACCCGCTGGCGGTGTACGGCGTCACGACGGCCGCACTGGAGAAGGCGCGCGACCCGGAGACGGACCGGCCGCGCCCGACGCTGATCGAGGCGGTGCAGTACCGGTTCGGCGCGCACACGACCGCCGACGACCCCACCGTCTACCGCGACGACGACGAGGTCGAGCGCTGGAAGGCGAAGGACCCGATCCCGCGGCTGGAGGCGTACCTCCGCTCGGAGGGGATCCTCGACGACGAGCGGGTCGCGGAGATCGAGGCCGCGATCGAGGAGCGCGTCGCCGACGCGATCGACGCGGCGGAGGCGGCCGCGCGGCCGGACCCGAGCGAGCTGTTCGAGCACGCGTACGCGGAGCTCCCGCCCGAGCTGGAGCGGCAGTACGAGGAGTTCGCGGCGTTGCGGGAGACGCGCGGCGACGAAGCGTTCCTGGAGGAGTAAATGAGCGACACACAGAACCTCACCGTCGTACAGGCGGTACGTGACGGGTTGTACAGCGAGATGCGCGAGGACGACGACGTCCTCGTGCTCGGGCAGGACGTCGGGAAGAACGGCGGCGTCTTCCGGGCGACCGAGGGCCTCTACGACGAGTTCGGCGGCGACCGCGTCGTCGACACCCCGCTGGCGGAGTCGGGTATCGTCGGCTGCGCGGTCGGCATGGCCGCGATGGGGCTCCGCCCGGTCCCGGAGATCCAGTTCTCCGGGTTCATGTACCCCGGCTTCGATCAGATCGTCTCCCACATGGCGCGGTTCCGCGCCCGGAGCCGGGGCCGGTTCACCCTCCCGATGACCCTCCGCGCCCCCTACGGCGGCGGGATCCGCGCGCCGGAGCACCACTCGGAGTCGAAGGAGGCGTTCTACGCCCACGAGGCCGGCCTCAAGGTCGCCATCCCCTCGACGCCGTACGACGCGAAGGGCCTGCTCGCGGCGTCGATCCGCGACCCCGACCCGGTCGTCTTCCTCGAACCGAAGCTCATCTACCGCGCCTTCCGCGACGAGGTGCCCGAGGACCCGTACACGGTGCCCCTCGGCGAGGCCGCGACCCGCCGCGAGGGCGACGACGTGGCGGTGTTCACCTACGGCGCCATGACGCGCCCGACGCTGGAGGCCGCCGAGAGCCTCGCCGAGGTGGGGATCGAGTGCGAGGTCGTCGACCTCCGCACCGTCTCTCCGCTGGACCGCGAGGCGATCGTCGACGCGTTCGAGCGCACCGGTCGCGCGGCCGTCGTCCACGAGGCGCCGAAGACGGGCGGGCTCGCCGGCGAGATCACGGCGATCATCCAGGAGGAGGCGCTGTTGTACCAGGAGGCGCCCGTGAAGCGCGTCACCGGATTCGACGTGCCCTACCCGCTGTACGCGCTGGAGGACTACTACCTCCCGACCGCGGCGCGGATCGAGGACGGCATTCTGGAGGCGGTCGAGTTTTAAGATGGCTCCCGCGGAGATCCACCACATGACAGTCCCGGAGGTCGACGCATGACGGTCGAGGAGTTCAGACTGCCGGACGTCGGCGAGGGCGTCGCGGAGGGCGAGTTGGTGTCGTGGCTCGTCGCCCCCGGCGACCGCGTCGAGGAGGACCAGCCGGTCGCGGAGGTCGAGACCGACAAGGCGCTCGTCGAGGTCCCGTCGAGCTACGACGGGACCGTCGAGGAGCTGTTCGTCGAGGAGGGGGAGATGGTCCCGGTCGGCGACGTGATCATCTCGTTCCGCGTTGACGGCGCGGAGGCGGACGCGGACGACTCCGGCTCCGCCGACGAGGGGGCCGTCGACGAGACGAGCCCCGACGCGAGCGAACCGGAAGCGGCAGACGAGTCGGAGGCGGCAGACGAGTCGGCGCCGGCGACCTCGTCCGGCCGGACGTTCGCGCCGCCGTCGGCCCGTCGGCTCGCCCGCGAGCTGGGCGTCGACGTCGCGGCCGTCGACGGGAGCGGTCCCGGCGGCCGCGTCACCGAGGCCGACGTGAGAGCGCACGCCGAGGCAGCCGACGAAGACGCCGCGAGCGGCGGCGGCGACGCGCCCGAACCGCGGCCCGCGCCGACCCCGACAGATGTCGACTCCGGCGACCGGAAGTCCGCCGTGCGCAAGCGCGGCGAGGGGGGCACCGCCGAGCCCTCGGTGACCGCCGATGCCGGGTCGGCGCCCGAGCCGGCCGGTCGCGACACGACGCTCGCGACGCCGGCGACCCGGAAGCTCGCCCGCGACCTCGACGTCGACATCGACGATGTGCCGACCGACGAGACCCGTGACGGCGAGGCGTTCGTCACGGGCGAGGACGTGCAGGCGTACGCGGACGCCCCGGAGTCGGAGACGGCCGAACCGGAACCCACGCCCGAACCGGTCGACGTCGACGCGGGCGCGGAGCCCGCCGCGAGCGATACCGCCGCCGACCGGGCCGCCGCCGCGACCGAGACGGGCGCGTCCGCCGGCGACGAGACCGTTCCCTACCGGGGCGTGCGCCGCACCATCGGGGAGCAGATGGAGCGGTCGAAGTTCACCGCGCCGCACGTCACCCACCACGACACCGCCGAGGTCGACGCCCTCGTGGCGGCGCGCGAGGAGCTGAAGCCGAAGGCGGACGCCGAGGAGGTGAAGCTCACCTACATGCCGTTCGTGATGAAGGCGATCGTCGCGGGGCTGAAAGAGCACCCCTATCTCAACAGCGAACTGCGCGAGGACGACGGAGAGATCGTTTTGAAAAAGGAGTACAACCTCGGGATCGCGGTCGCGACCGACGCCGGGCTGATGGTCCCCGTCGTCGACGACGTCGACGAGAAGGGGATCTTCGAACTGGCCGCCGAGGTTCGCGACCTCGCCTCTCGCGCCCGCGATCGCAAGCTCAAGCCCGCCGAGATGAAGGGGAGCACGTTCAGCGTCACCAACTTCGGCGCCATCGGCGGCGAGTTCGCCACGCCGATCATCAACTACCCAGAGACCGCGATCCTCGGGCTCGGCGCCATCGAGGAGCGCCCCGTCGTCCGCGACGGCGAGGTCGTCCCGGTGCCGACGTTACCGCTGTCGCTGTCGATCGACCACCGCGTCGTCGACGGCGCGGTGGCGGCCGAGTTCGCGAACACCGTAATGGAACACCTTGAACACCCGCTGCTGCTGTTGACTCAATAATGGTCGTCGGAGACATCGCAACCGGAACGGAGGTACTGGTGATCGGCGGCGGACCGGGCGGCTACGTCGCCGCCATCCGCGCCGCACAGGAGGGGCTCGACACGACGCTCGTCGAGCGCGACGCGTACGGCGGCGCCTGTCTGAACCGCGGCTGTATCCCCTCGAAGGCGCTGATCACGGGGAGCGGGCTCGCTCACGAGGCGGGCAACGCGGAGTTCATGGGCGTCCACGCGGACCCCGCCGTCGACATGGGGAAGATGGTCGAGTGGAAGGACGGCGTGGTCGATCAGCTGACGAGCGGCGTCGAGAAGCTCTGTAAGGCGAACGGCGTCAACCTCGTGCCCGGGACCGCCTCCTTCGTCGACGAGCACACGGCCCGCGTCGCGCACGGCGGCGAGGGGCAGGGCTCCGAGTCGATCGAGTTCGAGCACGCGGTCGTCGCCACGGGCGGCCGCCCGATCCAGATCCCCGGCTTCGACTTCGCCGAGGACCACGTCTGGACCTCCGCCGACGCGCTCGACGCCGACACGGTCCCGGACCGACTCGGGATCGTCGGCGGCGGCTACATCGGGATGGAGCTGGCGACCGCGTACGCGAAGCTCGGCGCCGACGTGACGGTCGTCGAGATGCTGGACGACATCCTCCAGCCGTACGAGGACGACGTGAAGCGGATCGTCCGCAAGCGCGCCGAGGAGCTCGGCGTCGAGTTCGGCTTCGGCGAGGGCGCGAGCGAGTGGTCGGAGGCCGCCGACGGCGGCTACCTCCTCCACACGGAGACGGACGAGGGCGAGGAGTCGAGGTACGGCGTCGACAAGATCCTCGTCGCGGTCGGCCGCCGACCCGTCACCGACGGGCTCGACCCGGAGAACGCCGGGATCGAGACGGACGACAGCGGGTTCATCGAGACGGACGACCGGACGCGGAGCGCGGTCGACCACGTCCACGCCGTCGGCGACGTGGCGGGCGAGCCGATGCTCGCGCACGCGGCCTCGAAGGAGGGGATCGTCGCCGCCGAGGTGATCGCCGGCGAGCCGGCCGCGCTCGACCAGCAGGCGATCCCCGCGGCCGTCTTCACCGACCCCGAGATCGGGACGGTGGGACTGACCGAGAGCGAGGCCGAGGCGGAGGGGTTCGACCCGGTCGTCGGCGAGATGCCGTTCAACGCCTCCGGCCGCGCGATGACGACGGGTCACACCGAGGGGTTCGTCCGGCTCGTCGCCGACGGGGAGACCGGCTTCCTGCTCGGCGGGCAGATCGTCGGGCCGGAGGCCTCCGAGCTGGTCGCCGAGGTCGCGCTCGCCATCGAGATGGGCGCGACGCTGGAGGACGTGGCGGCGACGGTCCACACGCACCCCACGCTCGCGGAGGCGGTGATGGAGGCCGCGGAGAACGCCCGCGGACAGGCGATCCACACGCTGAACCGGTAGGAGCGAGGCGTCCGAGCGGACGCCGATCGCGCGGTTCGTTTCAGGGAGACGCGTCGTAGCCCGCCTCGCTCACCGCGGCCACGAGCGCGTCCGGATCCGCGTCGCCCTCGACGGTCGCGGACGCGCTCTCGCGGTCGGCGGTCGCTCCTTCGACGCCGGCGACGCCCTCCAGCGCTTCCTCGACGCTCTGCTCGCAGTGGTCACACGACATCCCTTCGACGGTGAGCGTTCGGCTCATGGTACCCGCTCGTACGTGTGGGAGACGTTTTTCGCTTGTCGCTTCGCGACCGGGGATATCTGTTCATTCTGACTTCGGAATCCGAAGCGAATCCGGGTAACTGTCTTGTATCGCGAGGCCGTCTCTCGCGACATGAGAGACCTCGACGAGACGGACTTGGAGATCCTCTCGCTGCTGGCCGAGGACGCCCGGCGCCCGTACAGCGAGATCGGCGACCGCGTGGGGCTCTCGGGGCCGGCGGTCTCGGACCGCGTCACGCGGCTGCAGGAGACCGGCGTCATCGAGGGGTTCACGGTCGACGTCGACCGCACGAAACTGCGGGCCGGCGTCCCCGTGCTGATCGACGTGGAGCTGCCGCCGAACCGCCCCGAGGCGCTCGGCGCGGCGCGGGACCGCGTCCGCGAGGCCGACGCCGTCGAGCACGTGTTCGTCACGGCCGAGGGCGATCTGCGCGTGTACGGTCGGGTCGAGGGGCGGAACGTCCGGGAGTGGGTGCAGGGGCTGCTCGAGGGGGTCGCCGTCGAGGAGTACGCGGTCACGCTGGTCGACGAGTTCGAGTGGACGCCGTCGATCGAGGGCGTGGAGTTCGCGCTGACCTGCGCGGAGTGTTCCAACACCGTCGATAGCGAGGGCGAGACGGCCCGAATAGACGGCGACGTCTATCACTTCTGTTGCCCGTCCTGCCTGTCGCGGTTCCGAGAGCGATACCAGCGGCTGGAGGAAGGGGCGTGATAGGGTGCATGAGCGGGTGACCGCGGATCGTCGGTGAACGCCTGCATCGACCGAGCTGATCGTTTATAAACGGTTGACGCCGTATCGGCCGTCGTGTTAACTTAAGCATGATTCCACCAGACGGCGTGGGCTTGCAACCACGTTTCCGCGGTCGGCGGATCGACGTGGCTGAAACAGTTTGAAAACGAAGAGGTTCGGCGTTGTACTTCTCTAAAGACACGTTCGACAGAATTTCTCAAACCGTGTTGTTCGACGCGGTAACTGTAGTTTTCGCGGCGGAGACCACCGATCAGATCGTCTGCGTCATCGACGAGAAACAGAGCATCTTCGATATCGTGTTTCTCAGCTAATTCAGTGAGAAATTCTCGTGCAATTGGAATCGTATACGTCGGAAACAGCCGCGAGTGAAGGATTCTGTTCGTTTGCGGATCGACAGCAGCGTACAGCCAGTACTGCTCGTCGTTGATCCGGATCGCTTTCTGATCGACCGCAACACGATCCGGGTTCTCACCATCAGCTGGCTGTAGATCGGCTTTCTGCACCCAATTGTGAACGGCAACACGACTTCGATTGACACCCAACTCCTCAAGAAGAATAACTGTATTCGAAAGTGATAGACCAGCAAGATGGTGGCGAATACCCTTTTCAATGATCTCGCGGGGTGTCCGCTCTCGCTCCACAAACTCCAAGTCGATCCACTCGGTAGACTCGGTGAGGCGGGCGGTTTTCGGCATAGGCACTGAATCCTCGTCCCGCCTCGTTCTTAACTTAACACGGCGCCCGCCGCCGCACGTAGTTTTTTGAAATCCGACGCCTCACATTAGTCATGGCCACACCTGGCGAGTTTGGTGAGTTCGGTGGTCGTCACGTTCCCGAACCGCTCGAAGAACCGCTGGCCGAGTTAGCGGCCGCGTACGAGGACGCGATCGGTGACGAGGAGTTCA
Source organism: Halorubrum sp. Ib24 (assembly GCF_002252745.1). Taxonomy (NCBI): domain Archaea; kingdom Methanobacteriati; phylum Methanobacteriota; class Halobacteria; order Halobacteriales; family Haloferacaceae; genus Halorubrum; species Halorubrum sp. Ib24. The sequence continues at coordinate 76,760 of NZ_NHOX01000032.1, read as the reverse complement.
TGGCCGAGCTCCGGCATCTCCTCGAACACTTCGCCGGTCGTCCGACGCCGGTGTTTCACGCGGAAACGCTGAGCGAGCGATACGGCGCCGACATCTACCTCAAACACGAGGACCTCCTCCACGGCGGGGCCCACAAGCTCAACAACACGCTCGGACAGGCCCTGTTGGCGAAGCGCGCCGGTAAAGAGCGGCTGATCGCCGAGACGGGGGCCGGCCAACACGGCACCGCGACCGCGATGGTCGGCGCCCTCCTCGACCTGGACACGACGGTGTACATGGGCCGCCACGACATGCGGCGACAGGAGATGAACGTCTTCCGGATGCGGCTGATGGGCGCCGACGTGGAGCCGGTCGAGCGCGGCAACGAGGGGCTCGCGGAGGCCGTCGACGCCGCCTTAGAGGACTTCGCCGCCAACGTCGACTCGACCCACTACCTCGTCGGGAGCGTCGTCGGCGCCGACCCGTTCCCGCGGATGGTGCGCGAGTTCCAGTCCGTCATCGGCACCGAGGCGCGCGAACAGATCCGAGAGCTGCACGGGTCGCTCCCCGACGCGTGCGTCGCGTGCGTCGGCGGCGGGTCGAACTCCATCGGGCTCTGGCACGCGTTCAAAGACGACGACGTCAAGTTCTACGGCGCCGAGCCGGGCGGGATCGACGACGAGAACCACTCGGCGCCCCTCTCGAAGACTGAACAGGACGAGCCGCGGATCTTCCAGGGGATGAAGACGAAGACGATCGGCGACGACACCCAGAACCACTCCGTGTCGGCCGGTCTCGATTACCCGGCCATCGGGCCGGAACACGCCGCGCTACAGGAGATGGGCCGCGCCGAGTACCACGCCGTCTCCGACGACGAGGCGCTGGCCGCGTTCCGCGAGCTGAGCGAGGCCGAGGGGATCATCCCGGCCCTGGAGCCGGCGCACGCCCTCGCGCTGGCCGCCAAGCTCGCCGAGGACGACCGCCACGACACGCTGCTGGTCAACCTCTGCGGCCGCGGCGACAAAGACATGCAGACGGCCGCCGAGCACTTCGACCTCGCGGACTGAGTCGGGGCGACGCGACGGGAGCGCGCGTCGGCGCTCACAGCTCTTTTTCGAAGTGAACGAGCTCGTACGCGCCGGCGACGGAGCGGGCCGCCTCTTCGTAGCCGTGCGCGCGGTAGAACTCGAGGGCCGCCGCCTGCCGAGTCGACGTCGTGGCGAGCAGGGTCCCGAAATCTGCGGCGGCCGCGCGGCGTGCGAGCTCGTCGAGGAGCGCCCGACCGTACCCGCGTCGCTGGTACGGGGGAGCGACGCGCATCCGATGGAGCTCGGCCGCGCCGGGTCGGTCTCGCTCCTCGCCGTGGCCGGCGCGGTTCGGGAGGTAACCGCCCATCGCCGCGAGCGTGCCGTCGCGGGTGGCGAGACCGGTCTCGGACGCCTCGGCGGCGTCGGCCGCGGCGTCGGTTGAGCTGTCCGCGGGACCCGTCAGGCCGTTCGTGGGGGCGGCCGGGCCGTCCGAGGGATCGGTCGCGTCGACGACGCCGACGACGAACTCGCCCCCGGCGTCGAGGTACGACGCCTCGACCGCGCTCAGGTCGTCCGTGCCGGGAACGTCGGTCGGGTCGACGCCGGCGTCCCTGAGCGCCCACTCGTGGAGGGCCCACACGGCCGCTTCGTCCCGCGGATCGTACGTCCGGAGCCGCAATCCAGCCGTCACTACGTGCGACGGTACTCGCGCGTCGGCTTGAACATACGGGTCTCCGTCGAACTCCCCGACCGACGACTGACACCGAGCCAATCCCGACCGGTGCAGGGGGCTCGCGGACGGGTCCCGACCGCAGGCGCTCGATGCAACAGACTTTCCGTCTGGCACCTCTCGTGTTCGTATGACGATAGAGACCGGCGATTCTGTGACGCTCGAGTACACTGGGCGGCTCGACGACGAGACTGTGTTCGACACCTCTCGGCAGTCCGTCGCCGAGGAGACGGGCCTCGCCGAGGCCCAGCCCGATCGAGAGTACGCGCCGCTCACGGTCGAAATCGGCGACGAACAGGTCATCGAGGGGATGGAGGAGGGACTCATCGGCCTCGAGGCCGGGGAGACGGACACCCTGACCATCCCGCCGGAGAAGGCCTACGGCGAGCCAACCGACGAGAATATTCAGACGTTCGACACCGACGAGCTCCGCGAGATGCTCGGAGGCCAGACGCCCGAGGAGGGCTCGTATCTCGAGGCTCAGAACGGCCGTCAGGGCGAGGTCGTCCACGTCGACCGTGAGGTCGTCCGAGTGGACTTCAACCCGCGCCTCGCCGGGGAAACGCTGACGTTCGACGTCGAAATCGTCGACGTCAACTGATCCCGAACGGAGGCGTCTCCGGCGGTCGACGGGAGCGGCGGCGAGCGGGGGACGATGGCCCGGTCGGACTTCTCGGGCTTCGGCGGAACCGGCCCGAGACGCGGGCGCCGCGTAATCAGCCGTTTAATCCGTTTCGTACTCGGAGGGCCGGCCGCCCGAGAAGAGACGCGCGGCTCTCGCGAGGTCTCGCTTCGGGCGGCGTCGCGCCCGGTTTTGACGGACGCGGGTCGCTCGGGACGGCCTTCCGACCTGACAACGAAGCATAGAATGCGGTTATCCCCGACAGCGACGTAGCTCTCTCCGGAGTACTGATACCCAAATGATAGACACCCGTCCGGTCCTCTGCAGGCGGTGCGGCGGTCCGACCGACGTCACCGACGTGGTCGTGAGACATTCCCCGTCCGATCCGCTGGTCGTCTCCGAGTGCGCCGGCTGCGGCGCGATAGTCGGCGTCGGCGCCCATCGGTAGCCCTCAGGAGTCTCGGTGTCGTCGGACGCGCCGCTCGTCTCGGCGCGGAGGCGACCGGTCCGGCTGCGCCGCCCCGCCGAAACGAGCGGCGGCCCGGGGGTCAGAACGAGGTCTCGTCCGACTCGACGGCGGCGCGCCCGCGGTCGTCGTACCCCTTTCGACCGACGGCGTCCTCCGGGAGCAGCGAGGTGACGAACTCCTCCAGTTCGGCCTCGGACCGGAAGGCGTCCGGCTCGTCGTCGACCACGTCGAGGATCTCCGGAAGCGGCATCGTCTCGCCGTTCGCGAACTCGACGACGCCGTCGTCGCACTCCTCGACGACGGTGTCGTACGTGACGGGGTACTGGCAGTCGCAGACGTCGGTCATCGCCGCTTCCACGTCCATGTTTATTTTTCGTGATGAATACTGAAAAGGCTGGTGCCGGCGGCGCTCGCCGGCGATCGCGGTCGGTGGTCGTGTACCGTGTGCCGTTCGGTGGTCGCGGAACGGATGCCGTTCGATGGTCGCGGAACGGATGCCGTTCGGTGGTCGCGGAACGCGTACCGGGCGGCGGTCTGACGGGAGCGGCGAGATGGGTGAGGGCCTCCGCGGGTCGGAGAGTATACGTTGCCGCGCGCCGCAGAACGCTCCATGTCTCCCGCACTGCGGTGTTACCGATGTGGAGATCGCTACCGGGACCCGCTCCGCGTCCGTTGCGACTGCGGAGAGCCGCTCTGGTTCGAGCCCGACGCGGCGGCGTTCGGCTGGGAGGACTGCCGGGCGTACGACGGCGCGTGGCGGTACGAGCCGCTCTTGCCGATCGACCGTCCCGAGGGCGTCGCTCGCGCCGCGGGCGGCACCCCGCTGGTCAGGAGCGAGGGCCTCGACGACGCCGCGGGCTGTCGCGTGTACGTCAAAGACGAGGGCGAACACCCGACCGGCGCGTACAAGGACCGGGGCAGCGCCGCGGCCGTCCCGCACGCGGTCGCCGCGGCGGACGGCGCCGTCGGAACCGTCTCGTACGGCAACATGGCGATGAGCCCGGCCGCCCACGCCGCGAGCCTCGACAGGGAGTGCGTCGTCCTCGTTCCCGACGACATCTCCCCGGTCCGACTCGAGCTCATCGGCCAGTACGAGCCGACGATCGTGCGCGTCGACGGCGACTACGGGGCCCTCTACGGCGACGCGCTCGACCTCTCCGACGAACTCCCGGTCCGGTTCCTCGTCAGCGACGCCCCGGCTCGGATAAGCGGATACGCGACCGCGATGTTCGAGATCTGCGAGGCGTTCGCCCCCGACGCGCCCGACGCGGTCGTCCTGCCGACGAGCTCCGGTGGGTTCGCCTCGGGGCTCTGGCGCGGGATCCGCGACCTCGAGGCCGCCGGACGCCTCGACGACCCCCCGCGGCTGTGCCTCGTCCAGACCGCCGCATCAGACCCGATAACGCGGGCGTTCGAGTCGGGCGCGACCGACCCGACGCCCATCGCGCCCGACGAGACCGGCGAGACGATCGCTCACTCGATCGGGAACCCAGGACCGCGAGCGCGGGTTCGCGCGCTCGCCGCGGTCCGCGACACCGCCGGCGCCGTCGTCTCCGTCGACGACGACCGAGATACGAGCCGCGCAGCGGCGGTTCCGGTCGACGGCGGATTCTGCGTCGAGCCGGCGTCGGCGGCGTCGCTCGCGGGCGCGACCCGGCTGTCGGAGCGCGGCGAGATCGACGACGACGACGCCGTCGTCCTCGTTCCGACCGGGACGGGGTTCAAAGAGCTCGGGACCGGCGACGCGTCGGTGGCGACCGAGCGGACGAACCGGTCGGCCCTCCCGGAACGGCTCGCCTCGCTGCTCGGCGCCCGCTGATCCCGACGGCGGAGAATCTCCGCGTCCGCTTTTCTCGTCGCGGTACGAACGCCGACTGATGAGACTCACGCCCGGATCGAAAACGGGGTCGGTTCGACCGCACGCGCTCCTGTATCCGCTGGGCGTCTGGGCGGTGATGGCTGTCATCGCCGTCGCCAACGGCGTCTTCCGAGAAGTCTTCCTCATCCCCCGCATCGGCGACTACCTCGGACACGTGGCGAGCACCGCGCTCCTCGTCGCCGCGATACTCCTCGTCTCGTTCGCCTACTTCTCGCGGACGCCGATCGAGTACGGACGGACCGAACGCATCGGTGTCGGCGTTCTCTGGACGACGCTCACCGTCGGCTTCGAGTTCGTCGTCGGGTACGCGGAAGGGACGCCCGTCTCGGTCACGCTCGGGCAGTACGACGTGCTCGCGGGGCAGGTCTGGATCGCCGTCCCGATCGCGCTGCTCGTCTCCCCGCTGCTGTTCGGACGGTATTTGGCTCGCTGACGCCTCGTGTCCCCGACAGTCGAGGGATGTCGGAAGCGGCGAGCGGTCACTCGGTCCGGAGCCATCCGAGCGTGTCGCCGATCTCGAACGCGTCGTCCTCGGCCACGACGACCTCGTCGAGCGTCCCGGCCACGGGCGCGGGGACGTCGACGCTCACCTTCTCGACCTGTATCTCACAGAGCGTGTCGCCCGCCTCGACCGACCGGCCCTCGCGGGCGAACCAGTCGACGAGGATGCCCTCGGTCTCGTCGACGTCCGCTTCCCAGTCGCCGGTCGCGCGGACCGCGACCCGCATCCCGGTGCCGCCGTCGGCCGCCAGTCGTCGCTCGCTCATTCCGCGGACAGGACCGCTCGAACGCGCTCCTCGATATCGCCCGCGTCCGGGATCACCTCGTCCTCCATCGGACGGGCGTACGGGATCGGGACGTCCGGGACGGCCACTCGCTCCACGGCGTCGGTCCGCCTTCGATCGCGGCTCCGGACGCCTAGCCCGGGTCGGCGACGATCCACGGCTTCTCGTCGGGGTCGTACTCGGCGATCGCCCCGCTGTGACTGCGCGTTTCGGGCGCGAGCACGCCGACGTGTTTCAGCTGCTGGACGAAGTTGAACAGGACGTTGGTGCGGATCACGTCCCGCCAGACCGACGGGTCTCGATAGAGCCGAGCGGTCTTCCCCCGCTCGATCAGCTCTCGGGCGCGGGCGGCGCCCCGCGTCGTGCAGAACGCGCTCAGGAACACGTTCGGGTACTCGCGGACCAGCCGCTCGACGAGGTCGAGGAACTGCACGCGCGGCCCCTCCTTGCGGAGCGCGTCGAGCAGCAGGCCGAATTCGGGGTGTCTGGAGAACGAGTTCCGGAGGAGCACCGCGAGCGGCGGGTGGACCTCGGCGACCGTGTCCCGGCCGACGTCCGCCTTCGTCAACCGGAGGTCGTCGAGGTCCTCGATCCCGTACCCGCGGAGCACCGTCGCGGCCAGCTCGCCCTGCGAGGTCAGCTCGTTCGGCGAGCCGAGCGCGAGGAGACCGAGGGTCCGAGCGCTCGCGACGGTCTCGTCGCCGGCGCCGAACCCGTACTCGTCGGCGATGACGTCGACGAGTTCGTCGCGCGCGAGCGGCCCGTACCGATCGAGGGCGACGACCGGCGCGAGGTAGTTCAGCGGTTGCGCGAGGCTCAGGGTCGTGACGTCGCCGCCGAACGCGTCGCTCCGAAGCCTGACGGACAGCTGTCCCTCGATGTCGGCGACCTCCTCGGCCGACTCCGCGCTCGGCGGGTCGCTCCACGAGGTCGCCCCGTCGGCGTCGACGCCGATGACGCCGACCCCCTTCGACCGGAGCAGGTTCGCGTGCGGCGCGACGGGCTCGCCGTCGCCCGCGAGGTACGAGACGTGCGCGCCCTGCTGGTACGTCATCGCCTGCCCGATGCCGCGGAGGAGGTTCGTCGACCCCTTCACCTCGATCGCGAACACGCGGTCCGCGTCGGTGAAGCCGAGCACGTCCGGGTACCGCCCCCGGATCGCGATCTCGTGGCGGCGACAGCGGTCGAGCACGTCGGCGTACGTCTCGCTGTGGGCGTCCGGGACGTGCACCAGCGGCTCGTAGTTCCGCTCGTCGAGCGCGGTCACGACGCGGTCGAACACCGCCGCCTCGTCCATACGGGGCCGTGCGCCCCGCGGGCAATAAACGGTTCTCCCGCTCGATCGATGAGGTTCTCGACGACGCGGTGTTGACACGGCCGCGGATCGACGAATTACCAGATATACAGCTATTATATATTTCTTATATATGACGGTTACGTGGATCGTCTCTGTTCGTTCCGTATCGGCGATCGCAGCGGCGTTTCGCGTCGACCGAGACGCTGATCCGTCACGACGACGGTCGTCGATATACGCCGTAAAAGGCCGTATGAACCGTTCGACTGGGATTCGAATCCGACGACGGGCCGCTCGGCCGAGGGGATCGACAACCGAGGACTGAGTGTTGACGGTCGAACGAGTCGTAGACGCGCCGATCGATGGTGATCGTTCGTCGACGAGTCGGCGTCAGAGGCGGTTTCCGGCGTCTGATAACCCGAGAACGCAAACGGAACGAACACCGACGTATCGACCGACTCCGAACGACTGACTCTCACGATCGAAATAACATCTATCCAGTATTTATCTATAACAATACGATTACTTATATAAATGTCGGCCCGGTCTCGGCTCGACCGCCGCCGTCGACGGACCGCACTGCCACCGCACCGCCGTCACAGCCGTCGCAGCCGTCGGAGGGGTCGCCGCCTCGTCACCGATTCCGGCGGTAGTCGAGGTAGCTGTCGTCCTGCATCACCTGCGAGCGCCCGCCGTCGACGAGGACGCTCTCGCCGGTGATGAAGTCCGCGTCGTCGCTCGCGAGGAACGCAGCGAGTCCGGCCACGTCGGCCGGTTTCCCGAGGCGACCGACCGGGTGGATGTCCTCCGTGTGCTCGTAGTCGTCGCCCAGTTCCTCCCGGGTCCGTTCGATCTCGATCCAGCCGGGGTTGATCGTGTTCACCGTGATCCCGTCCGGGCCGAGCTCCAGCGCCAGCGCGCGGGTCATCCCGTTGATCCCGGCCTTGACCGCGTTGTACGGGAAGAGGCCGGGCATCGTGAGGAACGCGTGGTTCGAGGAGGTGTTGAGTATCGTCCCGCCCGCGGGCATCCGCTCGGCCGCGTGCTTCGCGCACAGCCAGAACGACCGGAAGTCGGTCTCGACGACGAACTCCCAGTCGTCGATCGTCGCCTCGCGAGCGGTCGTCTCCGTCTGGACGCCCGCGTTGTTCACCAGCACGTCGATCCGCCCGTGCTCCGCGACGGCGTGGTCGACGAGCGCCTCGATCTCCGCCGGCTCGCGCATGTCGGCCCGGACGAACGTCGCGTCGCCGCCCGCCGACTCGATCTCGTCGACGACGGCCTCGCCGCGGTCGGCGGAGCGCCCGGTCACCACGACCGCGGCGCCCTCGGCGGCGAAGCGACGGGCGACGCCCGCGCCGATCCCTCGGGTGGAGCCGGTGACGAGGGCGACGGTGTCCGCGTGTCTGTCCGCGACGGCGTTCTCGGTCGGATCGCTCGGTGACATACGTGTCATGCCGGCGCCGCCGGTCAAATAATCACCGCCCGCGGGTCCCCGCTCCCCTGGACGACCCCCGCTCTCGCCTCACCACTCGGCGACGCTCCCGTCGGCGTGCCGCCACACGGGGTTGTGCCAGTCCACGTCCCTCTCGGCCTGCTCGCGGACGTGCTCCTCGTCGATCTCGATCCCGAGCCCGGGGCCGTCGGGGATCCGCACGTACCCGTCCTCGTAGTCGAAGACGGACGGGTCCGCGAGGTAGTCGAGCACGTCGCTCGTCTCGTTGTAGTGGATGTCGAGGCTCTGCTCCTGGATGAAGGCGTTCGGCGAGCAGGCGTCCACCTGCAGGCAGGCGGCGAGCGCGATCGGGCCGAGCGGGCAGTGGGGGGCCATCGCCACGTCGTACGCCTCGGCCATCGCGGCGATCTTCCGCACCTCGGTGACCCCGCCCGCGTGCGAGAGGTCCGGCTGGATCACGTCGACGGCGCCGCTCTCGAACACCTCCTTGAAGTCCCACCGCGAGTACATGCGCTCGCCGGTCGCGATCGGCGTCGTCGTGTGCGCGGCGATCTGCGGGAGGGCGTCGTTGTGCCCCGACAGGACGGGCTCTTCGACGAACATGGGGTCGTACGGCTCCAGCGCCGCCACGAGGCGCTTCGCCGTCGGCTTGGACACCCGCCCGTGGAAGTCGACGCCGATCCCGACCTCGTCGCCGACGGCCTCCCGGACCTCGCGCAGTCGCCGCGCGGCGGCGTCGACGGTCGCGGGGTCGTCGACCCGCTCCATCTCCTCGGTCGCGTTCATCTTCAGCGCCGTGAACCCGGCCTCGACCTGTGCGCGGGCCTGCTCGGCCACGTCGGAGGGCCGATCGCCGCCGATCCACTGGTACACCCGAATGCGGTCGCGCGCCGCGCCGCCGAGCAGGTCGTGGACGGGGACGCCGAGTTGCTTCCCCTTGATGTCCCACAGCGCCTGGTCGACGCCGGCGATGGCGCTCATCAGCACCGGCCCGCCGCGGTAGAAGCCGCCGCGGTACATCGCCTGCCAGTGGTCCTCGATCCGACCGGCCTCCTCCCCGAGCAGGTAGCTCTCGAACAGCTCCTCGACGGCGGTCCGCACCGTCTTCGACCGCCCCTCGACGACCGGCTCTCCCCACCCGACCGTTCCGTCGGCGGTCTCGACGCGCAGGAAGAGCCACCGCGGCGGCACCTCGAACAGCTCGTAGTCGACGATTTCGCTCATCTGATCGCCTGGGAGTACCCCACCGGCGCTGTTAGTCGTTTCGGGTGGATCGGCGGTCGCCGGGAGCGAGCGTTGCCCGCGAGCCGTCCCATTTATTAGGGTCGCCGTCGCGGATGCGGGTATGCACTCACGACGAGCCGACCGGATCCGCGAGGGCGGGGTCGTCGCGATCCTCCGCGGCGTGGACCCGGACGCGGCGATCGACGTGGCGGACGCGGTCGTCGACGGCGGCGTCACGGCGCTCGAAGTGACCGCGGACACGCCGGCCGTCACGGAGACGATCGGCGCGCTCGCCGACCGGTTCGACGACGTCCTCGTCGGCGCCGGGACGGTCCTCGACGCGGAGACCGCCCGGGCGGTCCAGCTCGCGGGCGCCCAGTTCCTCGTCACGCCGACGGTCGACGCCGGCGTGATCGAGACCGCGAACCGCTACGGGACGCCGGTCGCGACCGGCGCGTTCACGCCGACGGAGGCCCTCCGCGCGTCCGAGGCCGGCGCCGACTTCGTGAAGGTGTTCCCGGCCGCGACCGGCGGACCCGAACACGTCGCGGCCCTGGGCGGCCCGCTCCCGCAGATCCCCCTGGTGCCCACCGGCGGGGTCGTCCCGCGAACGCCGTTTCGACTACGTCGGAGGCCGGCGCCGTCGCCGTCGGGTCGGCAGCGCGATCGTCGACGACGACGGCCGTCGCGAACGGGGAGTTCGAGCGCATCGCGGAGAACGCGCGCCGGACGGTCGACGCGGTCGCGGCGGCCAGAGAGCGGTAGTCGGCCGGTCGCGAGTCAGTCGCCGTCCGCCGCGGCGTCTCCGGTCTCGCAGCCGCAGCCGCCGCGCCGGATGAGCTCGCTGACAGGCGCGTCAGCCCCGCAGTGGGGACAGACGGCCCGCACGTCGACGAGGACATCGTAGTCGTCTCGGTCGAGCTCGTCGGCGTTCGCGAGCGACGAGATCGCCGACTCGCTGACCGCCGAGAGCCGCCCCTGCAGCTTCTCGATCGTCTGGATCTTCCGTTCGACGCGGCCCTCATCGTCGGTCGGGAGGCTCGCTCCGCGGTCCTCGGTGAGGTACGTGTGGATCGCCTGGTGCGTGACGAAGTCTCCCGTCAGCTCGTCGACGTCCACGCCCTTGCGTTCGAGCCGCCGTCGCGCCCGAGTCACTTCCGAGCCGGTCCCGTCCTGCAGCGCCTCGTACGTGCTCGATATCTCGACGTCGAGCGACGGGTTGGCGGTCTCGCGGACCGCCGCCGTCAACACCGCCTCGTTGAACTCGTCGGCGAGATCCCGCAGGCTCGTGCGCTCGCCCGTCTCGCCCGTCCACTCGGCCTCGAGCGTCGGCCCCATCTCGTCGAGGTCGTACGCCTCGATCACTCGGCCGACCTTCGTGTTCGGTCCGTCCTCGCCGGTCATACCGATCGATCGAGGGGTAGCGTTACAAGGGTATCGGTGTCACGCCGCGTTCCGGCACCGGACGGCGCCGGTTCCGAACCGATCAGTGGCGGTCCGGAGTCACTCGATCTGCTCGACGTACGCGTACTCGTCGGGGAGCGCGGCGGCGTCCTCGGGGAGCAGCGCGGCCACGAGGTAGTCGGCGTGGTCGCGGAAGTAGTCGACCACGCGGGCGATGCGGTCCGAGTCGATCGCCTCCAGCGAGTCGAGGATGATGAACGGCACCGTCTCGTGGACGTCGTGAACCAGGTATCCCGCCAGGGCGAACACCAGTCCGGTCACCTCGCGCTCGCTCTCGGAGAGGTGGTCGACGGTGTCCTCGTACGCCGCGCCGTCGGGAGACGAGCGGACGATGTGGAGGTCGAACCGCGTCTGCGTGACCTTCTGCCGCCCCTCGCGCACGTCGGTCTCGCGGCGCTCGATCCAGATCCGGTCGAGGTTCTCGTACTCGAGGATGTCGAGGACGGTCGCCATGTGTTCGTTGAACTCCTCGACGGCGCTCTCCTCCAGCCGGTCGACCCGCGTTCGCAGCTCCGTCAGCCGGTCCGCGACCGCCTCCCGCTCGGCTTCGAGATCCTCGCGGCGCTCGATCGCCTCCTCCCGCTCGTCGATCTGCGCTTCGATCTCCTCGATCTCGTCCTCTAGCCGCCCGATCCGGAGTTCGATCTCGTTGGCCTCGCGGTGGCGCTCCAGCGCCTCGTTGTGACCGTCCACGTCGATCGACTCGGCCTCCGCCTCCAGCTCCTCGATATCCGACTCCTTCGACTCGATCCGCGATTCGAGGTCGGCGATTCGAGACTCCGTCGCCTCTATCTCCGAGTGGACCGTATCGAGCCGCTCCTCGGCGCGCTCGACCTCGCGTTCCGCCTCGCGCAGCGCGGACTGTCGGTCGGTGAGCTCCTGGATCTCCGAGCGCAGCTCGCTGCGCTCGTCGAGCCGCTCCGACCGCAGGTCCCGGAGGCGGTCGAGCGTCGTCTCGATCTGTTCGGTCTCGACCTCGGAGCCGCAAGTCCAACACGTCGTCCGGTCGTCGCCGGTCAGCGCGTCGGTCGGACTGTCGCCGGCCCGGGACGCCCCGTCGGCGTCGGCCGCGCCGTCGCCGCTCCGACCGACGTCGATGGGGGGCGCCGACCCGTCGAGCATGTCCTCGTTGAAGTTGATGACGCTGCCGAGCTCGTTGATCGCGTCGTCGAGCGCCCGCTGGCGGCGGCGCAGCTCGTCGACGCGTCCGGCGAGCTGATCGGGGCTCTCCTCCGGCTCCTGTGCCGACTCGATCGTCTGCCGGAGCTCGTCCCGCTCCGCCTTCAGCTCCGTCAGCGTCGACCGCTCGGTCTCGAGGTCGAACTCGAGGTCGTCGAGCTCCGAGCGAGCGTCGCGAACGCGCTGGAACGCCTCCTCGAGCTCCCGCTTCCGGGTGCGGCTCTCCTCGACGCCGGCGTCGAGGTCGTTCAGCTCCTCCCTGACCGCTTCGAGCTCCGCCTCGGCGTCGTCGAGGGCCGACCGCTTCTCCCGGAGCTCGGCCTCGAGCTCGGGGAGGTCCCGTTCGAGCCCGTCGAGTCGGTCGATCTCGGATTCGATCTCGGACCGCTCCTGTTTGCACTCCCGGATCTCGGCGTCGATCGAGTCGGTGTCGATCGGGCGCATGATGATCTCCTGGAGGTCGTCGCCGCGCGCGACGGCCCGACGCGCCTCGTTGTTCTCTAACAGGAACGCGAACAGGTCCGCGAGCTCCGGGTCGTCGAGGTACGGGTCGCCGCCGAACGCGACCGAGTCGCCGCGTCTCGTCAGCGTCCGGGTGTACGTCTCGTCCCCGACTTCGAGGGTCACCGCGCCCTCGTCTGCGTCGCCCTTCAACGAGCTCCGACGACTCCCGAGCCCGGCCATCAGCGCCTGCAGGAAGGACGTCCGGTTCGTCGCGTTTCGCCCGGCCAACACCGAGACCCCCTCGGGGAGGGTCACGGACGCCTCGTCGATGCCGCCAACGTTTCGAACGTCGACGCGCACGACCGATTGAGAGGTCTGAACCATCGGTTATCTTACTCAATCCTCTCACGGACTTAAATCTATCTTTCAATCGCCGCCGTCTCCGGTTTCGTGCGGCGTCGGCGCGACGAACCGGCCGTCGTCGAACTCGATCGGACTCGGCTCCGCGAGGACCCGCAGGTCGTCGCGTTCGCGCGCCTCCTCGACGAGCGCCGGAGAGGCGTACAGCCGGCCGAGCCGCATCGTGTCCGTCGCCCGAAGCACGCGGGCGTCGTCGGGGCCGACGACGCCGACGGTCGACAGCGAGGCGACGAGGCCGGCGCGGTCCGTCTCGACGACCGGCGGGAGTCGAACCCCCCGCGTCGTACTCGCGGTGATCGCGTTGATGAGGGTGGTCGAGCTGTCGAGTTCGGCGGCCAGGTCGCGGCCGACGAAGTCCGCGGAGCCCATCCCCATGGCGTTGCCGTGTGTCGTCTCCGTCAGCCCTCGCACGAAGATCCGCTTGACGTCCGGCAGCTCCGGCTCCGGCTCGTTGATCGCGAACGGGCGGCGACCGATCACGTTCGTGTCCATCCCCTGTCCGCTGACGTCTTTGCCCTGTCGGTCGAGGACTAACACGTCGACGTCGTCGAACGGGATCGTCGGCAGGCGGTCGTACGCGAGCTCCAGCAGCTCCGCCTCGCGGTCGAGGAAGCCGGACGGGGGGACGCCCTCGATCACGGCGGTGTCGTCGAACTGGTCCTCGACGATCGCGACGCCGCCCGCGACCGGGAGCTCGGCCAGCAGCTTCTCCGCGATCTCCGGGATCATGTTCCGGAAGCTCCAGTCGATCGCCCACTCGTGTGCGGTCTTCGCCCCTCGCTGTTTCCCCATGCCGATGACGAGCATCTTCGAGAGGCCGCTCTCGACGGGGCCGTCGTAGTCGGTGTGGGGCTTCACCCGGTTGACCGGGACGATCGCGTCGGCGCCGGCGGCGTGCGCGTCCGCGTACACGGGAACGCCCCGGTCCGGCGTCTCGCCGACGCGGACGACCTCCATGCTCGACCGGATCTCGCAGCCGATCGCCGCAGGGGTCACGCCGAGGGATTCGAGCATCTCCCGCTGTCCCTCCGCGGTCGCCCCGCCGTGGCTCCCCATCGCCGGGAACACGAAGGGGTCGTAGCCGGCGTCCTCGATCGCGCCGACGACGCCGCTCACGATCGACGGGAGGTTCGCTATCCCGCGGCTGCCGGCGCCGACGGCGACCTCGCCGCCCTCGGGAACACCGGCGAACTCCAGCGACGCCACCGCCTCGGCGGCCGCGGCCTCGACGCGATCGCTCGGGATCGGATCGGTGTCCCAGTCGCGCTCGACGAGCCCCAGATCCGGGAGCGGTCGGTCGCCGCACGCGTCGAGCACGGTCGCCTCGGGCACGACGAGGTCGTCGAGTGAGTCCATGCGAACGACTCCCGCTCGACCGACATAAACGTGGGGGCCGCGGCACGATTCGTCCCGAAACCGACCCCCCGCGACCGTCCCTTCGCGACCGTCCCCCCACGATCGGCACCTGCGACCGTCCCTCCCGCGACCGGTCCCGGCGCCCGTCCCCCGCGATCGGTACCTGCGAGGCGTCGATCCCGCGTCGCCGGTCCGACTGCCGTTACAAACGTACGGATGTAATGAACTTCGTCGAGATCCGATCTGGATCCGAACATACCGGATCGACGTCTGTAGTCGGCACGTCTCTCTTTTTCGCCTTACTCGCCGATATTAAGCGTCAGAATCCGGGACGAGTCGTCCCGCGAAATCAGATTTCGGTCCGATTCGGCCGCGTCTGCCCGGGATATAGGCCGGCTCACGCGGTCAAATATTCTTTATTATCCGAGTACACGGGAAGTTAAGTGGCTTGGGGCGGAGTACTGTGTATGGCAAAAGAGCTCAAATCGGTCGCGAAAACGACTGAAACGTCGTTACGACTGATCGACGTACTGCGAGATACCGACGGGATGACTATCGTTGATTTATCCGAGCATCTCGGATTGGCTCCGAGCACGGTCCACCGCCACCTCGCCACCCTGAAGAAACACGGGTACGTCGTCCGCGACGGCGACGTGTACGCCCTCGGCCTCCAGTTCCTCACGATCGGCGGGCAGATCCAGCGACGGGTGACGGCGTACCCCATGATCAAGGAGAAGGTCGACGCCCTCGCCGACGAGACGGGCGAACGCGCGCAGTTCATCGTCGAGGAGAACGGCGAGCGAGTGTACCTCTACACCGAAGTCGGACAGAGCGCCGTCCAGACCGGCGCCCACGTGGGCAAGCGCGGCGCGATCCACACGAGCGCGGGTGGGAAGGCGATCCTCGCGGCCTACGACCGGGACCGCGTCGAGGCGATCCTCGACGACCGCGGACTGGACGCCGGACACGACGCCATCACGACCCGCGAGGAGCTGTTCGCGGAGCTCGACGCGATCAGCGACCGCGGCTACGCGTTCAACCGACAGGAGACGACGGCGGGCGTCCACGCGATCGGCGCGCCGGTGATCGCCGGCGGCGAGGTGGTCGGCGCGCTGAGCGTCTCCGGACCCGCCAACCGGATCACCGGCGATCGCTTCACGGAGGCGCTCCCCGAGCGGATCCTCGGCGCGGTCAACGAGCTGGAGCTCCACATCGAACACTCCGTGTGAGGATCGCCGGGCCCCGAGAGTTTATTACGTCTCTCGGCGCTCGTCAACCCAATGAACGCGAACGACCGGGCTCTCGTGCGATTTACCTCTCTCGCCCACGGGATGTTTCACACGTACGAACTCTCCATACCGCTCTTCGTCGGGCTCTGGATGGCCGAATTCGACGTCTCGGCGGCCGTCATCGGCACCGTCATCGGCGCCGGATACGCGTTCATCGGGCTCGGCGCGCCGGTGAGCGGCGTCCTCTCCGACCAGTTCAGCTCGCGGCGGCTGATCTTGGCCTCCATCGTCGGGATGGGGATCGGGTTCGGGATCGTGGCCCTCGCGCGCGGCGTGGTCTCGCTCGCCGTCGCCGTCCTCCTGTGGGGCTGTTTCGCGAGCGTCTACCACCCCGCCGGGCTCTCGCTCATCAGCCGCACCGCGGACGCCCGCGGCACGGTGTTCGCGTATCACGGCGTGGGCGGCAACGTCGGGACGGCGTTCGGCCCGCTCCTCACGGCGCTGCTCCTCATGTTCGCCGACTGGCGGCTCGCGGCCGGCGCGCTGTCGGCCGTCGCCCTGCTCGTCGGGCTGGCCGGCACGCGGATCGAGTTCGAACTCGGCGGGGGCGAGGACGCCGGCGAGACGGGCTCGATCGCCCAGGAGCTCCGGAAGACCGCTCGGGACTCCCGCACCCTGTTCGCGACCGCCTTCACGGTCGCGCTCGTCGCGGTGCTGCTGTACGGCACGTACTACCGCGGCCTGCTGACGTTCCTCCCGGACGTCCTCGCCGAGTCCCCGGCGCTGCGCCCCTTCGAGCTGTTCGACCAGACCGTCCAGCCGGCCCAGTACGTGTACACCGGCCTCCTGACCGTCGGCATCGGCGGCCAGTACGTGGGCGGGCGGCTGACCGACCGCGTCTCCAGCACCACCGCGTTCTTCGGCTTCTTCGCGGTCCTCGCCGGCCTCGCCGCGGCCTTCCCGTTCGTCCGGGGACTCGGGACCGTCGCGCTCGTCGGGGTCTGCCTCCTGATCGGTTTCTTCGTGTACGGCACGGCGCCGATCTATCAGGTCGTCGTCGCCGAGAACGCCGGCGAAGCCGTGCAGGGGCTCTCGTACGGGTTCACGTATCTCGCGATGTTCGGCGTCGGGGCCCTCGGCGCGTCGCTCGCGGGGTTCGTGCTCACGCACGCGACGAGCTCCGTGCTGTTCTTGCTCCTCGCGGGGATCGCCGGGCTCGGCGGCGCCGCGGTACTGTTATTGATGCGGCTGTAGCCGTCCGCCGGGCACCCCCGAAATCTCCCAACCTTTATGACCTCGTCGTCGGAGTGGTAGGTATGAGCGCAGACGAGAAGCGACAGCGACTCTTAGAGGAGATCGTCGTGATCGACCTGACGACGTTCGTCACCGGCGGCTTCGCCACATTGATGTTAGCGAACCAGGGAGCCGAAGTGATCAAGGTCGAGCGGCCGGGCGTCGGCGACGACAGCCGGTACTCCGGGCCGCCGTTCGTCGACGTCGAGGGGTACGAGGGCCCCGGGAAGCCGGCGTCCGAGGAGGGCGAGTCGCCGTACTTCTGGACGGTGAACTACGGCAAGCAGAGCATCGAACTGAACCTGAAGACCGAGGAGGGGCTGACGGCGCTGTACGACGTCGTGGCCGAGGCCGACGTCGTCGTCGAGAACTTCCGACCGGGCACCGCCGAGCGGCTCGGCGTCGACTACGGGACGCTCCGGGAGCGGAACGACGAGCTGATCTACTGCTCGATCTCGGCGTTCGGCGAGACGGGCCCGTGGAGCGACCGACCGGGGTACGACCTGCTCGTGCAGGGGATGAGCGGCATGATGAGCGTCACGGGCTACCCCGACGCCCCGCCGGCGAAGGTCGGGCTCCCGCAGACGGACCTCATCACGGCGATGTGGTCCGCGTTCGGGATCGTCACCTCGCTGTACAACCGCGAGCGGACCGGGGAGGGCGAGCGCGTCGAGCTCGGGATGCTCGACGCGGCGCTCCCGTGGCTCACGAAGCAGGCCGGCAAGAGCTTCGTCGGCGAGGAGACCTCGCGGATGGGGACGAAGGACCCGGTGCTCGCGCCGTACCAGATGTACCCGACGGCCGACGGTCACCTCAACGTCGCCTGCGGGAACCAGAAGCTCTGGGAGGAGTTCTGCGCGGCGATCGGCCGCGAGGACCTCTCGACGGACGAGCGCTTCGCCACGAACTCGGCGCGGGTGAACAACATGGACGCGCTCGAAGCGGAGCTCTCGGAGGTCCTCCGAACCAAGACGACCGACGAGTGGGTCGACCTGCTCGCCGACGAGCGCGGGCTCCCCGTGGGGCCGGTGTTCGACGTCGACGAGGCGCTGGATAACGAGCAGGTGCGCGCCCGCGGCGCCGTCGGCTCGATCGACCACCCCGCGGCGGGGGAGATCCCCGTCATCGAACACCCGCTCAACTACGACCGGGCCGACTCGGGGTTCGAGAAGGCGCCGCCGCTGCTCGGCGAGGACACGGTGCGCGTGCTGAAAGCGGCCGGCTACGACGACGCCCGCATCGACGAGCTGATCGAGGCGGGCGCGATCCCGGAGCCCTGACCGGCGCGCCGGCGATCAGCGAGACGTGTCGAGGACGACCTTTCCGAGCGTCCCGGAGGAGCGCAGCTCGGCCAGCGCCTCGGGCACCGAATCGAGCCCGAACACGGAGTCGACCGCCGCGGTGAACGTCCCGTCGGCGAGGCGCTCGCCGACCCGTTCGAGGATCGCCGCCTGATCGCCCGCGGAGGCCACGATCGACATGAACCGGAGGTCCGCGTCCGCCTGCTTCGCCGCCATCGACGTCCCGCCGTCGACGGCGATCGGCCCGTCCTCCCCGATGACGACGATCCGGCCGCCGCGCGTCAGGCACGCCAGGTTCGCCGCGAGGTGCGCGTCCGCCCGCGGCTCGAACACCACGTCGACCTCGCGCCCCTCGGCCGCCGCCGCGACGTCGTCGGCGAGGCGCTCGCTCCGGTAGTCGACGACCGCGTCGGCGCCGAGTTCCCGCGCGAACGCGGCTGGCTCGCCGTCGCGGGCGGTGCCGACGACGGTCGCGCCCGCCGCCGCGGCGACCTGCACCGCCGCGTGGCCCACGCCGCCGGACGCGCCGTGGACCAGCGCGACGTCGCCCAGTCGGAGGTCGCCGCGGGTCACGAGCGCGCGCCAGGCGGTCGCGAACGCCATCGCGGCCGCCGCCCCCTCCCGGAACGGGACCGACTCGGGCAGCGGCGCGAGCTGGTCGACCGGCGCCGCGGTGTACTCCGCGTACGTCCCGGGCGAGAACAGGCCGAGGCCGGTCGCGAACACGCGATCGCCCGGCTCGAACGCGGTCACGCCGTCGCCGACCGCCTCGACGACCCCGGCGAGGTCGGACCCGCCGACGTGCGGGAGGCCGGACGGTGGGCTCACGCTCCCCTCGCGCACGTACTCGTCGATCGGGTTCACGCTCGCCGCCTCGATCCGCACGAGCGCCTCCCCCGGGCCGGGATCGGGCCGGTCGACGGTCTCTACGGTCAGTACGCTCTCGTCTCCGTGGTCGTGGAATCTGACGGCACGCATACGGCTCCGTACGACGAACCGACGTATAGTGTTGTGCCCGCGGTCGGGCCCCGCGGCGAGCGCTCCGACGCGGCGAGCGCTCCGCCCCGCCGAGCGCTTATGTGCTCGCCGTTCCCACAGAACGCATGCACGTCACCGGGCTCGATCACGCGGTGTTGACCGTCGCCGACGTCGACCGCGCCGTCGACTTCTACGCGGGGACACTCGGCGGCACGGCCGAGACGTTCGACGGCGGTCGGCGGGCCGTCTCGTTCGGCGACCAGAAGATCAACTTCCACCCGGCGGACGCCGTGTACTCGCCCCACGCGGATCGGCCGACGCCGGGGAGCGGGGACCTCTGTCTCGTCGTCGACGACTCCCTCGAAGCGCTCCGCCGTGAGCTCGGCGACCGCGGCGTCGAAGTCGTCCACGGCCCCGTCAAGAAAGTGGGCGCTCGCGGCCCGATGGAGTCGATGTACGTCCGCGACCCCGACGGCAACCTGGTCGAGTTGGCCCGGTACGACGCGAATGCTTAATGCGCTCCGAGCAAAGTAACTGGTACATGACCGATGGTTGGACACACGTGACGCCCGAGGAAATCGGTCGACGCGAGGACAAGCCCGGACGGCGCTGGGAGCTTTCCCCGGAACTGGAGATCGACGCATTCAATCTCAACGTCGCCGTCTTAGAGCCCGGCGAGCGGCTCTCGGAGAATCACTTCCACTACCATGACGACCAACAGGAGGTGGTGTACGTCGCCGACGGGACGTGCCGGGTCGAGGTCGACGAGGGCGGCTTCGACGCGACGGCGGACGACGTCGTCCGGTTCGACGCGGGCCGCGACGGCGCGCACCTGATCCACAACCCGTTCGACGAGCCGGTCCGGCTCGTCGCGATGGGTTGGCCGCCCGAGGGCCGCCACCCCGTCCACAAGATCGCGACGCTCGACGAGCTCGACGGCGGCGACGTGTAGCCGGTCGGCGACTAAGCGGGTCTCCGCCGGTTCTCCCGGGCGACGGCCCCCTCGGGGGCGGCTCATTCAACCCCGGCTCACTCGACGGCCGCGAGACGGACGCCCCGGAGCGGCCCGTCCTCGGTGACCCGGAGCTCCCGCTCCCCGACCAGCCGCACGTCGTCGCCGATCGAGAGCGCCTCGTCGAGCTGGGCGACGACGTTCGCGCCGCCGGGGAACGCGGCGAGCCCGAGCGCGTTCGGCTCCCGGACCCCGTCGGGCGTGACGTGCACGGTCGTCACCGACAGCAGCTCGCCGGACCCCGCCGCGACGCCGTCGAATTCCGCCCCGCCGCACTCCGGACAGCGGTGCTTCTCGTAGAAGGTCCGGTGCCCGCAGTCGCGGCACTCCAGCAGTTCGGTCACGCGTCGCCCTCCAGCAGCGTACAGACAGCGTTGTTTCCGAACCCGGCGACGTTGACGGCGAGCCCGCGGGACGCGCCGTCGACCGCCCGCTCGTCGGGCAGGTCGCCGCGGAGCTGCCACACCAGCTCGATCACCTGCGAGATCCCCGTCGCACCGAGCGGGTGCCCGCGGGCCTTCAGCCCGCCGCCGGGGTTGACCGGGAGCTCCCCGTCGAGGTCCGTCAGCCCGTCGCGAGTGCGCTCCCACGCCCGCCCCTCGGGCGCGAGCCCCAGCTCCTCCATCTCCAGCCACTCGAGGATCGTGAACGCGTCGTGGATGCAGGCGAGGTCGACCGCGTCCGCCCCGAAGCCGGCCGCGTCGTACGCCCGCTCGCCGGCGACCCGGACGCTATCGATCTCCAGCGGGTCCGTCCGGTCGGCGACCGCGTGCGTCCCGGTGGCGCTCTCGCAGGCGGTGACCGTCACCGGGTCGTCGGTCGCCGCCGGCCCGGCCTCGACCACGACCGCCGCGGCCCCGTCGCTGGTCGGACAGCAGTCGTAGAGGCGCAGCGGCGACGCGACGGACGGCGACGCGAGCACGTCCGCCACGTCGATCCGCTTGTTGAACTGGGCGTACTCGTTCGCGTAGGCGTTCGCGTGATTCTTCACGGCGACCCGCGCCAAGTCGCGCCGGTCCGCGTCGGTCTCGCGCAGGTAGGCGGCCGCCGCCAGGCCGCCGAACGACGGCAGGGTGACCCCCTGCTCGTACTCCCGGTCGTGCGTGATCCGACTGATGATCTCGGTGGCCGTCGCCGTGTCCGCGGCGGACATCTTCTCGCCGCCGACGGCCAGCGCCCGTTCGCTCCGCCCGCTCGCGACCGCCGCGACGGCGCTCTGAAACGCGCTGGCGCCGCTCGCGCTTGTGTTCTCGACCCGTCGGGCCGTGACGCCGGTCATGCCGAGCCCGCCGACGAGCGCGTTCGCCAGCCCGGACCGGCGGTTGAACGCCTCTGCGGCCATGTTCCCCACGTGGACCGAGTCCACGTCGGCGGGGTCGCGGTCGGCGTCGTCGAGCGCGCGCTCCGCGGCGACGAGGAGCAGGTCGAGGAGCGACGGGTCGTCGGCCGTCGCGAACGCCGTCATGCCGGCGCCCGTTATCGCCGGCGGATCGCCGCGAACGAGTGATGCGTCTGCTGCCCGGGCGTCTCGCTTCTGGGCGGTCATCGTACGGTCGAACCCAGACGCTAGACCGGTTTATAGGTACGGTTCCCGCCGCTCGTTGCACGCGAACGCGGCCGACGCGAACGATCCGGCGGCCGACGGAGCGCGCGCTCGACGCGAACGACCCGGCGGCCGACGGAGCGCTGGCTCATCGGTGGTCCGATCGAGCACCTATAAAAACAGAGCCGCGAGCGGTACGTCGGTCGTCGGGCGTTCGGCGACGCCCGGCCGAGTGTCGAAGCGATCCGCCGTGCCGGGGTGTCCGGCGACGCGCTATCTGAGGTTATTCACCGCCCTTTTTACGTACGGTCCGAGGAACGGCCCGAACAGCGCCAGGAGGATCAGGATGGAGATCCCGAGCGAGAGCGGCCGGCTCGGCGACACGAAGATGCCGTACCCGCCGCCCGATAGCTGTAGCGAGCGGAAGAAGTTCTCCTCGGCTATCGGCCCCAGCACGATCCCGAGGACGAACGCTATCACCGAGTACTTGTACTTCACCATGTAGTAGCCGAGGATGCCGAGCGCCAGCACGCCGAAGGCGTCGAACCAGCTCCGCCTGAGGCTGAACGCGCCGATGAACGAGAGGACGATCACCATCGGGATGATGACGTCCGTGTCGAGCTTCGTGATCGCGCTCGCGTACGGGATGACCGTGTACCCGACGGCGAGGATGATGAAGTTGCCGAGGAACACCGAGACGAACAGCGCGTACGTGATGTGAAGCTGCGCGCCGAACAGCCCCGGACCGGGCTGGAGCCCGTGCATCAGGATGCCGCCGAGGAACACCGCCGTCGAACCGCTCCCGGGAATACCGAACGAGAGCGTCGGAACTAGCGACCCGCTGACGGTCGGGTTGTTCGCTCCCTCGGGGGCGATGATCCCCCGCGGGTCGCCCTCGCCGAATATCCCGTCGGCGGCCGAGGAGCGCGCCTCCTCGGCGTACGCGACGAACGTCGACGTCGTCGCGCCGGAGCCGGGGACGGCGCCGATCAGCATGCCGATCACACCGCCTTTGAACAGCGACTTCGGGTACCTGAACACCGTCTTGATCCCCTCGGTGATGCTGCCCGTGATGCCGACCGCGTCCTCAGCGATCTGGTTTTGGACCGCGAGCTTCATCATCTCCGCGAAGGCGAACATCCCGATCAGGGCGGCGACGAAGTTGAGCCCGTCGTACAGCGCGAGCTGGCCGAACGCGCAGCGCGGCGTCGGCGCCATGATGGCGATGCCCATCGTCGAGATCATGAAGCCGAACGCGCCCGCGACGATCCCCTTCACGATCGACCCGTCCGCGACGATCGTGATGAGCGAGATCCCGAGGATCGCGAGGAGGAAGTACTCCACCGATCCGAACAGGAGGACGACCTCGATGAGGATCGGGGAGATGAGGACTAACAGGATCGCGGCGATGAACCCGTTAGACGCGGAGGCCGTCGTCGCGATCGCGAGCGCGTTCTTCGCGAGCCCCTTCTTCGCCATCGGATAGCCGTCGAGCGTCGTCGCGGCCGCCGACTCGGTCCCGGGGGCGTTCAACAGGATCGCGGAGATGCTCCCGCCGAACATCGCACCGCTGTAAATCGAGATCAGGAGGATGAGCGCGGGCGTCGGATCGAGCGGGACGGTGAGCGGGAGGACGATCGCCATGCCGACCGGCGAGCCGATCCCCGGCAGCGCTCCCAGGACGATCCCCGCGAGCAGCCCGGCGGCCATCCAACCGATGACCGGCCAGCTGACCGCGATCTGTATCCCCTCGACCAGACTTGCGACCGCCATTCAGAGCCCCTCCGTGAACACGATCGCTCCCTGATCGAACGGCATGAGCAGGAAGACGATGAACCCGTACACGATGACCGTCGCGAGCACGGCGAGGAACGCCGACTTGAGCGGTCTCACTCTGAACCACGTGGTGTACGCGAAGACGAACAGCGGCGTCACGTAGAGGAACCCGACCGCCCACCCGAGCGCGAAGTAGATGCTCGAGAAGACGATCATGATAACGGTGTTGTTGATGTCGATGCCCCACTTCTGATGGAGCGGGAGGTCTTTCGCCCGGACGCCCTCGGTATCGTCGTCATCGTCGGTATCGAGATACCTCTCGTCGACGGCGGTGTCCGCGACGTCCGTGGAGCCCTCGTCCTCCTCGGCGTCCTCGATGGCGCCGACACCTTCGGTTTGGCCCTCCTCGAAGCTCTCCGTCATACTCACTTCCTGGGCGACGAACTTCTGGAGCGGTCCCGGGAGGTAGTTCTGTATGAGGAGGAGGAACGATCCGATCCCGACGACCTGTGCCATCAACTGCGGAAAGATCGTCGCGTTCTCCGGGTAATCCTTGATTATCGGGTCGACGTAGAACACTACGGACAGCCCGAGCAGCGTTACGAGTAAGACGTGTTCCGCCGTGATTCCTTCAAGTCGTTTTGAGTAATTGACCATGACAGTATTATCTGATCCGCTGGACTCCAACTATAAATAAATTGAGTTCGACGCGCCGGTCGCGCCGCGATCGATTCAGGGCTGGTTTTCGTTGACGAGTTCGAGGATTTCGAGCTCCTCGTACTGCGTGAAGGCGTCCGCGAAGTTCTGCTCGGCGACCTCCGGGCCCTCGTACACGACCGGGTTCCCCGTTTCGTTGCTCCACTCCTGCACGGGCTCGCTGTTGACGGTCTCTTCCAGCGCTTCGGCGTAGAAGTCGGCGATCTCCTGGTCCATCTCCGGCGGGCCGTACATGCCGCGCCAGACGCCGCCGACGAAGTCGATCTCCGGGTAGCCGAGGTCGGTGACCGAATCGATGTCCGGGTAGACCTGGGTGCCGGACCCGAAGAACGTCACGACGG
Organism: Halorubrum sp. Ib24; assembly: GCF_002252745.1. NCBI lineage: Archaea > Methanobacteriati > Methanobacteriota > Halobacteria > Halobacteriales > Haloferacaceae > Halorubrum > Halorubrum sp. Ib24. Next base: position 52,241 of record NZ_NHOX01000032.1, on the reverse strand, counting down.
GGTAGACGCGGCCCGTGTCGACGACGGACTGGGTCCCGGCGTCGGTCCCGATACCGCACGGGACCTCGCCGCTGGCGACCGCCTGCGTCACGGGACCCGTCCCGGTGTACTGCACGCGGTTCTGCCAGTTCCAGCCGACCTCGTCTTCGTACGCGTACTTGTACAGCAGAACGATGATGTCCTGGGAGCTCCCGGACGACTGGACGCCGATGTTCTCCCACTCGCCGCTCTCGTACTTCGCGAGGACGTCGTCGAACGTCTCGACCTCGTCCTGGTACTCCTCGTTGACGACGAGACACCACGTCGACTGCCCGACCACGCCGAGGCCGGTGAGGTCGCGGATGTCGAAGTCCGGCTCGTTGATCAGCTGCGGCGCGACTTCGAGCGGTCCGGCGTTGCCCGCGATGGTCTGTCCGTCGGGCTCCGAGCGGTACAGCTCTCCGAGTCCGTTCAGACCCCCGGCGCCCGGGATGTTGTCGATCTGCAGCGACTCGCCGACCGCCTCTCGGAGTCCCGGCTGAATCCCGCGTGCGTACGTGTCGGTTCCGCCGCCCTCGTCGTACGGGACGATGTACCGGACCGTCCCTTCGGGGGACCATCCGTCGCCGCCGTCGCTTCCGTCACTGCCGTCGCTTCCGTCGCTTCCGTCGCTTCCGTCGCTGCCGTCGCCGCCGTCGCCGCCGTCGCCGCCGTTGCCGGAACAGCCGGCGAGCGAAATGGCGGAGGTTGCGCCGATCGCCTGCAGGAAGCGTCGCCGCTTCGTGTTCGAGGTCGATTCGACCGAGTCGGTTGGTGTTTCTTCTGTCATCTTGTCACGTTGGTCGGCTCAGCTGGTTTTCTCGCCCGGATCCGCTTTCGGGGGTTCGGCTTTCGCCGTATCCATGCATGCCATTCGGTGGCAATATCATAAATGTTTCTATTAAAATTCCCGTTGTCAGCTGTCGAACTTGGTATACAAAGGCGGTGTGCGCCCCGGTCGACCGGCGAGAGCCAGTTCGGTCGTCGATCGTCGTTCGCGCCGGTTCGCGCGCCGCGGCCCCGTGACGCGAGTCGACCCACCGGGAGGAACCTTTTATATTCCGGGGCGGAATACGGTCAGTATGGTAATCGTTGCAGCCGTCGATCGGTCGGAGAGAGCGCCGGGTATCGTCGAAGAAGCGAACGAGCTCGGCGAGGCGTTCGACGAGCCCGTCCACGTCGTCCACGTCCTGTCCCGCTCGGAGTTCGTCGGGCTCGAACGGACCAGCGTGACCGACACCGGGAAGTCGATCCCGAGGGACGACGTCCTCGAGATCGCCGAGGAGTTCGCGCAGGAGGCGATCGACGAGGCGGGCGTCGACGACGCGGAGCCGGTGGGGCTCCTCGGCGAGCCGGCCGACGAGATCAGCAACTACGCCGACTCCAACGACGCCAGGTACCTCGTCATCGCCGGTCGGAAGCGGTCGCCGGTCGGGAAGGCGCTGTTCGGGAGCGTCGTTCAGTCCCTGATGCTCAACTCCGAGACCCCGGTCGTCTCGATCCGAACCGACTGATCAGAGCCGACTGATCAGAGTCGCTCTTCGATCGCCGCCACGACCTCGCCCGTCGACGCCGACCCGCCGAGGTCCGGCGTCGACGGGGCGTCCTCGTCGGCGAGCACTTCCCGAACCGCGCTCCAGAGGGCGTCGGAGACCGCCGCCTCGCCGAGGTCCTCGAAGAGCATCGCGGCCGAGAGCACGGTCGCCATCGGATTCGCGACGCCCTGCCCGACGATGTCGGGGGCGCTCCCGTGGACGGGCTCGAACATCGACGGGTAGTCGTCGTCGACGTTGATGTTCCCGGACGGCGCGAGCCCCATGCTGCCGCTGACGATGGCGCCGATGTCGGTGAGGATGTCGCCGAACAGGTTGGAGGCGACCAACACGTCGAACTCCTCCGGCCTGCGGACGAGGTCCATGCTCCCGGCGTCGATGAGCAGCGACTCGACCTCGACGTCGGGGTACTCGGTCGCGACGTCCTCGACGACGTCGTCCCAGAACGTCATGCTGAACGCCTGCGCGTTGGACTTCGTGATGCTCGTCAGGTGTCCCTCGCGCTCTGTCGCCGCCTCGAACGCCGCCCGAACGATGGTCTCCGTCCCCTCGCGCGTGTGGACCGCGCTCTGGATCGCCACCTCGTGGTCGAACCCCTCGTGGACGCGGCCGCCGGCGTCCGAGTACTCCCCCTCCGTGTTCTCGCGGTACACGACGAAGTCGATGTCGCCGCCCTCGTACCCGCGGAGCGGGCTCTCGACGCCGTCGAAGAGGATCGACGGGCGCTTGCACACCTGCTGGTTGAACCCCTTCCGGATCGGTAACAGGAGCCCGTGCAGCGTGATGTGGTCCGGGACCTCCGGATGGCCGACCGCGCCGAGGAGGATCGAGTCCGCGTCGACGATCCGATCGAGCGCGTCGTCCGGCATCATCTCGCCCGTCTCCATGTACCGCTCCGTCCCCCAGTCGTACTCGGTGAACGCGACGTCGACGCCGTGGCGGGACGCCGCCTCGTGAAGGAGCGGGAGCGTTTCGTCGACGACCTCCGGACCGATACCGTCACCTGGTATCGTCGCTATCTCGTATGACATGGTTCCGGAATTCGCTCACACAATCTAAACTCTTTGGGCCGTGGCACCCCTTGCCCGCCCGATTCGAGGCCGGATCGCTCCTCGCGAACGGTGCGGCTCATCGCCCGCGATTACCCCACTCACAACGCTTTTCACTCCCCGATGGGAGGTTGAGTCATGGTAAGCGAGACTGCCTACGAGAGTATCTCGCTCGACGTCACAGACGGCGTGGCGACGATCGAGTTCCACCGGCCCGAGGTGTACAACGCGCTCAACGACACGGTCATGCTGGACCTGCTCCGAGCGTTCGACGAGATCCAGCTCGACCGGTCCGTCGACGTGGTCGTGATCACGGGCGAGGGCGACGACGCGTTCTCCGCCGGCGCGGACATCTCGCAGTACGCGGGCTCCGCCGAGGAGCACGACCCGAGACAGAAGGACCGCCAGGAGCTGTTTTACGAGATGTACCGCAAACCGTTCGAGTGCCACGCGCCCGTCATCGCGAAGGTCAACGGGTACTGCGTGGGCGGCGGCCTCATCTTCGCGATGTACTGCGACATGCGGATCGCCGTCGACGACGCGAAGTTCGGCGTCCCCGTGACCGACATCGGCCAGATCCCGACGGGCAACTCGACGTGGCGCGCCATCGAGCTGGTCGGCGAGGCGAAAGCGAAGGAGCTCGTCTACACCGCCGGGATGATCGAGGCCGACGAGGCCGAGCGGATCGGGCTCGTCAACCACGCCGTCCCGCGCGAGGAGCTCGACGAGACGGTCGGTGACATCGTCGACGCGATCCAGGCCACGGGTCGGTCCGCGGTGAAGAACTCCAAGCGCGCGTTCAACAACGCGGTCGACGCGCAGAGCGCCGAGGAGAACCGCGCGTTCGAGTCCGAGGTCTGGTGGGACCAGTTCGCGACCGACGAACGGGAACGGCTCGTCGACGAGTTCAACGACGCATGACCGGGGGACCGCTCGCCGACCTCACCGTCGTGGAGATGACCGGCCACCGCGCGGGCCCGTTCTGCGGCGCGCTCCTCGCCGACATGGGCGCCGACGTCGTGAAGATCGAGCGCCCCGGCGTCGGCGACCCCGCCCGCAGTCAGGGCGTCGGCCCCGACGGCAAGTCCGGCTACTTCATGGCGAACAACCGGAACAAGCGCTCCGTCACGCTCGATCTCAAGTCCGACGCCGGCACCGAGGCGGCGCTGTCGCTGCTGGAGGCGGCCGACGTGTTCATCGAGAACTTCGGCTACGGCGTCACGGACAAGCTCGGCGTCGGCCACGAGGCCGCCAAGGAAGTGAACCCGGAGATCGTCTACGCCAGCATCAAGGGGTACGGCGAGACCGGCCCGCGGAAGGAGCAGGCCGGCCTCGACCTCATCCTGCAGGCGGAGGGCGGGATCATGAGCGTCACCGGTCCCGAAGGCGGCGAGCCAGTGAAGATCGGGCAGGCCATCGGCGACCTCACGACCGGGATGTTCACCGCGGTCGGGATCCTCGCTCGGCTCTACGAGCGCGGGAACGCGGGCGGCGCGGAGGGCGAGGGCGCCGGCGGCGCGGAGGGCGAGGGCGCCGGCGGCGCGGAGGGCGGGGAGGCCGATTCCGCCGCCGACTCGTTCAACGGCAAGTTCGACGTCGGCCTCTTCGACTCCATCGTGACGCTGCTGAACGAGTACCTCACGTCGTACTCGATGGACGGGTCGGTGCCGGGGCCGCAGGGCACCTCCCACCAGACGCTCGTCCCCTACCAGCGGTTCGAGACCGCCGACGGCGCCCTCGTCACCGGCGTCCCGAGCGACGACCGGTGGGACGACTTCGTTGAGCTGGTCGGCCGCGACGAGCTGGCGGAGTACCCGACGAACGACGACCGGTTCGAGCACGCCGACGCCGTCGTCGGGATCATCGAGGCGGAGTTTGCGACGGAGTCGACGGAGTACTGGCTCGACCGCCTCATCGACTACGGCTTCCCCTGCGGCCCGATAAACGACGTTGAGGACGTCGTCCACTACGACCAGACGCGGGCGCGCGACCTCGTCGTCGAACACGACGACCCCGACTGGGGCGAGTGCCTGCTCCCGGGCCACCCGATCAACTTCCCCGAGCACGACGACATTATCCGGTCGCCCGCGCCGCGTCTGGGCGAGCACACGGAGTCCGTGTTCGCCGACGTCGCCGGGGACCGGACGACGCTCGACGAGTGGCGCGAGGGCGGCGCGTTCGGCGACTGATACGGAAAAACGGTTTCTCGTCGCGTTTGTTTATAAACGGTTGACTTCGGATCGACGGTGAACCACTCCAAAGACGTAGCCGATCGCGCATAGGTCGCTGACGACCCGGTGAACACCTCCAAAGCCCCAGCCGTGAGGGGCGCGCACGCTCGCTGCGCTCCTCGGTCGCTCACTCTGTTCGCTCCCTGCGGTGCTTGCATCGTCATCAGAACGCGAAGCGTTCTGATTGGCCCACGAGAGCGGAGCTCTCGTGAACGCCTCCGCGCCCCTCACGGCTGCCCCTTTGAGTCCCACCCAACCGCTCCGCACAGCACCTCACGCCTCCCCAGCCTCGTCGCTCACTCCGTTCGCGACTCCCTCGCGCGTGCGGTTCACGGCCTGTCGGCCGCTCACCGGCACGCGCCACTGCACCGTCGCAATCATTGATAAACACCGTCGCCGCGCTCGTCCCTATTTAACTACCGAACGACGTCCGCGAGCCGAGACGCCCTACGCCAGCGCGTCGGCGATCTTCTCGATCGGGTGCGGCGGCTTCTCGTCGTACTCGTCGCCGATCTGCGTCCGGCAGGAGGCCCCGGGGGCGACGACGGAGTCGCCGTCGCTGTCGTCGATCCGGTCGAACAGCATGGAGCCGATGGCCTGGCTCATCGAGTAATGCTCCGACTCGTAGCCGAACGTCCCGGCCATCCCGCAGCAGGAGGTGTCGAGCGGGTCGACCCGGAACCCCGTCCGCCGGAGGACGCCGACCGCGTGGTGGTCCTTCTTCACCGACTTCTGGTGGCAGTGGCCGTGGTAGGTGAGCCGCTCCGCGCCGCCGTCGGCGTCGAGCGCCTCGTCGAGCCGGCGGGTGTCGAGGTACTCCAACACGCCGTAGGCGTGCTCGGCGACCTGTGCCGCGGCGTCGGACGACAACAGGTCGAGGTAGTCGGACTGCAGCATGACGGCGTCGGACGGCTCGACCACGACGACGTCGCGCCCGTCGTCGACGTGCGCCGCCAGCGTCGCGACGTTGGCTTCGGCCGTCTCGCGGGCCTTCCCGAGGAGCCCCTTCGAGTGCGCGGGGCGGCCGCTGTCGGTGATCTCCTCGGCGACGGAGACGTGGACGCCCGCCGCTTCGAGCACCCTGACCGCGGCCTTCCCGGCCTTCGGGTTGTTGTAGTTCGTGACCGTGTCGGGCACCAGCACGACGCGCCGGTCCGCGGTCGACTCGCTCACCGTCGACCCGCCGCGGTCAGCCCACCAGTCCACGAACGTCTCGCGGTGGAACGTCGGGAGCGAGCGCTCTCGGGCGATCCCGAGCGTCTTCTCCATGACGACGCGCGCGCCGGGGACCTTGGTGCCGAGGTTCGACAGGGGCGCCGTCGCGCTCCCGAGCTTCGAGAGCGCGTCGACGTTCGCGAACAGCTTCGACCGGAGGTCCGCCCCGTGTTCCTCGTGGTGGGCGTGTTCCACCTCCACCTTCATCTTCGCCATGTCGACCTCGCTGGGACAGTCGATCGAACACCCCTTACAGCCGACGCAGAGGTCGAGCACCTCGCGCATGAACTCCGTGTCGAACTGCTCGTCCTCGGAGAGGTCCCCGCTCATCGCCTGCCGGAGCAGGTTCGCGCGACCGCGAGTGCTGGTGATCTCCTCCTGTGACGCCCGGTAGGTCGGACACATCACGCCGCCCGCGCCCTCCTGACTGGTGCGACACCCGCCACAGCCGTGACAGAGTTCGGCCATTCCTTGGAACCCGTTCTCGTTCTCCCACTCCAGGGCCGGCTCGAAGCCGGCGTCGAACTCGTACTCCTCCCCGAACCGGAGGTTCTCGCTCATGTCGTGGTCGCCGCAGACGCTCCCGGGGTTGAGCAGCCAGTCGGGGTCGAACGCCGTTTTCAGGTCCTGAAAGACGTGCCAGAGGCGATCGCCGTACAGCTTCCGGTTCCACTGGGTCCGGGCGCGCCCGTCGCCGTGCTCGCCGGAGACCGACCCGCCGTACTTCACCGCGAGGTCCGTGGCGGCGTCGGAGATGGACACCATCGTCTCGGTCCCCTCGGCGTTCTTCGTGTTGATGAGCGGCCGGACGTGCATGCAACCCGGGCCGGCGTGCGCGTAGAAGCTCCCGAACGTGTCGTGGTCCTCGAAGATCTCCTTGAACTCCTTGGTGTACTCCGGCAGGTGCTCCGGCGGAATCGCGAGGTCCTCGATGAACGCGATGTGCTTCTCGTCGCCCGTCCGCGACAGCAGGATCGGCGTCGACGCCTTGCGCATCTTCCAGAACTTCTTCTGGGTCTCCTCGTCGTACGCCGCCATCCCGTCGAACGCCAAGTCGCCGACGCGGTCTTCGATGAGGTCGTCGACCTGCCTCTTGGCCGACTCCTCGTCGTCGGCGTAGAACTCGATCAGCAGGAACGAGTCGGTCTCGTCGGGCAACAGGCCGATGACGTCCTTGAACTCCTCGAGTTCGCGCGCCAGGTCGACGAGGACGCCGTCGAGCACTTCGACCGCCGCCGCGTCGTGTTCGAGGATCGGGCCGACGTCCTCCATCGCGTCGAGCAGGTCGTGGTACGTGAGCAGCGCGACCCCCTTCGTCTCCGGAATCGGCTCCAAGCTCACTTCGGCCTCGGTGACGATCGCGAGGGTCCCCTCGCTCCCGACCAGCAGGCGCGCGAGGTTGACGGTCCCCGATTCGGCCTCCTCGATCAGCACGTCGAGGTTGTACCCCGACACGTTCCGCTTGAGATCGGGGTACCGCTCGTCGACCTCGTCGGCCTCCTCGTCGATGATTCGGACGATCTCCGCGTAGATGCGTTCGAGGGTCGTTCCGTCGGGGTCGGCCGCCCCGCGGAGCTCCGCGACCGAGACCTCGCCGAACGTCTCGACGCTCCCGTCGGCCAGCACCGCCTCGACCTCCTCCACGTAGGCGTCCGTCTTCCCGTACTTCAGGGAGTGCGCCCCGGTCGTGTTGTTCCCGATGGCGCCGCCGAGCGCGCTCCGGTCCGCCGTCGACGGGTCGGGGGCGAACTTCAGGCCGTGCGGCTCGAGGGTGCGGTTCAGCTCGCCGAGGGTGATCCCCGTCCGGGCCCGGGCCCGTTCGCCCTCGGGGTCGACGTCGACCACGTCGGTCATGTACCGCGTGAAGTCCAAGACGATCGCCTCGTTCACCGACTGGCCGGCGAGGCTCGTCCCGCCGCCGCGGGGGAGCGCGGGGATCTCCTCCGCGGCGCAGTACTCCATCACGGCGGCGACGTCCGCGGTCGAGGTCGGGTAGACGACCCCGATCGGCGTCACCTCGTACGCGCTGGCGTCGGTCGCGTACATCTGCTTGGAGTACTCGTCGAAGCGCACGTCGCCGTCGACGAGCGCGTCGAGGTCGGCGACGAGCGACGAGTCGTGCTCGGTCTCGCTCTGGTAATCGTAATTCGCCCGCGGGTCGGTGGACGGATCCGGTGTTGTGTTCTTCGATCCCATCGGTTAATTGACTGTCCTCAGAGTGGCGTAGGCATGAATGTTACGCGTCAACACGGTACGACTGCCGGGAGGACGCGAGTCGTCGCTCCGAGTCGCGCGGAACGCGTCGGGGGTTCGAACCGCCCGGACGCGGTCCCGTCGCGGCGGTTACTCGCGCTGCTGGGCGTCGACGACGGCGACGCTCGCGAGGTTGACGATGTCTTTGACCTCGTCGCCCCGCTGGAGCACGTGGACCGGCTCGTCCATGCCGACGAGCATCGGGCCGATGGCGTCCGCGTCGCCCAGCCGCTGGAGCAGCTTGTAGCCGATGTTCCCCGACTCCAGGTTCGGGAAGACGAGGACGTTTGCGGCCTCGTCGAGCTCGGAGAACTCGTAGGTGTCGGTGAGCATCTCCTCGACGAGCGCCGTGTCGGCCTGCATCTCACCGTCGACCGGGAAGTCGACCGCCGGGTCGTCGCGGAGCATGGCGGCCGCCTCCCGCGGCGCCTCGGTCGTGTCCGCGTCGACGCTCCCGAAGTTGGAGTACGACAGCAGCGCCGCCCGCGGGTCGACGTTGAACTGCCGCGCCAGGTCCGCGGTGTGGCGCGTCGTCTCGGCGAGCACGTCGGCGTCGGTCTCCCGGTTGACCGTGACGTCGGCGAAGAACACGACCCGGTTCCCGATCGTCAGCATGTAGACGCCGGAGACGTACTCGGCGTCGTCGGCGGTCCCGATGACCTGCAGCGGCGGCCGGAGCGCCGAGGGGTAGTGGTGGGTCAGCCCCGTCAGCATGGCGTCGGCGTCGCCCTGGTCGACCATCACGCTGCCGAGGTAGTCGGTGTTGTTGCGGATCAGGTCGCCCGCCTCGCTGCGGGTGATGCCCTTCCGCTTGCGGAGCTCGTGGAGGCGGTCCGCGTACTCGTCGTACTCCCCGGTGGTCGGGTCGACGACGGTCGCCTCGAAGTCGAGGCCGAGGTCGCCGACGGTCCCGGCGATGGCGTCGGCGTCGCCGAGCAGGACGGGCTCGGCGATCCCCTGCTCGGAGAGCTGGTACGCCGCGCGGATCATCTTCTCGTCTTCACCCTCGGCGAGCGCGATGCGCTTGGGGTCCTGTTTCGCCTTGTTGACGACGATCCGCATCATCTCGCGCGACTTCCCGACGCGCGCCTCCAAGTCGTCGCGGTACGCTTCGAGGTCGACCTCGTCGCGCGCGGCGCCGGACTCCATGGCCGCCTCCGCGACCGCCGGCGCGACCTCGAACAGCACGCGCGGGTCGACCGGCTTCGGGAGGATGTACTCCGGCCCGAACTGGAGCGGCTCGTCGCCGTACGCCTTCAGCACCGCGTCGGGGACGTCCTGCCGCGCCAGCTCCGCCAGCGCCTCCGCGCAGGCGACCTTCATCTCCTCGTTGATCTCCGAGGCCCGGACGTCGAGCGCGCCGCGGAAGATGAACGGGAAGCCGAGCACGTTGTTCACCTGGTTCGGGTAGTCGGACCGGCCCGTCGCCATGACCACCGTGTCGTCGCGGGCGTTCTTCCCCTCCTCGTAGCCGATCTCCGGGGTCGGGTTCGCCATCGCGAAGATGATCGGATCATCGGCCATCGACCGCACCATCTCCGGCGAGACGATCCCGCCGGCCGAGAGGCCGACCAGCACGTCCGCGCCCTCCATCGCGTCGGCGAGGTCGCCGTCCGGGACGTCCCGGGCGAACTCACGCTTGTACTCGTTGACGTCGCCCGCTTCGGCCCGCGCCTCCGTGATGATGCCCGTCGAGTCACAGAGCGTGATGTTGTCCCGCTCGACCCCGAGCGAGACGTAGAAGTGCGCGGTCGCGAGCGCCGACGCGCCGGCCCCCGAGAACACGACCTTCACGTCGCCGAGGTCCTTGTCGACGATGTCGGCGGCGTTGATCAGGCCGGAGCCGTTGATGATGGCGGTGCCGTGTTGGTCGTCGTGGAACACCGGGATGTCCATCTCGTCCTGGAGCCGGTCCTCGATCTCGAAGCACTCCGGCGCTTTGATGTCTTCGAGGTTGATCCCGCCGAACGTCGGCTCCATCGCCGCGACGGCCTCGCAGAAGGGGTCGACGTCCGCGATGTCGAGCTCGACGTCGAAGACGTCGACGTCCGCGAACCGCTTGAACAGCACTCCCTTCCCCTCCATGACCGGCTTCGACGCCGTGGCGCCGATATCGCCGAGACCGAGCACGGCCGAGCCGTTCGAGACGACCCCGACGAGGTTCCCCTTCGCCGTGTAGTCGTACGCCTTCTCGGGGTCGTCTGCGATCTCGCGGCACGGCCCCGCCACGCCGGGCGAGTAGGCCAGCGAGAGGTCTCGCTGGGTGTTCGTCGGCTTCGTCGTCGCGATCTCGATCTTCCCGGGCGGGTCGGCCCGGTGATACTCCAATGAGTCGTCTTCTAGCGTCATACCGATCGATTACGCGAATCGCATAAATACTTATGGGCGTCACCGTCCCGTCTCGCGATGCGCGGCCCCTCGCGCCGGCGCGGCGGACCGTCGAGCGCGGATCGAAATACGAGCATACGGGATCGGTCGACGAGGAGGCCACGCGGCGCCTCGCCGCGCTCCGCGAAACGCCCCGCCGCCCGGTCGGCCCGTCCGAGCATCTCGAACGCGGTCCACCGACCGGGCCGACCTCGGACTACCGGGCCGCGGGCGCCGTCGACCGCCGAGCTCTCCCGGGCCTCACTCCAGGTCGGGCCGAGAGAGCTCCGTCTCCTTGGCGGTGATTATCTCTAAGAGGGCCGGCGTGCCCTCCTCCGTCTTCTCGATGGCGCGTTCGAGCGCGGGCGCGACCTCCTCGGGGTCCTCGACGCGCTCCCCGTAGCCGCCGAGGGCCTCGCCGACGTCGGCGAAGTCGCCGCCGAACGGCGTGTCGTACGACGCCATCTCGTAGTTGTTCAGGTGGACGGTGAGGATCGGGGCGTCCTCGCGGACCGCCGTCTCGAAGTCGAGTCCGGTCATTCCGATGGCGCCGTCGCCCATGATGTTGAGACAGAGCTTCTCGGGGAAGCGGACCTTCGCGCCGATCGCGAGCCCGAGCCCGTAGCCCAACTGCGTCGTCTTCCCCCAGCCGATGTACGAGAGTGGCTCGTCCGTCTCGTAGAACGGCGCGAGGAAGTCCCGCGGGTTCCCGGCGTCGGCCGTGATGACCGTCTCGTCGGGGTCGACGACGTTCGTGATCTCGTGGATCACGCGGTAGGGGTTGATCGGGGTCTCGTCGGACGTGAGCTTCGGCTCCCACTCGTCGAGCCAGTCGGCCTTGACCGCCGCGATCTCCTCGGCCACGTCGTCGAAGCGGCCGCGGTCGTCGTCGACGCGCTCCGCCACGGCGTCGGTCACCGCGTCGAGGACGAGCTGCGCGTCGCCGACGAGCGCCATCTCCGAGCCGACGTCTTTGTCGATGTCGGTGGGATCGAGCGTCGAGTGGATCACCGTCTTGCCCTCGGGGACCGTGATCCCGTAGGCGGTCTCGGTGAAGCTGCAGCCGACGCCGAAGAGGACGTCGCACTCGTCGAGGAAGTGCGCGAGCTGTCCGGGCTCGCTCTTGCTCCCGGCGCCGAGCGAGAGCGGGTGGCTCTCGGGGAAGGCGCTCTTCCCGTTCAGGCTCGTGGCGACCGGCGCTTCGAGCGTTTCGGCGAGCTCCTTCAGCTCGTCCCATCCCTTGGCGTAGTGAACGCCCTGTCCGGCGAAGATGACCGGGTTCTCCGCGTCGACGAGGGCGTCCGCGACCGCCGGGACCGCGTCGGGGTCCACGCCCGCGCGGTTGGCGCTCGACGGCTCGTACTCGAAGTCGCCGATCTCCTCCCAGAAGACGTCCTTCGGCACCTCGACGACCGCGGGGCGGGGGCGGCCGTTGCGCGCCGCGGTGAACGCCCGGCGGAACGTCTCCCCGACCGCGTCCGGGTCCGAGAGCTGCTCGCACGTCTTGCTCACGCTCTGGTAGCTCACCAGGGAGTTGAACTTCGGATCGACGTCCGTCTTGGCGCGATCGTAGCCGGCCGGGATCGCCACCAGCGGCGACGACTCGCCGTACGCCTGCGCGACGGCGCCGATGGAGTTCTCCGTCCCCGGACCGTGCTGGCAGGCGCCGGCGACGACCTCGTCGCCGGACGTGAGCCGGCCGATAGCGTCCGCCATGTGGACCGCCGTCCGCTCCTGACGAGTGATGATCGTCCGGAGACCGGCGTCTTCGGCGGCGCCCGTGTCGAACAGCGGGTTACTCGGGAATCCGAACAGATACTCTACACCCTCCTCTTTCAGTGCTTTCGCGATGGCTTCTGTAACGTTCATCTTTTATTTGATCGTATACTTCTGGCTCCGGTCCGGGGTTAAATAAAGGTACCTGTCGAGGCCGGTTTCGTCGCTTCGAGCGTCGCTGCGGTCCGAGCCGTCGCGGCCGCGTCCCTAATCTTGCCGGCTCCCGAAGGACTGATACGCCGCTGTGACGACGGTCCGCGTATGTCAGACCGAGCGCAACTCGATACCCTGTCCGTTCACGACTCCGTCGAGAACGTCATTCCGCCCGAGGCCTTCGTTAAGGCGTTCGACGACCTCGACCTCGACGTCGGACTGGTCGGCGACGGCGAGAGCTACGACGAGACCGACGCCGTCGCCACCTACGTCCCCCGACCGGAGTTCCTCGACGCGGGGTGGGTCCACTGTATCCGCGCCGGCTACGACGAGTTCGACACCGCGGCCTACGAGGCGGCGGGCGTCCCGCTCACCAACAGCACCGGCATTCACGACACCACCGTCAGCGAGGTCGCGCTCGGCTACATGCTGTCGCTCGCGCGCCTCCACCACGTGTACCGCGACCACCAGAATGAGCGGCAGTGGTACACGCCGGCGTACGAGCGGCCGTTCACCGTGGAGAACGAGCGGCTCTGCGTCGTCGGTCTCGGAACGATCGGCCGGGGGATCGCCGAGCGCGCCGACGCGCTCGGGATGGACGTGATCGGGATCAGACGGTCCGACGAGCCGGTCCCGGGCGTGTCGGAGATATTCGACCCGTCGGACCTCCACGACGCCATCGACGACGCGCGCTTCGTCGCGCTCGCGCTGCCGCACACCCCCGAGACCGACGGGCTCATCGGGGAGGCGGAGTTCGAGGCGATGCGCGACGACGCGTACCTGATCAACGTCGCCCGAGGCCCGTTAGTCGACGAGACCGCGCTCGTCGACGCGCTCGAGAGTGACGCGATCGACGGCGCGGGGCTGGACGTGTTCGAGACCGAGCCGCTCCCAGACGACTCCCCGCTCTGGGGCTTCGAGGACGTGATCATCTCGCCGCACAAGGGGTCAGCGACCAACCGGTACCACCTCGACATCGCCGAGCTCGTGACGGAGAACGTCGAGCGCTATCAGGCGGCCGAATCGCTGCGGAACCGCGTCGCGTAACCCTTCTCGGCCCGCTGCCGATCCGCAGCCGAGATGTTTCGTCATTCCGAACGACTGATTATCGAGTTTTCGGAATATCGTACATTACGACGTTGTCTTGCTACTGGTGTTTTTTCGAGCCATTTCGGACGTTCCGTCGGCTTTGACCGAAATATCGCCTGTTTCGGTCAGTCACCGAGAGCCAATACGACCGAATCCGATCCAGATCCGGGTCGAATCACCCACCGTCGAGAAGAAAATCGGTTTCCTATATTCGAACTGCGAGTCGTGTCATTCGTTCGGCCGGCGAGCGGCTCCGCTGCCGAATTCGGCTCATTCACCCGTTTCATTACATTACTACGATTGTAATGATGTCGACTGGTGGTGTAATTGTAATTCGCGTGTGTTCACGACCGTCCGTGGGTGAGGTTGACCTCGATCACGTTCGCCGTCCGGTTGAGGCTCTCGGTGTACGCGCGCCGCTGCTCCTCGGGCTTCAGGCGGCTGATCGGCGTCATGATGCTGATCGCGGCGTTTCGACGCTCCCCCGTCTCGATCGGCGTGCCCACGCATCCGAGCCCGCCCAGTCGCTCCTCTTCGTTGTACGCGAACCCCTCCTCGCGGATCCGGTCGAGCTCCTCGAACAGCGCGTCCCGGGTCGTGATCGTCTCGTCGGTCCGAGCCGGCAGCCCGTGCCGGTCGACGATCTCGTCGACTCGCTCGTCGGAGAGGCTCGCGAGCAGGGCCTTGCCGAGCGCCGTCGTGTGGAGGTAGACGCGGCGTCCCAGGTGGACGTCGAAGTCGATCGCCTGCCGGCCGCGAGCGGTGTAGACGTAGATGCCGAGCCCCCGCTCCTCGAACAGCAGGTTCGCCAGTTCGCCCGTCTCCTCGGCCAGCTTGCGCACCTCCGGCTTCGCGACGTCGTAGACGCCGTCGTACTGCCGGGCGATCCCGCCGAACTCCAGGCAGCGGAGACCGAGCCGGTAGCCGTCCTCGCGCTTGACGACGAGCCCGTGCTCCTCCAGCGTGATCAGGTGCTTGTACACCGTGCTCTTGGCCAGGTCCAGGCTCTCGACCAACTCCGCGATAGAGACTCCCTCATCCCGGTCTGCGATGGCCGTCAGTACACGCATGGAGGTCCCCGTCGCCCGTACCGACTCCGTTTTTGGCCTCTCCATGCGCTACCTCACCGAAGGCGGGTAATAAGAATTATGGGGCGGCCGTCGAGGTGGCTGTGTCGGGGAGAGTGTGTTCCGAACCGAGACTTCCTCGGTTTCCCAAACTCATTACGGCATGATCGTGCTGCCCTCCTCTATTCTAATACAGTGTTTCATAGAGGGATCGAGTCGCTCGGATTCGGACGCAGACTACTCGAGACGACGGGCGGCTCGTAATTGATCGACAATCACCGGGCCGAAGCCTCGAATCGTGGTGGTGCTGAAAAAATTACATTAGTGCGGGTGTAAAGACGACGAAGGCGAGTTCAATTCGGATCGCTTGATCCATGACAAACGTATGATTGTAATGGGAATATGCTCGGATCCTATCGGCATCAGGACATCGAGTTCTCGAGTTCGAACTCGTTTGCGACGCCGAGGAGAGTTCTCGGGATTTCCTCTTCGAACCGATCTTCGGTCATCCGATTTGCGGGACTGGCGACGCTAAAGGCACCGACCACACGGCCATCGGAGCCGTCGACGGGGACCCCGACGGCCTTCACTCCCTTCAACTGCTCCTCGTCGTTGAAAGCGACACCTCGGTCCTCGACAGCTTCCAGTTCCTCGAGTAGCACGGACCGGTCGGTGATGGTGTTCTCCGTGCTTGCAGGGAGTCCCCACTCTTCGATGATGTCGATGACTCGCTCTCGAGGGAGCCGGGAGAGGATCGCCTTTCCGGCAGCGGTCTGGTGGAGGTGGAACCGCTTGCCGACGGTGGAGTACTTCCAGACGGCGTGCTTCCCGGAGTAGGTGTACATGTAAACACCCCGACCGTTCTCCTCGACGACGAAGACGGCGCGACACTCCGTCTCCCGAGCGAGCTGGTCTGTGTACGAGTCGGCGATCCTGTAGGCGTTTCGTCTGTTGCGAACGTAGTCGGCCAGTCCGAGGAAATGGAGGCTGAGGTGGTAGCGGTCTCCTGATTTGACGACGTAATCCGCGCCGACGAGAGTCGAGAGGTGAGCGTGAACGGTGCTCGCCGAGAGGTCGAGCGCCTCCGCGAGCTCCGTCACGCGAGCGCCGTCCAACTCGCGCAACTTCTCCAGGATCTCGAGCGAGGTCATCGTGGCCTGAATCTGCCGACTGCCGCTGTTACCGTTCATGCGTACGCATATCCCCGGTAGTATATAAAGTTCGCGTGTACCGAACCGCGAGATACTTCCTCGATATCATTCAAGGATTAAATACCTGGTAGCACGTGACACGCCAACATAGTATATAAAATTCACGTCTCCACAACCGTTCTCCGAGAATAAGCGAGCGGCGGCTTTCCGTCGGCAGGCGGGACCCGCAACTCCGAGCCGTCGAAAGTTGCGATCCCGACCCGTTTGAGAGCGCGATCTGGCCGAACCGGACGCGAAAGCTCCGGTGTTCGGTGGAGGATAGCGACTGAGAGAGGATTCGCGCATCCCGAATATGCGTGGACAATTCGAACGCTCGGTCGGGTCTCTCGAAGCGTCGAGACTCAGATTCCGAGCATCTCGCGAGCGTCCGCGGGGGACGCAACGGACCGTTCGAGTTCGTCGGCGATGCGTGCGGTCCGCCTGACGAGCTGCGCGTTGCTCTCGGCGAGTTCTCCCTTCCGGTAGTAGACGTTGTCTTCCATTCCGACGCGGACGTGACCGCCCATCGTGATGGCCGCCGTCGTCATCGGGAGCTGGTGTCTGCCGACTGCGAGACACTGCCACTCGACGGGGTCGGGCAGGTTATCGACGAAGGCCTTCAGGTTATGCGGCCCGGGCGGCATCCCGTTCTGCATCCCGAAGATGACCGTCGCCCAGTACGGTTCCGCGAGGAGCCCCTTCTCGATCAGGTGTTCAGCCTCCGGGATGTGGCCCGGATTGAACAGTTCGAGTTCGGGTTTGACCCCGGCCGCACGCATTCGCTCGGCGTACTCCTCGTTCTGTTCGCGCGTGTTCTCGGCCGTCCGCGTCTGGCCGAAGTTGATCGGACCGAGGTCGACGGTCGCCATCTCCGGTCGTGGATCCGTCTCTAGCACCGGAGCGATGCGCTCTTCTCGCGGGTAGATGCCGCCACCGCCCGTGGTGAAGTTGACGATGATGTCGTCGCAGCGCTCGTCGATTTCGTCTCTGAGCTCCTGATACCTCGCCACCGATTTCGTCTTGTTCCCGTCTTCGTCACGCGCGTGGAGATGGACGATCGACGCCCCCGCCTCCTCACAGGCGGCGACGTCCCGTGCCACTTCGGCGGGCTGTGTCGGAAGATTCGGATTCGCTTCTTTTCCTTGATGTCCCCCGGTCGTCGCGACGGAGATGATGAGCTTTCGGTCAAAGTGATCTCTGTAGCCACTGTATGGCATACCTCAACCGACCCATCTCAACGTGTTAATTCTTCCGGGGACGCGCCTGAGACGACCGGTTCGTGACGCAACGCGGACCCGCGACAGTTCCCGGACTCACGGCTGTCGCTCGGTAGTGCGTCTGCACGTGCGAGGCTCAGTTTGGGTGAAATACCCTAATGTTTATTAACACTGTTCGGAATGTGAGCGTATGCAGCAAGATAGCACAGCGCTGGTTACCGGTGGCGGTCGCGGTATCGGTCAAGCAATCTGCGTCGAACTGGCACAACGCGGGGCCGATATCGTCATCGCCGACCTGAACGCCGACGAGATGCAGGAGACGGTCGAACTCGTCGAGGCCGAGAACGGGCGTGCCCGCGCGCTCGAGACGGACGTCACCGATCTCGACTCCGTCGAATCGACGGTCGAGACCGCACTCGAGGAGTTCGGCAACGTGGAGTGGCTCGTTAACAACGCCGGCATCGCCGGACCGACTGCGCCGTGCGAGTCCATCGTCGCGGACGAGTGGGACGCCACGCTCGACGTGAACCTCCGCGGAGCGTTTTACACCTGCCGGACGCTGCTTCCCTCGATGAAACGACAGTCGTACGGCCGCATCGTCAACATCTCCTCGGTGACAGGGAAACGGCCGCTCACCCAGCGGACACCGTACGCGGCAGCGAAGATGGGTCTCATCGGCTTCACGCGAACGCTCGCGGCCGAGGTGGGCGACCACGACATCAACGTCAACGCGATCTGTCCGGGATCGGTCGACGGGCCCCGCATCCGGCGCGTCTTCGAAGAGAAAGCGGAGGCTACCGGTCGGTCCTACGAGGCGGTCCGATCCGACGCCGAAAATCAGAGTCCCCGGCACGAACTGGTAAACAGAGAGGATGTCGCGAACACTGTCGCGTTTCTCTGTTCGACCGACGCCGATCGGATGACCGGACAGGATCTCAACGTCTCGGCAGGCAAAGTGATGTACTAACGATTCGCCGTAGCGACGCCCTGTGACGGACTGACGAATCTCGGTGCATAAGCCAGCAGGAACGGACCGCGCCCGGCGAGAGGGATGACTAAGGAAGTGTATCGTATGATCGACCATAAACTATATAACCGGTGACTCTCCACACCCTATTGACGCAAACATGGCACAAGATAGCACCAACCAGACGAGACGCCGGTTTATGAAGAAAACCACCGTCGGCGGGTCCGCGATCGCATTGGGTGGTCTCGCGGGATGTACCGGAAACTCGGGCGGTGACGGCTCATCGGGTGGGGACGGCTCGTCCTCGGACGGCTCGAACGGCTCGGACGGATCCGATGGCTCGATGACATCGATGGCGTCCATCGCAAACCGACAGAACTCCTACTGGCTCAGCTGGGAGAAAGGCTACCTGGAGGCGTGCGAGGCCTTCGGCTACGACACGAACGTCCAGACGAACAACGGCGAGGTCCAGACGCAGCAGCAACAGTTCGATTCGGCGGTCTCTAACGACGCCGACTTCATCGTCGGCCAGACGTACACCAACGCTGCCGCGATCACGCTGGCGGAGACGCTGGTGGAGGCGGGAACCCCCGGTGTCCTCGCCGTCACCATCGCCGACTGGTACGTCCCGCAGGACGCCGGCGGGGAGTACGTGACGTTCTTCACGCCGCACTTCGTCAACCACGCGTACAGCGCCGCGAAGATGCTGTTCGAGTCGATGGACGGCAGCGGGAAGTTCGTTCACATCGAGGGGAACCGAGGGACGGCCCCGAACATCGGCCGGAACAAGGGCGTCGATCTGGCGATGCAGGAGTACCCCGACATCGAAATGGCGGGGCCACGCCAGCCGGGCAACTGGATTCGCTCTGACTCTCGGTCGGTCATGAACGACAAGGTCTCCCAGTTCGGCGACGAAATCGGCGGCTTCTTCGGCCAGAACGACGCCGACGCGCTCGGTGGAATCACCGTCCTCGAGGAGAACGACATCGACGTCCCCGTCGTCGGCATCGACGCCAGCGAGCCCGGACTCGCGGCCATCGACGAGGATCGGATGACCGGCACCGTCTCGGGCATGGGCCCGTGGCAGGCCGGCTGGTCGGTCGCGAAGTGTCACGACTTCCTCAACGGACACACGCTCAGCGACGCGGAGAAGATGATGTCGTTCAACGCGCCGGTCTGCGTGAAGAACCCCGACGACTGGACCGACACGATCGACCGGCTCCGGGTCGTCGACGCCGCCGACTACAACGAAGCGATCTTCTCGGGCGAGACGCCATACGACTGGAAAAAGATGTCCGTCGTCGAGTCCGGCGAGGACGCTTGGGACCCACAGATCGACATGCAGCCAATGAGCCTCGACGGCATGAAAGAGGTTCTCGACTGGAAAGAAGACGACAAACCGAGCGGCTATTCGCTCCCGGGCGCGTACACCGATAGCGCGGTTCAAGAGGAGACGGCGCAGCAGTACGTGGACCGATTCCAGTCGAATCCGCTCAAATAATCCTTGTCAAAATCCCCCATGGCATCACAGACACATACCAACGCGACGGACGCGGGCCAACCCGACCCGACTGACGGGGGCGACCACAGCTTTCGCGTCGAGGGTATCTCGAAGTCGTTCCGCCACGTGCAGGCCCTCAAAGACGTGTCGCTGGCCGTCGACCACGGCGAGGTCATCGGGCTGGTCGGAGAAAATGGCGCGGGCAAGAGCACACTTCTGAACATCCTGACCGGCGTGTTGCAGGCCGACGAGGGACAGCTGTTCGTCGACGGGGAAGCGGTCACGTTCACGAACCCGCGTGAAGCGGCGAACTACGGCGTCTCGCTCGTCCATCAAGAGCAGGACATCATCAAGACCATGCGGGGGTACGAGAATCTCTATCTCGGGCGAGAGCTCGAACGCCTCGGAGTGCTCGAGAAAGAGAAGATGCGTAAGGAGGCGCAGGCCTTCGTCGATGACTTGGGCATCAATATCGACGTGGACGAGCGCGTCCGCAACTACTCGTTCAACGAGCGCCAGATGCTCGAGATCGCGAAGGCGTTTCACGTCTCACAGAAGTCCGAGAATCCCGTCATCCTCCTCGACGAACCGACGGCCGCGCTCGAGGAGAGCGGCCGCCAGATCCTCTTCGACCTCGTGAACGACCTGCGGGACCGGGCGACGTTCGTCTTCGTCTCCCACGAGCTCGACGAGGTGCTGCAGATATCCGACCGGATCTACGTTCTCAAAGACGGCGAGCGCGTGGCGGACATGGCGACGGCCGACGCCACCACAGAGACGCTGCAGAAGGCGATGGTCGGCCGGGAGACCGCCGACGAGTACTACCGGGTCCCCGACCAGCAGCGCGACACCGAACTCGGCGAGACGGCCCTGACCGTCGACGGCGCGGTCCACGGTGACGCGGTCGGGCCAATCTCGCTTTCCGTCCGTGAGGGCGAGATATTCGGGATCGTCGGCGTCGAGGGCTCGGGAAAACAGCAGTTGGGTCGCCTGCTCGCGGGCGACCTCGCCATAACCGAAGGCTCGGTGTCGGTCGGCGACACCACCCTGCAGAGCCCGACGGTGTCGGATATGGTCGACGCGGGCGTCGGCTACATTCCGAAAGACCGGAAGTCCGAGGGCCTGTTGCTCTACCAGTCGGTGTTGGTCAACACCTCTCTCGCGATGGTCCGGGACATGAACGGCAACGTGCCGTTGCTCGACCTCGACGCCGAACGGCAGGCGACCGTCGACGCCATCGAGGAGCTGTCGATCAAGACGCCGGGCCCCGACGCGCTGGTTCACGGCCTGAGCGGTGGGAACCAGCAGAAGGTCGTCATCGCCCGTTGGCTGGCCCAAGAGACGCCGATACTCGTGATGGACAACGTGACCCGAGGCATCGACGTCGGTGCCAAAGAGGAGGTGTACCGTCTCTGCCGTGAGCTGACCGACCAAGGCGTCTCGATCGTCTTCATCGGCGACGAGCTGCCCGAGGTCATCGGTATGTCCAACCGCATCGCCGTGATGGCGAACGGAGAGTTCGTCGGCGAGCCCATAGACGCCTCGCCGGGGAACAAACCGACCGAACAAGACCTGATACAGGAGATGATCTGACAATGAGTACAAGTGGCGTCAGCGAGTGGATCACCGACCAGCGAGAACAGCGCACGCTCCACGACTGGATACAAGACTTGGGCCCGTTCGTCATGCTGTTCGGGCTGATACTCACGTTCTCGTTCACGACGGACCGCTTCCTAACCGAGGCCAACCTGCTCGACAACGTCGCGAAAAACGCCGTCACGCTGTTGTTGGTGGCGCTTGCGGGGACCTTCCCGATTCTCCAGCAAAGCATCGACCTCTCTGTCGAGTCGATCGTGCTACTGACGGGCGTTGTGACCGTCGTCCTGATCTCGCAGTTCGGCTTGGGCCTCTTAGCCATCCCGATCGCCATCGGTGCCGGGATGCTTGCTGGCCTGTTCAACGGTATCATCTTCACGAAGCTCAAGGTCCCTTCGTTTCTCGTCACGCTCGGGACGCTCTCGGTGATGGCCGGGGTCGGGAAGATCATCACAGGCGGGTCGACCATTACGTTCCGGAACCCCGCCATCCGAACCATCTCGAACGGCGAGGTCTTGGGTATCCCCAACCTCGTGCTCTGGGGGCTGCTCATCTACGTCGGCACCATCGTCCTCGCGTTCCGGACGAAGTTCGGCCGGTACTGCTTCGCGCTGGGCGAGAACGAGCGCGTCGTCGAACTGGCCGGTGCGAAGGTCGACCGCTACAAGATCTACCCGTTCGTACTGTCGGGACTGCTCTGTGGGACCGCCGGCGTCTTGCTGACGCTGCGTATCTCGTCGGCCTCTCCGAACATCGGGAGCGGGCTCTTGCTCCCCAGCATCGCCGCCATCGTCATGGGCGGGACGGCCCTGACCGGCGGTGTCGGTGGGCCGCACCGAACTATTCTGGGGGTGCTCGTCATCGCGGTGCTGAACAACGGCATGAACCTGCTCGGCATCGACTCGTTCGTCCAGGAGATAATCCTCGGACTCGTGGTGGTCGGGGCGGTGGCCCTGTCGATCGACCGCGAGAAGATCGACGTGGTGAAGTAGAACGTCGCGTCCCGGTTCCCCTTTTTTCCGCCTTCGCCTTCCCGCGTGACCCGTCCGTTCGCGCCTCTCAGTCGCGTCCGGAACGAAACGAGACGCCCGCCGCGTCCGACAACCCGCGACGGGCAACGCGCGCTGGAGTACGCCCGTTCGATCCACGGCGGCGACGAATCCGTCTCCGTCTGCGCCATCGGCTACGGAGCGTCCGTCACCGATCCAGAATCCAAGTCGCCGGGCGCTCCCCGGAAAAAAGAGCGAGAAAACGGTCAGTCGGCGCTCACGGCGGTATCGACGTGCCCGCTCGGGACGGTGCCCTCGTCGGTCCAGCCGCGGCGCTCGTAATACTCGTCGAGCGCCGCTTCGAAGTTCGGCAGCGAGTAGGGGAGCGCGTCGTCTTCACGGTCGACGCCGCGATGATTGTTGAAGTGTCGTTCGAGGTCGACGACCTTCGATCCGACCGCTAAGAGCGTCTCGTAGTCGGTCGAGAACAGTCCCTCGAGCCGTTCGGGCGTCATGAAACTCCGCGAGAAGCGACAGATGATCCCGCAGTCCTCCAGCGCGCGGGCGTTCTCCTGCTCGATGACCATCTCGGGTTTCCCCTCAAGGCCCGTGGGATCGTACGCCTCCTCGCCGTCGACCAGGGGATACTCCCACGCGTACATCGTGGTAAACATGTGGTCTGCGCCCCTCGTGGCCGTCGCGTACGACAGCCCCTGGCCGTTCAGCGTGCGGCCGTCGTGGGCGGCGAAGTCGAGCCCTTTCACGGTCCAGTTCTCGACGCCTAACTCCTGGTGGAACCGGTCGATCCCCCCTGCGAGGAGGTCGCCGACGCCCTCTCGATGAGCGATCTTCTCGACCATCTCGAAGATCAGCTCCGTGTTCCCGAACTCCCCTTCGCTCGCCAAGTAGGCGGAGACGACGTTCCCGCAGGTGATGCTGTCCAGTCCGTACCTATCGCACAGCTCGTTCGACTGCATCACGTCGACGATATCGTCGACGCCGGCGTTCGACCCGAACGACATCACCGTCTCGAACTCCGGTCCCTCCGTCTCGACGCCTCGTTCCTCGTCTTTCGTCGGGAGCTTACAGGCGAACGCGCACGACGAGCAGGTCGCTTTCTTGAACTTCTTTTCCTCGACTCGGTCCCCGTTGATCCCTTCGACTCCCTCGAACTGCAGCTCGGAGAAATACCTCGTCGGCAGGGCCGACACCTCGTTGGCCAGTTCGGTCACCGACGTCGTCCCCTGCCGTTTCATGATGTGGTCGGCGGTGGCCGCGGCGCGGTGGACGTCCGTCTGGATGGGGGGGATCTCGATCTCCGGGCTCGAATCGCCGTCGAACGTGATCGCCTTGACCCCCTTGGCCCCGAGGACGGCGCCCAGCCCCCCGCGGCCGAACGCTCTCGACTCCGAGGTCATGATGGAGGCGAAGCGGACTCGATTTTCCCCGCCGGGGCCGATACAGGCGACGTGTTCGCTCTCCATGCCGTGTTCCGTCTCGATATACTCGACCGTTTCCGGTACCGTCGCGCCAGCGAGGTCCGGGACGGGTTCGAACTCGACGCCGGTGTCGGTGACGTGAACGACGACGAGTTCGTCGCTCGCGCCCACGAGTTCGACGGCGCTGTAGCCCGTCGCAGCGAAGTTGCGCGACATGAACCCGCCGGCGTTCGACGAGAGTAGCCCGCCTGTGAGCGGCGAGATACCCGTGCAGTTCATCCGACCGGTGAACGACATGGTCGACGACTGCATGGGTCCAGTAGCGAAGTAGAGCCGGTTTGCCGCGCCCAGCGGGTCGGCGTCGAACGGGAGTCGATCGTGCGCGAGCCGCGTCGCGACGCCGCGCCCGCCGATGAACGTTTCGTTTATTTCGTCGATGTCGGTCGTTTCCGTCGAGCGATCGCCGACGTCGACCGTTAAGAGGGGTCCCTCTGCGTGAAGCATGCACACAGATGTCGCGGGTACGAAATAATAAGTGTTGCTCACCCCCTCCCGATTCAGGCGGTGAAGCCGCCGTCCATGACGAGATTGTGGCCCGTGACGAACGACGACTCGTCGCTCGCAAGGAACAGCGCCGCGTCCGCGACCTCCTCGGGTTGGCCCGCCCGCCCCAGCGGCGTCTGATCGAGAATGCCGCCGGCCGTGTCACCGTCCTCCATCGTCATCGCCGTCTCGATGAACCCCGGATTGAGGGCGTTGACGCGGATGTCATGTTCGCCGTGCTCGACGGCTAACTCCCGGGTCAAGTTCGTCACCCCGCCTTTCGAGGTACAGTACAGCGAGGAGTTCTCCAAGCCGCGGATGCCGCCGATCGAGGACATGTTGATGATGCTCCCCCCCTCGTCCTGCTCGCGCATCACCTCGACGGCCGCTTGGCTCCCGAAGAACACGCCCTTGAGATTGATGTCCATGAGCCACTCGTAGTCCTCCTCCGTGACGTCCGCTAAGGGCTTTTGACGCTCGACGCCGGCGTTGTTGACCATCACGTCCAGCGATCCGAACGCTTCGACGGTGGCGTCGACCGCCTCGTGGAGGTCGGCGACCGAGCTGACGTCGCAGTGGACGAATTGGGCGTTTCCGCCACCGGCCTCGATGAGATCGTGTGTCGGCTCACCGCCCATTCGCGGGTCGTCGCGGACGTCCGCGACGGTGATGTTCGCCCCTTCCTCGGCGAACCGTCGAGCGATCGCCCGTCCGTTGCCGGAGGAGCCGCCGGTGACCAGTGCCGTCTTCCCTTGCAGACGCTCGGACATAACGGATGAAGCTGCTACTGCCGCTCAGATAAGTGTTTCTCGGGCTCCGGCCCAGTTGTCCGTATCCCGGCTCAATCGCGCACCGTCAACACACACACCCTTCCCGCCGCTAACCCAAATGTTTATTAATGATTCATCTGTCCTACCACACGAGATGTTAGACAGTGGCTCACTTGTAGTGGACTCCGTGTCACACTGCTTCAACCACACGCCGGAGAATCACAAACACCCGCACGCACAGGTCTGGGACGACGAGACGTACGAGATGGGGGCGAAGATCCTCCCGGACGGGTACGTGCCGTCCGAAGAGGTCTTCTACCGCGATCACCAGCCCGAAGAGCTCGCTCGGCTCCTCTTTTTGGAGAGTCAGATCGACTACTCGGTGTACCACTCGCTGCCGCTCGACGACTACTTCCACGACGGCTACGTGTCCCGTGAGAAGGGGTTCGAGTTCATGGAGCAGAATCAAGAGCGCGTGTCGATGTACGTCGACGTCAACCCCCTCGAAGACGACGCGGGCGACCAGATAGAGGAGTTCGCCGCGAAAGACGGGGTCGAGGGCATCAAGTTCTATCCCGCGCGCTACCAGAACGGCAACGACCTCTCGCTCCAGCTGACCGAAGACGCCGTCTGGCCCCTCCTCCAGCGGGTCGCCGACTCGGAGGTCGACACGCTAGCGATTCACAAGTTCATCCCGTTCGCGACGGCGCCCGTCCGCTATTTCAAACCGGACGACATCGAAGACGCCGCCAACTCGTTCCCCGACATCAACTTCGAGATCATCCACGCGGGCTTCTCGTTCGTCGAGGAGACCGTCCTCGCGATGGCGAGCCACGACAACGTTTACGCCAATCTCGAGAACACGGCGTGTCTCGTCAACACCCGCCCGCGGAAGTTCGCGAAGGCGCTCGGTGAGATGCTCTACTGGGCCGGACCGGACCGCATCGTCTACGCCGGCGGCGCGACGGCGCTGCATCCGCAGCCCCCCATCGACGGCATCTGGAACTTCGAGATGCCCGAGGACCTCATCGAAGACTACGACTACCCCGAAGTCACCAAGGACATGAAAGAGAAAATCCTCGGAAAGAACGCGCTGCGCCTCCTCGATAAGGACCCAGAGCAGATTAAAAAAGACATCAAGGGCGACAAGTGGGACCAGCTCCGGGATGAGCGCGAAGAGAGCGGCGACTACCCCGCCGAGCCCTGGTCGACTTACGAGGCCGACTCGGCGCTCGCGTCCGACGACTGATCATGTCTGCACACACCGACCCATACGCGCGAACGGAAGCGGCCACGCACGTCACTCCGGACACGGAGTTCGACGACGAGCGCAAAACACGGATTAAAGCCGAACTCGACGAGGTACTCGACCCCTGTAGCTGTATGAGCGATCATCCGATCAGCATCCTCGATCTAGGTCTCGTCGAGTCTATCTCCGTCGACGACCGCGACGTGGAGGTAACCCTCCTCTTGACCTCACAGCGGTGCACGTACTTCCTCGATATCAACGACGAGGTGCGCGAGCGCGTCGAGGCACTCGACGAGGTCGACAGCTGTGAGGTCCACCAGGACACCAGCGGCCAAATCTGGACCAACGACCGGATGTCGACCGAGCAGCGAAAGGCCAGACGGAAGCGCTTCCACGATCAGATGGAAGCCGCCGGCGTTACGCCCTACGCCGAGCGGTCCGACTGACTGCAGGAGCCGAATCGGCCGAGTCGACCCTTCGACCCGTCGACTCCACGTTCTTTACGTGCTCACGCAGATCGCCCTGAGCGACGACGTCCGCGAAAATGATACCCCGCGGTCGCCGCAGTCTGTCCACCGCCTCCCGTTACGACGCCGCTTCGATCTCGTCGAGCGCCTCGGGGTTCTCGATGCTCGACATGTCGCCCAGCTCTTCGCCCTGGTAGAGCGACGAGATGGCCCGTCGGATCACCTTGCCCGACTGCGTCTTCGGGAAGTCGGAGACGAAGAGGATCTCACGCGGGCGGAACGGTTTGCCGTGTTCCTCGCCGACGAGCGCCGACAGTTCGCCGCGCAGGTCGTCGCTTCCGTCGTAGCCGTCTTCGAGGACGACGTACGTCACGACCGCGGTTCCGGTCGTCTCGTCTGGGACGCCGACGGCTGCGGCCTGGTTCACGGCCTCGTGTTCGGTGAGAACGCCCTCTATCTCGGCGGGACCGACCTTCCGGCCCGCGACGTTGAGTGCGTCGTCGGCCCGTCCGTGGAGGAACCAGAAGCCGTCTTCGTCCTTCTGGGCGAAGTCGCCGTGATCCCAGAGGTCGTCCCACGTCGACCAGTACTCGTTCAGGTAGCGCTCGTCGCCGGACCACAGCGACTTCGTCATCGACGGGCAGGAGTCGCGGGCGACGAGAAAGCCGCGTTCGTGACTGTCGGCGACGGAACTGCCGGCCTCGTCGACGATGTCTATGTCCATTCCCAGCCCCGGACCACCGAGCGACGTGGGCTTCAGCGGCTGGGTCGGCATCGGCATGAGGAAACAGCCGCAGATCTCGGTGCCCCCGGAAATGTTGATTATCGGGGCCTCGCTCCCCCCGACGTGCTCGTAGAACCACTGCCACGATTCGGGGTCCCACGGTTCGCCGGTCGAGCCGAGGAGGCGTATCGACGAGAGGTCGTGTCCCTCCACCCACTCGTCGCCGTGTTTGCGCAGCGCCCTGATGGCCGTCGGCGAGATGCCGAACGTCGACAGCGAGTGTCGGTCGATCATCTCCCAGAACCGGTCGGGTTCGGGGTGGTCGGGCGCGCCCTCGTACATGAACACCGTCCCGCCGAACGTGTGGTTGCCGATGAGCGTCCACGGCCCCATCATCCACCCGATGTCGGAGACCCAGAAGAAGCGGTCCGAGGGCTTGTGGTCGAAGCCGAAGTAGATTTCCTTGGCACACTGCAGCTGCACGCCGGCGTGGGTGTGGACGATGCCCTTCGGTTTGCCGGTCGTCCCCGACGAGTACAGCAGCATCGACTCCTGTGAGGCGGGGAGCGACTTGGTGTCGTACTCGTCGTCGCGGTCTTCGATCGCGTCGTCCCACCACTCGTCGCGCGCCCCCATCGGGACCTCGGCGTCGTCGCCGATGCGGTCGTAGACGACGGTGTGTTCGACGTGTCCCGCGTCCTCGATGGCGTCGTCGGCCGCCCCTTTGAGCGTGAGCGGCTCGCCGCGTCGGTAGAACCCGTCGCCGGTGAACAGCACCGAACACTCCGAGTCGTCGATGCGCGTGGCCGTGGCCTCGACGCCGAACCCGGAGAAGATCGGAACCGCGATGGCGCCGACCTTGAAACAGCCGTACAGGATCGAGATGACTTCCGGGACCATCGGCATATACATCCCGACGGTGTCGCCGGTCTCGACGCCGACCGATTCGAGGTAGTTCGCCACCTTGTTCGACTGACGAGCGAGTTCGTGGTACGTCACTTCCCTGACGTCGCCCGGTTCGCCCTCGAAGAGACACGCGACGTTGTTTCTCGCCTCGGAGTCGACGGCGGCGTGGCGATCCACTACGTTGTGTGCGAGGTTGATCTCACCGCCGGGGTACCACTCCGAGAACTGCGGACCCTCGGTGTCGTCACGGACCGTGTCGTACGGCTCATAGAAATCGATACCGAGATACTCTGGCATGGTGTCCCAGAACCACTCGACGCCCGACGCTTCGACGCCGTCGACCTCTTTCGTTGTCCGACGGACGAGTTCGTCGTAGTCGTCGATATCGTACGTCTGCATGAACTCGTAGACGTTTGTCGACTTGACGAACTCCCGGCTCGGCTCGTGGATGATCGATGACTCTTGCTGGATATCCTCTGTCATGGTTGCGTACCTGAAGGATGCTGCAGCAGTAGATATAAAATATCGGGGTCACCGCGGCGGGATCGTCGAGACGTGCCGGTCGACGGTCTCAGTCGACCGCCCGATCGTTCCGACCACTGATGGTCTCGGTCACTCGAACCCCCCGGCCGCTTTGTACCGACGGCCGAGG
The DNA here is from genome assembly GCF_002252745.1 of Halorubrum sp. Ib24. Classification (NCBI taxonomy): domain Archaea; kingdom Methanobacteriati; phylum Methanobacteriota; class Halobacteria; order Halobacteriales; family Haloferacaceae; genus Halorubrum; species Halorubrum sp. Ib24. Next base: position 23,260 of record NZ_NHOX01000032.1, on the reverse strand, counting down.
TCGACGTAGTGCCGGTGGACGCGGTCGATCTCGTCGCGTTGGGCGTCCGTGAGGGGTTTCGTCTCGGCCGGGGCGCCGTAGGCGAGGTGTCCCTCCGGTATCGTCTGCTCTTGGAGGACCACCGCGCCGGCGGCGACGATGCAGTCGGACTCGACCGTCGCGTCCCGGAGGACGCGGCTCCCCATCCCCACGAGGGAGTGGTCCTCGACGGTCGCGTAGTCGACGACGGCGTTGTGACCCACAGTGACCTCGTCGCCGATGATCGCACCGTGGAGCATCGTGAACTCCTGGACGTTCGCCTCCTCGCCGACGACCGTGGACCCGCCGTCTCCCCGAAGACAGGTGAACGGCCAGAGGCTCGCGCGGTCGCCGACCACGACGTCGCCGATCAGGTACGACTGTTCCGAGACGAAGGCCGACTCGGCGACGCTCGGTGTCAGCTCCTCGAGAGTGCGTTGCATAGCGCTACCATGAGAATGAGACGGTATAGTGCTGTCGGGACCGCTGAAACTTCAGGCAATTCGACGTCGGCCGCGGTAACCCCGGCGTCGTCGTATGCGACCGTCGCCGCTCGGGTCGTTGCCGGGGTCCGCGTGAGCGACTCTCGGAGCTGTAAGGCGAGCGAGTCGGTCTCCCGTCCGGTTCCGTGATGGCGACTGACTCGTTCAGGTCGTGATGCGCCGCGTACGCCTCGCTGACGTGGACACGCGCACTGGCCCCGTCGGTGATCGGACGGGCGTCGCACAGTCCGAGCGGGTCAGCGACGGTCGGCGCTTCGAGGACGTCGGTCGTGGATATCTCCTTCTGGAACTGGGCCATGTCGTTTCCGGGGGCGTTCCGGTGGTTCTTCACCGCGGTCGCGGCGAGGTCCGCTCGCGTCCCGCCGAACTCCTCGAAGTGCGCGCGCGCCGTGAGCGCGTACGTACCGGGGAGCGTCACGCTTATCACCGCACGCTAGTATCTCTCATGCGATGTATGAGATCCTACTCCCGGTAGACGACAACACCGATCGGGCAGCCGCTCAGGCCCGGTACGTCTCGGGACTTCCCGGCGAGACGGACGAGCTACGCGTGACGGTCGCTCACGCCTATCACGACGATCCGAGCACTACAGGCGATGACAGTTTCGACGAGGAGAGCCCGGGCGTGATCGAAGCAACGGACATCCTCTCTGCCGCCGGCATCGCGACAGAACAGAGGGAATTGTACGTTCCGGTTGCGGAGTCGATCGTGGATATGTCGGACGAGTTAGACGCGGACGAGGTCGTGCTGTGCGGACGAAAACGCTCACCGGCCGGTAAAGCGCTCTTCGGGAGCGTCACTCAGTCGGTTGCGCTCGAGTCGTCAATTCCGGTGACCATCGTCCCGGTCGAGTGAACACTGTCGGATTGATGGGTTTAGTTACCGACGGTCGTTCTCCCTTCTAGGAATGGCCTCCTATCGCCCGCTCCGACCGCGCTATGCGTTTCGATATAAGATAGTATATCTGACTGTTTCCTAAATATATAAGAAATATTATTAGACGGCCGTATCAGCGCTGCGTTTCTGGGCTCGATCACACTCGGATACGCTTCGCACGAGAACCGCAACTACCGGTCTTTCAACGCCTTTTGACCGCTCTCGATCTCGTTCGGACCAGCGGCCTAGATCGTTCCTCCCGTCTCTGGTCTCGATTTTAGAACAGTTGGAAATATGTGTGGTATCAAAACTAATTTATACTGTATCATAATATTTATGACAAATAAATATATTTATTATAGTATCCATACACGGGCCTCGACCGAATCGAACGTGACGCAGAAGTATATTATTCCTATCATAAATTTTATTCTGACAATTATGCGAAAATGGGTTCGTCTTTTTACCGGCGACTGTTGTCCCAAGTGGCCATCGCTTCGAACGCGAGCCACCGGCTTCGGGGCGGGCCGATCTCGGGGCGCCATCGGCCGCCTTCGGCGGCGTGTCTGCGAGTCGAGGCTCGCACCGCTGCGCGCTCCGCGCTCGATCACGTCGCCGCGTCTCCGACTCGGTATTGTATTTGAAAGACTATACCGTCAGATCGGAGCCGTCAGACAGACGCCTCCGCGGTGTTCCCGGCGATACTCGCGTGTAGCCCGGAAGTCGGCGTCGGAGATCGGCCGGCTTCGAAGAGTCGAGTGGTCTCGTTTCGGACGATCGGGTCGCGTCGACGTCAGCTCTCGGCGGCCGGAGACGAGGTCTCCGCCTGCTCGTACTTGTCCTCGAACTCCTGGATGAGCTGACCCATCTTCGCGTACCAGTCGTTGAGCATCCGCTGCATGTCGTCGGCGACCTTCTCCGGGTCGGTCGGCCTGTAGACGTGGTAGTACCCGCCCTGATCGTAGTTCACCTGTTCCTTCTGAATGAAGCCCGCCTGAAGGAGCCGTTGCACGGCCCGATACGCGGTCGAGCGCTCGCGGTCGACTTCGTCGGCAATTTCGTCGATCGTCAGCGGCGTTTCGGTCTGGACGAGCTCTTGGAAAACCCGCTTGTCGAGCTGTTTGAGTCCGTGGAAACACTCTAAGAGCCCTTCGCACACCATGTCCCGCTGGAGTTGTTCGGACATCGAATCTGGCATTTTGTTACCTATCCGTATGCCGTGAGCTCTTAAAAGACTTGTGTATAGATTACACAATTGTGCGCTAGCTTCGTCGGGTCGCGGAGCGACGACGGGTCCGCAACGACGGGTCCGCAACGGCGGGTCCGCGACGGCTCGTCGCGTGAGTCGACGGCCGGCCTCGACCAGAGCGGCCGCGGTCAGTCCGTCGTCGCCGTCTGTCGGCCGCGCGTCGTCCGCAGCGAGACGACCGACGTGTAGATGACCGCGGCGGCGACGACGACGGCCGCGCCGATCACGAGGACCAGTCCGACCGTCTCCATGAGCGAGTTCCCGATGTAGGACCCGATCTCGCCGATACCGACCGCGATGGCGCCGGCGAGCAGCATCCCGCCGAAGTACACCTTGATGCCGTCGGAGTCGACGACGGCGGTCGCGGCGGAGCCGACGCGGGCGCCGAGCGCGCTCCCGAACAGCAGCGGGACGACGATGCCGAGGTCGACGCCGCCGCCCTGTCCGTAGAGGTAGCTTCCGAGCCCGCCGGAGAAGACGATCTCGAACAGGTCCGTTCCCACGGCGACGGGAACCGGGACGCCGATCGCGTAGATCATCGCCGGCATCCGGATGAAGCCGCCGCCGACGCCGAGGAATCCCGACAGGAGGCCGGTCGCGAAGGCGACGGCCGTGATGACCCACGCGGAGACGCGGACGTCGCCGCGGAGCGTCACCATCGGCGGAATCCGGACCGTCCGCTGAATCGTCTTCGCGATCTCGGGGATCTCGTACTCGCTGAGGTCGCGGTCGGCCGCCTCGTGGTCGATGCCGCCGCCGTCGTCGTTTTTCAGGGCGTCACGGGTGACCAGCGCCCCGACGCCGCCGAGCAGGGCGACGTAGGCGACGCTGATGACGCCGCCGGCGAGTCCCAGCGATTCGAGGTAGTAGACGCTGGCGCGGCCGGCCTCGATACCGACGGTCGTCCCGGTGATCATGATCGCGCCGAGCTTGTAATCGACCTGCCCGAGGTCGTGGTGTTTCAACGTCGCGATGACGGCCGTCCCGAAGACGAACGCCATCCCGCTACCGACCGCGACGGGCGCCGGGTAGTCCAGCATCAGCAGGGCGGGGGTAACGAGGAACGACCCGCCCATCCCGAAGAACCCGAACAGGACGCCGACGACGAGGCCGAAGCCGACGAACAGCGCCGCCATCTCCGGGCTCGTCCCGAGGAGGCCGAGTCCGTCGGAGAGGCTACTGAGCATCCTCTTCGCCTCCGATTAGGAGTCGCATGAAGCGGGGCCCGAAGAGGCGCTCGATCCCGCCGTAACCCACGTACAGCACGATCGCTTCCAAGAGGATCGCGCCGATGAGCATGGCCGTCTCCGGGTCCCACGTGGGAATCTCTAACCCTGACATCGATCCGTCCCCCGGTCTTCGCAGTTGGAAATTCAGCTGTTGGCACATTTCTGTTCAACTTCACTGCTGACCCGTTTCACGCCTATAAACGGTTTTGGGATTATCGCACACATATATATCTAATAACCCGGCCGACCAATTCATAACTTATGCGTAAACGTTACTGCGCTCGCCTGTCCAGGCCACGACCGGTCGGCGCACGGCGCGGACATCGGTCGCATCGCAGCGGCCAGGTGACGGCTGCCTCGAGCGAACGCGCAGGTCGACTGTCAGAAACTACATGACGGCCGAATTTCAGAGGAGGAGAAGAGCGGAACCGACGTACGCGAGCCGAACGAGACCGATCCGAACGACCCCCGCCCACGCTTCACACGTCAACACCGATTTTCCGGAGGTCGACCGCTCCCGGCCGCCGACGCGGCGCAGCTCGCCGATGATGGCGCTGACGACGATCTCGATTGACGACACGACGAACCGCCGAGAACAGGACGGGCCAGCCTGCGTCGATCAAGGAACGACGAACGAGCGCCGGAGATCGAGTACGTCGCGGCCCGGGAACGAGTAGTCCATGCGCAGAGGACTGATATCATCCGCGGTGCGCCGCCACGACCCGACGAGCGATCCCAGCCCCGCCGACGAGCAACGGTTGAACGTCGAAATCGTCCAGACCTCGTCGAGCAGAGGATAACAAGCGGCCCGACGGCCAGCCCGACCTGACTACCTCCCGGAGAACGCGCAGAGCGAGCGAGCGCGAGCAACACGCGCCGGAGCCCGCCGCTCGCTCGCGCACCGATGTTCCACAGACGCGGCGCGACGACCAGCGCGGCGACGCCGGTAACGCACCCCCGACGCAGAGAGACGTCGACCTCAGCGCCCGCTGTCGAGACCGCGGGGAACGGTCCCCGGAGGCGCTCCCTCGCCCAGGAACGTGACCGGACGTTCACGAGGACGGCCGACGAGACCGGCGAGCGCCGAACGCAAGTACCGCTCGGGGACCCCGGGGACGCGGCAGGAGGCTCGCGGTCCCAGAACGCGATGCCCCCCGCACGAACGGCTCAACGGTCCAACCAGAGGGCGATTCTGCCGGATACTTTCGCCAGACGGGGTCCCGGGCCGAGCCGAGAACCGACGCCGATGACCGCGCGGTCACGGTGAACGCGGTCGCGATGGGGTACCCGCGTGGATGCCGACCGCCATCAACCCACGCGCCAGCGCTAACCAACCAGGATGACTGCCGGCGAGGGAGCTGATGTTCGCCGACAGGCCTCTCCCGACGGCTTCCGAGACGTTAGCTTCCCCTGCGTGACGGCCCGTGAACCTGAAGGGCTCCGGACCAGAGAGGGCGGCGCGCATTCCCGATGGGCGTTACGCTTCCGACGGCGGGAGCGAACGGCAGTCGCGCGCTCGACCCGGCGCCGATGCAACCCACGACATGAAAAGGCTGGCCACTGCCTGCACCGATGAAAGAGCGCGAAAAAGAACGGGGTCCACCTGGGGGTGGGGGTCAGTCCGCAGCCCGCCAGCGCGGCGCATCACGCGCACCGGGTCCTGCTCGCCAGTACCCTGGAGGTACGCGCCGACACGAACATGCCGGCGACGCCCAGAGGATGGTGAACGTTGCCGACGCCGAGAGCTCGCGTTACGCCGCGCCGGGACAGATGCTCCGACAGGCCCCAGCCGACGCCGAAGACGGCGCCGCCGATCACGACGTTGCGGTCGAAGGGCTTCAGCCGCCGTTCGTACCGGTCGCCGGTCAGCGGCGCGGCGTCGCGGATCCGCGGCATCACCGCGAAGGCGACGCCGGAGACGACGGCCGCGCCGAACATCACGAACAGCAGCCCGAAGTCCTCGAACCTGAGGAAGTTCAGCACGACCTCCGGCCGCGCCATGTGGCTGAAGCCGAGCCCGAACCCGAAGATCAGGCCGCCGACGAGGATCAGCGGCATGAACAGGGGATGTCTCTCGTCGCTCACGCGTCGCTCCCTCCGGTCGCTCCCGTTCGCGCGGTTCGAGACGCGAGCGTCTCGCGGCTCACGTCCGTTCGCCGTTCGCCCTCCGAGGCGCTCACTCCGTTCGCGCCTCGCGTCTCGCACATCACGGACTCACCCCCAGCGCCGCGACGAGCTGTGCGGTCAGGATCGCGACCGCGAGGAACGTCGCCACGCCGACGCGCGACGTCTTCGACGCCGACCCGACGCCGCAGACGCCGTGCCCCGAGGTGCACCCCTTCCCGATTCGGGTTCCGATGCCGACGAGTATCCCGCCGAAGAACAGTCGCCACGGCTGGACGTCGGTCAGCCACAGGGTCACGCCCGCGAGCTCGTACGTCCGCCCGGTGGTTCCGGGCTGGTAGAGCGACGTCGTGATGGCGCCCGACTGGACCGTCGCCGCGAACGCCGCGCCGCCGAGGACGATCCCGAGTGTGAACACGACGCGCCAGTCGCGAGAGCTCACGTACCGCCGGAACCGCGACTGCCCCGACACGTACGACAGCGTCGACTCGAGGAAGGTGCTCGCGCCGGCCGCGATCCCCGTCCCGACGTATATCACGACCGCGCCGAGGCCGACGAGCAGTCCGCCGACGGCGTACCGGCCGATCCCGTTCGGGAAGAGGTCGGCGGCCGCCTGTGCGACGAGTGGGTCAGGCATCGATGGCGGTCTCAGTCATCCGCGAGCGATTCCTGGCTCGCGGCGCAGTTGTTCGGGCCGAGTTCGAGGGTGAACGCCTCGTCGTCGTCGACGGCCTTCTGCCCGAGGTTCGTCGCGATGATGTCCTCGTAGTTGGCCGGCCGCGGCGGCATGTCCGAGAGGATGAGTTCGACGAACGCGTCCTCCTCCATCGTGAGCGCGTCCATCTCCTCGACGAGATCGCCGATCGGCGCGGTGTACGTGCCGTCGTCGGCCGGCACCGCGGCGTCGCTGAAGTGGGCGCCCCCGATCAGCGTGTCGTCGGGGAGCGGCAGGACGCGCTCCTGAAGCGATTCGTAGAGCGTCCGTGCCGCGTCCGGCGCGCCGTCGTCGCCCTCTTCGAGGTCCGGGCGAGCGACGCTCTCGATGAACAGCCCGTCGCCGGTCGCGAGCAGGCTCTCGTCGACGAGGTACGAGGTCATCCCGGTCGTGTGGCCGGGCGTGGCGACGGTCTCGATCACCGCGTCGCCGACCGCGAAGGTGTCGCCGTCCTCGGCCTGGGTCAGCTCGTCGGCGTAGGTGACGCCGCGGTCGACCGCGGCCGCGGGGATGACCCCCTCGACGCCCGCCTCGTCGAGGTCGCGCACGCCCGAGATGTGGTCGGCGTGGACGTGGGTGTCGAACGCGTACCGCAGCTCGACGCCGAGGTCGTCGGCGTCGTCGAGGTAGCGGTCGGTGAACGCGCGGAGCGGGTCGATGACCGCCGCCTCGCCGTCGTCGTAGAGCAGGTACCCGAGACAGCCGGACGAGGGGCGCTGGTATTGCAGGAGCGTGCCGGCGCCGTCGTAGCCGGTGACTTCGACGGTCTCGTAGATACCGGCCCAGCCGTTCATGCCGTCTTCGAGGTGGTTCACGTCGTAGCCGCGCTCCGCGAGCTCCCCCGCGACGTACTCGCTGGCGCCGCCCTTCGCGCACAGGACGGTCACCTCGCGGTCCTCGGGGATCCGGTCGAGGACGTCCTCGTCGATCTCGTCGTCGAGGAACTCGTAGTACGGGACGTTGATGGAGGTGACGTTCTCGCCGTCGATGCGCCACTCCTCGTAGTCGGAGCCCATCCGCGTGTCGAGCAGCGTCAGGTCTTCGCCCGCGTCGATGCGTCCTTTCAGCGCTTCCGGTTCGATCGTCTCGACTTCGACATCCGGGGTCGGGAAATCGTCTGCGTCCATGTTGTACACCTCACTGTACCGGACGGGAATACAAAAGAGTTCGCATAGTAATTCAACAACCACACAATATAGAGTCGGGAGACAAACCGAAATAATGCGCTTCACACGTTTAGGAAGCGGCTCATGTGTCACCGCGGAATTATCGGCGTAACTGGTTGTTCGCGTCAAACACAAAAAACAACATTCTTTTAACGGTGGCGGGGGTATTGTGCAATAGCTCCAATACAGACCAACGGAGCAGATAACCAATGAGTGCCGAATACGATATCGCGGAGACGTTAGACGTGAAAGGCGCATCGTGTCCCATGCCGGTCGTGAAGACGAAGGGCGCGATCGACGAACTGGCCGAAGAGCAGGTCCTCGAAGTGCTGGCGACCGACCCGGGAAGCATGAGCGACATCGACGGCTGGGCCTCGGGTACCGCCGGCGTCGAACTCGTCGGTCAGGAGGAAGGCGACGACGTGTACAAACACTACGTCCGCAAGACGGAGTGACGATGAGTACCGACACATCGTCCCCGGACGGCGCGAACGCGGCGGCGGACGACGCCCCCTCCCGAGCCGAACTCGCCGCGCGCGTCGACGAACTGGAGGCGTCGCTCGCCGAGGCCACGGCCGAGGACGACGCGAAGAAGATGAGCATCATCGCCACGAAGGGGAGCCTCGACATGGCGTACCCGCCGCTGATCCTCGCCAGCACCGCCGCCGCCTTCGGCTACGACGTGACCGTCTTCCACACGTTCTGGGGGCTCGACATCCTGCATGAGGAGCGGTCGAAGAGCCTCAAGATGAGTTCCGTCGGCAACCCCAACATGCCGGTCCCGAACGTCGTCGGCGCGCTCCCCGGGATGGACCGCGTGACGACGCGGATGATGGAAAAGCGGATCGAGGACAACGACACCGCCTCGGTCCAGGAGCTCTTGGAGACGAGCCTCGACATGGGCGTCGAGTTCCAGGCCTGTCAGATGACCATCGAGTTGATGGGCTACGACGAGGACGACTTCTACGACGGCGTCACCACCGGCGTCGGCGCCGCGACGGCCCTGCAGGACATGGTCGAGGCCGACATCCAACTGCTCGTCTGATCCGCCGACGGTCACACCGCATCCACTTTCCCCCGACCGCCCCCCGTACCACTACCTTTACTCCCGCCACGCCGCTCGGATCCCCGCGGCCGCCGGCCGTTCGACCGAGTCCCCGATCGTGACGACCGTGTCTGTGACGTTTCCCTACCGGGCGCGCGGCGCGCGGCGCAAGTCTCTTCACTGGTACGTATGATATGTTCGTCACATAGCAACCGTTTCCATGCTACACTGCCACAACGTTTTATGACATCGTCCGACCGGCTGCGGCTCGACTTCGTCTGCGTCCACAACGCGGGGCGGAGTCAGATGGCCGCCGCATTCGCGGAGCGCGAGCGCGACGAGCGGGACCTCACCGACGTCGTCGAGATCCACTCGGGCGGCACGGAACCGGCGGACGCCGTGCACGATCCGGTCGTCGAGGCGATGGCCGAGGTCGGTATCGACATCTCGGACCGGCGCCCGAAATGGGTCGCCGACCTCGAACAGCTCGCGGACAGCGACTACGTGGTCACGATGGGCTGTTCGATCATGCACTTCGAGCCAGCGCAGTACGGCGTCGAATCCCGCGACTGGGACCTCGTCAACCCCGACGGAGAGGACATCGACACCGTTCGCGCGGTCCGCGAGGAGATCGAGGAAAAGGTGAGCGCGCTGTTCGACGAGATCGAGGGTTCCGCCGCGGACGGACGAGTCGAGGCGGACGAATCGGGCGGCTTCGTCGCGTCGCTCCGCGAGTCGCTGTCGCGCTGACCGCCCCCGGCCCGCACCGGCGGATCGCCCGGTCGCCGGCCCCGGCGGCGCCGCGTCAGCGCTCCCCGTCGCTCTCGCGCTCGCGGCCGATCGCGCCCGAGAGCGCCAGCAGGTAACCGAACCCGTGTTGCACGTCGGGGTCCCGGAGCCCGCGGACCAGCCCCACGGGTCCGACCTGTTCCGGCGGCTCGCGCTCCGCTTCGCCGAGGCTCGTCAGCAGCGTCTCGACGCTGTCGCGCGAGTCGTCGTCCGCGGCCGTCTGCGCGACCTCGCCGAGCGCGGCCCCGGTGCCGGCCAGCGAGGTCACCATCTCGTCGTCGAGGGCGGCCGTCGCGAGCGACCCGACCTGCGCCAGCTCCGCCAGCTCGTCCAACGCGCCGCTCCGCTGGAGCTCGGTCAGCGTCTCAAGCGCCTCGCGCAGTTCGTCGCCGTTCTCGCCGACCGCCGCGGCCAGCCCGACCGTCTCGTCGGTCGCGATCCCGTCCGCGGACTCCGCGAGGGTCGCGCCCGTCGCCGACAGCTCGCGGACCATCTCGTCGTCGAGCGCGTTCTCCCCGAGCGAGAGCACGTCGAGCAGCTCGTTGACCGCGTCGAGCCGCTCGACGAACTCGGCGACGGCCTCCGGGTTCTCCTCGATCGCCGCCTCGAGGTCGCTCCGCTCGGAGAACTGCTCTTCGGACATGGTCAGAGCAACCCCCGTGCGGTGAGCCAGTACGACTCGTTGTACGCCAGCTTCGACCAGTGGAGCTTCTGCGAGGGCGGCGCCGGCGACGGCGGGTTCTCGTAGTCGAACTCGACGAACGAGGCCGCGTCCATGCCCGTCTCGATGAAGCACAGCGTCTTGCCGTCGTAGGTGGCGGTCGCCGGCCGCCCGCGGTCGTCGCTGGCGAGCCGCTCCCCGACGACCCCGGCCTGGTAGTGCGCCACGCTGCCGGCGTTCGGAACGCCGGTGGCCGCGGTGTCGCCGAGCGCGTAGACGTCGTCCGCGGCCTCGGCCTCGAGCGTGTGTTTATTCACGTCGACCCAGCCGTCGTCGCCGAGCCCAGCCTCCTCGATCAGGTCGACGCCGGCGTGCGGCGGGATCGACACGAGGAGGTCGTAGCCGAGCTCGGTCCCCTCCATCGAGGTGATCGTCCCCGCGTCGGGGTCGACCGACTCGGCGTTGAAGAACGTCTCCACGTCGATGCCGCGCTCGTCCATGATCGGCCTCGCCCACTCCGCGATGTGGGGGTTGCCGTGGACGCGCTGGATCGGGTACGTGTAGGTGACCTCGACGTCCTCGCGGAGCCCGCGCTTCCGGAACCAGTCGTCGATCATGAAGACGAACTCGAGGGGCGCCGCGGGGCACATGTGGGGCGTGCCGACGACGCTCAACACGATCTCGCCCTCGGTGAACGACAGCAGCTCGTCCCGGAGCTCGGTCGCGCCCGACTCGCTGTAGTAGTCGTGTCCGCCCTCCGCGAGGCCGGGGATCCGTTCGGGCTCCAGCGTCGACCCCGTCGCTAACACGAGGTAGTCGTACTCCATCGACGGGCCGTCGTCGAACCGGAGCCGCTTGGCGTCGGTGTCGACGTCGCTCACGCGGTCGATCCGGAGGTCGACCGCGTCGTCGACCAGCTCGTCGAGGCGCCGGCGGCCGTCCGCCGGCTCGCGCTGACCGAAGGGGACGTACAGCCACACCGGCTTATACACCTGCTCGGGGCCGTCGTTGACGAGGATGACCTCCACGTCGCCGGCGTCGAGCTCCGGTTCGAGGCGGTCGGCGAGGTCGTTCGCGAGGACCGAACCGCCGGTCCCGCCGCCGACGATGACGATGCGTTCCGTCATGCTTTCTCCACGTAGAACGCGGCGTGGTCGTCGCGCTCTTCGACGGCGAGCAGGTCGTTCCCGGACTCCTCGGCCCACTCCGGGACGTCGGTGTGCGACTGCTCGTTGTCGCTCAAGAGCCGTATCACCGCGCCGGAATCGACGCCCCGGATCGCGCCGATGAGGTCCATCAGAGGACCGGGGCAGGCGGCGCCTCTGGAATCGACGGTCTCGTCTGGTTCTATCTCCGTCATAGATGTGAGTTGGAGCCGGTTGACATTAGTATTGCGCTTCAATTCCAAGTCCGTGAAAAACCGGTCGACAAGGCGCGCCGCGGACGACTCGTACGACGCGGACGCCCGCGTCAGATCACCTCGTGTCACCCGACTTCACCCCGATTCGCCTCACCGCTCCGACGCCGCCGCCCACGCCGACGGGAGCCGCGCGTAGACGACGGCGTTGCCGACGAGCGCGTCGACGGGCACGTACTCGTCTGCGGCGTGGACGGTGTCGGTTCCGAGCGCGAACTCGACGGTCGGAATCCCGGCGTTTCGGAGCGTCTTCGCGTCCCCGCCGCCCGTCGCGCTCCGCCGGAAGACGGGCTCGCCCGTGACGTCGGCCGCCGTCGACGCCACCGCCTCGACCAGCGGGCTGCCGGAGGGCTCCGCGGTGCCGACGCTCCACGAGACGTCGGTGATCGTTATGCCCTCGCAGCCGGCGACGCAGGCCCGGATCCGGGAGAGCACGTCGGGCGTCGAGACGCCCGCGGTCAGGCGCACGTCGACCTCGGCCCGAGCCGACTCCGGGACGCTGTTTATCGCGTCGCCGCCCTCGAGGACGCCGAGGTTGATCGAGGGGTAGCGGAACAGCTCTCGGGCGGCCTCCTCGCCCATCGCCGGGGCGTAGTAGTCGACAGACTCCTCGACGATCGGGCTCGACGTCGGCGCCGACGTCCAGCCGCTCGGAGCCGAAGCGGTCGCGCAGTTTCTCTACGGCGCCGTAGAGGCGGTCGATCGCGTTGACACCGAGGGTCGGCCGGGAGCCGTGAGCCCCCTCGCCGCTCGCCGCGAGCGTCAGCCAGATGCTGCCGCGGTCGGCGACCGTGACCGAGTGCCGGCCCGCCTCGCAGGTGGGCTCGCCGATCACGCAGGCGTCCGCGTCGAGCCGCCCGGCCTCCAACAACGCCGGCAGTCCCGCGTCGCCGCCGACCTCCTCGTCGCTCACGAGCGCGAACAGCAGGTCGACCGGCGGCTCGGCGTCGGTCACCGCGAACGACCGGACCGCGAACAGCATCGACGCCACGGCGCCCTTCATATCGGTCGCGCCGCGGCCGTAGACGCGGTCGTCCGCGAGCTCGCCGAGCGGGTCGCGGGTCCACGCGCCGGCGTCGAACGGCACCGTGTCGAGGTGGCCGTTGTACAGCAGGGTCCGGTCGGACTCCCCGGCGACGCGAACGAGGAGGTTCGGCTTCGCCGGGTCGACCGCGAAGCGCTCGACATCGACCGGAAGGGGGTCGAGGAATCGCTCGATCGCGTCGACCACCGCTCGCGTGTCGCCCGGCGGGTTCGAACTGTCGACCGCGAGGAGGTCGAGCGCGAGGTCGGTCAGCTCGGCGCGGTCGTCTCGGACGTGCGCGACCGGCGGCGCGTCGCTCATCGGCGACCGAGCCCCCGACTCGGTTCGGATCCGTTCATCGGTCCGGACTGCTCACGCGTGCTCCTCGATCGCGGAGCGGAGGCGCGACTCGTCCTGCATTCCGACGAGGCGCTCGACCTGCTCCCCGTCGGCGAACAGCAGGAGCGTCGGGACGCCGCGGACGCCGTACTCGGCGGCGAGCCCCTGGTTCGCGTCGACGTCCACCTTCGCCACGGTCGCGTCGGTCTCGGCGGCGATCGACTCGACGACCGGTTCGAGCATCTGGCACGGGCCGCACCAGTCGGCGTAGAAGTCGACCAACACGACCGACCGCTCGGAGACGGTCTCGCTCAGTTCCGCCTTCCCGGCGACCGGAACGGGCTCGGAGGGACTCGTCGACTCCGTCTCGTCGGTCGCTTCCGTCCCGTCTCGGTTCCGAAGCTCCTCGAGCTTCCGTCGTCGGATCTCATCGATCTCTTCGGCCATCGGCGCCACGTACGGTCCGTGCCGACTTAGATGTTTGCGTGATTAACACAATATTGGTCCGCTCGACCGAACCGCGCGCCGCGACGCTGCCGCGACGCCGCCCTTGCCGCCGGTCGGGGGCGGAGTCGGTCAGGCCTCCTCCGCGGTCGGCAGCGTGATCCGGAGGACGGTCCCGGTCGGCTCGTTCTCCAGCAGTTCGAACGTCCCGTCCGACGTCTCGACGGTCCAGTAGATTATCCAGAGCCCGAGCCCCTGCGTGTGGACGAGCGCCGTCTCCGCCGAGCCCTCGATCGCGTCCACCTCGTACCCCGGGATCCCCGCTCCGGTGTCGGCGACCTCCACGACCGCCGCTCCCGTCCGGTCGGTGCGGAGCGTGACGGTGACCGCGACGTCGGTCGGCGTGTGCTCGGCCGCGTTGCGGAGCGCCTCCTCGATCGCCGTCGGAAGCGCCGGGTGCGACGACACGCGCGGGTCGCCGTCGAACTCGGTCCCGATCGACACGTCCGGAGACGCCGCCGCGACCGCGTCGATCCGCTCCTCCAAGAGCTCCCGGAGGCGGAACGTCTCGCGCTGGTCGGTGTTCCAGATCGAGACGATCTCCCGCGTGCGGTCGGTCGTCTCGAGGAGACCGTTCAGGTGCGTCCGCGCGGTTCGCACGTCCTCGGCCGTCTCCGGGCCGTGGTCGCGCCGTTCGATCCTGTCCAAGTTGCCGAGCGCGACGCAGAGCTCGTTGCGGAGGTTGTGCCGCAGCACGCGCTGGTTGATCGTCAGCAGCTTCGTCAGGTCGCGGGCCTCGCTGAGCCGCTCGTCGGCCTCGACCGCGTACAGCCCGCCCCGGATGCCGACCGCGGAGCCGAGCGCGGTCGCGAACGCGAGGAGGAAGGAGAGCTCCCCCTCCTGTCCCTCCACCGCCCATATCAGCCAGACGGCGAACGCGAGGAGCGCGAACGACCCGGCCACGGTGACCGCCAACCGCAGCGCCCGCCACTTCCCCGAGCGGGATATCGGCCGGTTCGGAAGCTTGTACGCCGTCGCGACCACCAAGAGGGCGATACCGCAGATCACGAACGCCTCCAGTCCCGTCCCGAGCCCCTCGCCCTCGGTCGCGAGGTGAGCGAGGCCGAGCCCGAAACAGAGCGCCCCCAGCGCGCAGACTCCGTGCTGCGGACGGATCCGAAGACGTGGGAGCGACACGGGTGGGTATACGAACAGTGGTATAAAGAATTTGGCCTGTCGGGCGGCGTACCCGCGAGCGACAGCGGATGAGTAAAAATCAGTCTAACGACACGTATCGGGCCAGACGCCACCGGGCCCCGGTATCGGATCCCCGTCGTAGGCCGCCCGGGTCGCGCCCACCGGTCGGTCTCGTAGCCGTCGAGCCAGCCCGTCACGGCTCCGTTGAGCGCTCCGGTCGTACTCCCGAGATTCAGCAGCTGGTAGCCGTTCGCCGCCTTCTCGTCGACGTCGTCCGCGTCGAACCCGAGCCCGCCGAGGGGCACGTCCGCGGCGATGGCCTTCGACCGGACCGTCTCGACAGCCTCCCGGACCTCCGGATGGCCGATCTCGCCGGGGTGGCCGAGCGAGACCGACAGGTCGAACGGCCCGACGAAGACGAAGCCGAGCTCCGGGACCGCGAGGATGTCGTCGAGGTTCGCGACGGCCGCCTCGGTCTCGATCGTCGCGCCGACGAGCGTCTCCGCGTCCTCGGTCGCGATGTAGCCGTCGGCGAGCCCCCAGCGGCGGGCCCGCGGCGAGCCCAGCCCGCGGTCCCCCGGCTCGCCGCCGTACTCGAACCGCGCCGACTTGACCGCCGCCCGCACCTCCTCCGGACCCTCGACGCGCGGGAGGAACACGTTCCGCACGCCCGGGTCGAGCGCCTTCCGGACGAGGGCCGGGTCGGTGCTCGGGAGCCGCACGAGCAGCTCCGTGTCGGTCGCCTCGGCCGCGCGGAGCAGGTCCTCGATCCGGCCCGCGTCCCACGGGTCGGGGCCGCCGTGTTCGAGGTCCAGTCAGACGACGTCGAGGCCGAGGTCGCCGTCGAGCTCCACGAGCCGCGGGCTGTACGCGTTCTCGAGCGCGGCGAGCGCGACGTCGCCCTCGTCGAAGGCGGTCGCCAGATCGTTTGTCGACGGTGAGTCCGTCATCGCCCGTCGGTTCGCCTCGATTCGGCATACGTCTACCGACCGGGACGACTCCCGAACCGCGCCCGCCGCGGCCGCGCCGTCCGATTGATTCTATCGCTCAGGTGAGTAATTTTATAATGGCCCCTGATGTGTAGTACTGTATCGTGTGCCGGGAGATGAAGCGCGAGCCGGCGTGGGTATCGGCGATCCGGTTGGCGATGTTAGAGGGGCGCGTCACCGTCGACGCCGTGATCGAGGAGGCGAACCTGATCGAGGGGCGCGAGCGCACCGTCAGCGACGTGTTGGAGACGATGTGCGAGCGCGACCTGCTCGCCGCCGTCGACGTCGGCGCGGACGCCGAGACCGACCTCTACGTCCCGGGGCCGGTACTGATCGAATCGGACCGGTTCGACTTGGACTTCGACCGGGCCTCCGAGGGGGGCGCCCACCGCTGGAACTCCGCCGTCTGACTTCCGATCGCGTTCCGGAGGCCGCCGGCCGACCTCCGCGCGTCGCCGCTACGCGCTACCGTAGCGTAAACTATGTCCCTGCTACGCCGTAAGGTGGAGATCGATGGGTAACCTCACGGACACCAAAGTGTCGGAAAAGAACCTGACGACGGTCCCGAAGCCCGTTCGAAACTTCCTCGACGTCGGCGCCGGCGACCGCGTCGAGTGGCACGTCGAGGACGGGAACATCGTGGTCAGGAAATCGACGCCCGAGGAGTAGACGCCGGCCGGTCGAACCGCGCTCGGAACCCGGGCGAGTCGCGGCCGTCGCCCGTCCCTCGGTCGGTCGATCAGCCGCCTCCCGCTCGGTCGATCAGCCGTCCCCCGAACCGCCCTCCGGGAGGTCGGTCGGCCGGTCCACGTCTCGGCGGACCCCCGGGTCGTCGACGGCGACGAGCGCGCTCGCGTCGTCCGCGAGCAGGATCTCGCGGCCCCCCACGTCCCCGTCGACGTCGGCGAGCCGGTCGAAGAACCGCCGGTCGAACAGCACGGGGTTCCCCCGGTCCCACTCGTGGGCGGCCGCGAGGGCGTCGCCGGCGCCCGCGGCGTGCGCCGCGACGAGCGTCTCGACGGTCTCCGGGTCGACGAACGGCATGTCGCCGAGCGCGATGACCGCGGCGTCGACGTCCGCCCCTCCTCCGGTGCCGTCTTCTCCCTCCCGAACCGCGTCGATCCCGGCTCGGACCGAGGTCGACTGGCCCGCCTCGTACGCGTCGTTGTCGACGGTTTCCACGGGGAGATCGGCGACGGCCGCCCGGACTCGACCGGCCTCGTGACCGACGACGACGACCACCGGGTCCAGCCCGGCGTCGACCAGCGTCCGAGCGGCGCGTCGGACCACCGGCTCGCCGTCGACGGTCGCGAGGAGCTTGTTGGCGTCGCCGAAGCGGCTGCTCGTCCCCGCGGCGAGCAGCACGCCGGCGACTCGGGCCCGAGCGGTGCCCTCCCCCTCGAACGGCGGCGTCGCGAGCGGGAGCCCCTCGTCGGTCATCGCTCGACGACGGGGTACGGGACGACGTCGACCGCCTCGCCGGCCGACAGCGCCGACTCGGTGAGCACGAACCCGTCGGCGCGCGTCGCCCGCGTGCTCGAGGAGAGCACGCTCGGGTCGAACGTCTCGTCGTAGACGGCGAGCGGCGAGTCGACGTGGCCGAGCGGCGTCGCCTCGCCCCCGTCGAGCGTCACCGGGACGGCGTAGGTGAACCCCGGGACGGAGATGCCGACGTCGCTCGTCACCGCGGCGTCGACGGTCGGGAGCGCGGTGTTCCCGGTGAAGAAGGGGCGCGCGACCAGCGAGGTCACGGCGTGCGCGCCGACCGGCTTGCCGGGGATCGCGAAGACGACGGCGTCGCGGTCGTCGAGCGTCGCGACCGCGATCGGCTTGCCCGGTCGCAGCGCGACCCGGTGGAAGCGCACGGTGCCGAGTTCGCGGAGCGCCCGGACGACGTAATCCTTGTCGCCGACGCTCGTGCCCCCGGTCGTCATCACGACGTCGTGGCCGGCGGCGAGCCCGGCGATCCGGTCCCTGACGCGCTCGTACTCGTCGGGGACGGTGCCCTCGTACGTCGCCTCCGCGCCCCACCCGCGGACGAGCCCCGCGAGCATCGGCGAGTCGAGGTCCGTGTGGCGCCCCTCGTGGATCTCCGTGCCTGTCGCCAGCAGGCCGACCGAGAGCCGCTCGACGACCGGGACCTCGTCGATCCCGAGGTCGCCGAGCAGGACCGCGTCCTTCGCGCCGAGCCGCTCGCCGGCCGCGAACAGCCGCTCGCCGGCCGCGACGTTGCTGCCGCGCTCGTAGACGTACGTGCCGGGCTCGGTCGGCGAGCCGTCGAGCCGGCCGTCCTCCACGGTCGCCTGCTCCTGCTTGAGGACGGCGTCGGCCCCGGCGGGAAGCGGCGCGCCCGTGAAGATACGGACGGCCTCGCCGTCGCCGAGCGCGGACGGGTCGGACTCCGGGAACACCTCCCGGTCGACCAGCTCGTACGGGTACCCCTCGGTCGCGTCGAAGGCGTAGCCGTCCATCGTGGCGTGGCTCCGGGCCGGCACGTCGTCGGGGGCGTCGACGGGCTCCGCGAGGGTGCGACCGGAGACCCGATCGAGCGAGACCGACTCGACGTCCCACCGGTCGAGCCACTCCTCGCGGAGGTCGCGGACGCGCTCCGCGGCGGCTCTCAGCGGGGTGATCTCGCCGTGACCGTGGCCGTCGTCCCCGTCGCCCCCGTCGTCGACACGCCCGTCTCCGTCGCCCTCGTCGTCGACACGCCCGTCGCCGTCAGGTTCGTCGTCGGTACCGTTCATCCGCTTCCTCCGCGTCGTTCGCGGTCGATATCGGCGCATCCGGGCGATCCTTCATGGTCAATAAGGTTTATTATGATGGTACAGAGTATCATTGCCGTGGTAATAGTATGCTCATAGTAAGGGGATATAAAAGATGACGGTGACGGACGGTCGAACGACGGCGGAAGCGGCGACCGGGGGGTGTCGCTGATGGAGTTCGACGGCGAGTTCGAGCTCGACGGCGTCCCGCCGGAGAAGGCGTGGGTCGTCCTCTCGGACCCGGTCGCGGTGCGCGACTCGCTGAAGGGGTGTAAGTACATCACCCCGATGGACGACTCGTTCGAGTGGGACTCCTACGAGGCGGAGGAGGACGTCCCGACGCTGCCGGAGGCGGAGGCCGACGACGTCGCCGCCCGGGCGTTCCGGGCCGGGCAGGACTACGCGGCGCTGATGCAGGTCGGCGTCGGCAGCGTGAAGCCGAAGTTCGAGACGACGGTGACGATCGAGGACCGCGACGAGGAGACCTTCGAGATGACGGCCACCGGCTCCGGCTCCGCGAGCGGGAGCAGCTTCAGCATGAACTCCGGGATGCACATCCATCCGCAAGAGGACGGCGACGGCTCCCAAATCGAGTGGTGGACCGAGGCCGACATCTCCGGTCGGATCGCGCAGCTCGGCGGCCGCGTCATCAACCCGGTCGCCAACAAGATCGTGAACAACTTCTTCACCTCGATCGAGTCGCAGATGACCGACGTCGAGGAGACGGACTCGGGGGTCACGGACAAGATCCGGGGGATGTTCGGATGAAGTCCGCACCGTTCGAGCACCACGAACCCGAGACGGTCGACGAGGCGGTCAGCCTGTTGGAGAGCCTCGACGACCCGACGATCCTCGCCGGGGGACAGAGCCTCGTACCGATGCTGCGGTTCCGGCTCGCGAACCCCGACGTGGTCGTCGACATCAACGGCATCGACTCGCTCGACTACCTCCGCGAGGAGGACGGCTCCCTCCGGCTCGGCGCGCTCGCGCGCCACGCCGACGTCGAGGACTCGGACCTGATCGACGAGAAGTACGGCAGCTTCGCCGACGCCGCGCCGCTGGTCGCCGACCCGCAGATCCGGAACCGCGGCACGGTCGTCGGCTCCGTCGCGCAGGCCGACCCGAAGGGCGACTGGGGGAGCATCCTCCTCGCCCACGAGGGCGAGGTGATCGCCACCGGTCCGGACGGAGACCGGGCGATCCCGGCGGACGAGTTCTTCCTGCTCCCGTACGACACGACGCTCGGCGAGCAGGAGCTGATCACCGAGATCCGCGTCCCCGAGCCCGGGCCGAACGAGGGGAGCGCGTACCACAAGCTGAAGCGAAAGACCGGCGACTACGCGATGGCGGGCGTCGGCGTCCGGCTCGTCTTCGACGACGACGGCGTCATCGAGTCGGCCGGGATCGGAATGACCGCCGTCGACATCACGAACGCGCGGGCGACGGACGCCGAGGAGCACCTCGAAGGCGAGCGGCCCAGCCCCGACCTGTTCGCGACGGCGGGAGAACTGGCCGCCGAGCAGTCGAATCCGGAGTCTGACGAACACGGCGGCGCCGACTACAAGGAGCGGATGGTCGACGTCCTCACCCAGCGCGCGCTGGGCGACGCCGCCGAGCGCGCTGGCACGGTGACGGTCGAACGGAGGGTCACACAGTGACTGACGAACGCGAGATCACGCTGACGGTCAACGGCACCGAGCACACGGTCGAGGTCGAGCCGCGGCGCCTGCTCGTCCACGCGATCCGAGAGGACCTGGACATGACGGGCACGCACATCGGCTGTGACACGGGCAACTGCGGCGCCTGCACCGTGCTGAAGGACGGCGAGCCGATCAAGTCCTGTCTGATGTTCGCCGCGCAGGCCGACGGGGCGGAGATCCTCACCGTCGAGGGGATGGAGGACCTCCCCGAGGCCGACGACATCCACCCGCTCCAGGAGGGGTTCCGGGAGGAGCACGGCCTGCAGTGCGGCTACTGCACCCCGGGGATGCTGATGGCGGGCAAGGCGCTGCTCGACGAGCATCCGGACCCGGACGAGGAGACGATCCGCGACGCGATCAGCGGCAACCTCTGTCGCTGTACCGGCTACCAGAACATCGTCCGCTCGATAGAGTACGCGGCCGCGGAGCTGGAGAACCGGGCCGCCGCCGACGGCGGCGCGGTCGCGGTCGACGGCGCGACGGACGGGGGGCCCGCGGCGTCGCCCGAGGGCGGCCACGCGGCCCCCGAGTTCGGCGGTGACGCGGACACGTTCTGCGGCCGCGAGGACTGCTGCGGCGGCCCCGACGAGGCGGACCCGTTCGACCGCGACGCGCTCCTCGATGACGCGGACGACGCGGACGGCACTGGCGACGCGGACGTCACGGGCGACGCCGACGCGGGCGCCGATGCGACCGACCGAGGTGACACCAAATGAGTAGCGAACCAGACACGCCGGACGCGGAAACGGAGTATCAGCACGACGAGGACGGCGGACCCGACCCGGAGAAACACTGCGGCCACGGCCGCGGCGGCATGGGCGAGGAGGTGACGCGCAAGGAGGACAAGCGCTTCATCACCGGCCGCGGCAACTACGTCGACGACATCAAGAAGCCGGGCATGCTCCACTGCGAGATCGTCCGGAGCCCACACGCCCACGCCCGGATCGAGGAGATCGACGGCTCCCGCGCCGAGGCGATGGACGACGTCGTCGCCGTGTTGACGGCCGAGGACTTACTGGAGCACGACCTCGCGACGATGCCGACGCTGATGGACGACACGCAGGACGTGCTCGTCAACGACAAGGTGAAGTTCCAGTCGCAGGAGGTCGCGGCCGTCATCGCGAAGGACCGCTACGCGGCGAAGGACGGGGCCGAGAAGGTCGAGGTCGACTACGACGTGCTCGACCCCGTCGTCGACGCCGAGGAGGCGCTCGAAGCGGACGCGCCGCTGGTCCGCGACGAGCTCGACGACCAGGAGGACAACCACATCTTCGACTGGGACACGGGCGACGAGGAGGCCACCGACGAGGTGTTCGACCAGGCCGACGTCACCGTCGAGGAGGACATGCTGTACCAGCGGCTCCACCCCGCGCCGATCGAGACGTGCGGCGCGGTCGCCGACTGGGACCCCGGGATGGACAAGATGACCGTCCACATGACGTCGCAGGCGCCCCACGCCCACCGCACCCTGTTCTCGCAGGTGTCGGGGATCCCGGAGCATAAGGTCCGGATCGTGAGCCCCGACGTCGGCGGCGGGTTCGGCAACAAGGTACCGATCTACCCGGGGTACGTCGTCGCCGCGGCGGCGTCGTACGTCCTCGAACAGCCGGTGAAGTGGATCGAAGAGCGCTCCGAGAACATCCAGACGACCGGGTTCGCCCGCGACTACGACATGACCGGCGAGCTCGCCGCCACCGAGGACGGCGTCATCGAGGGCGTCAAGGTCGACGTGCTCGCCAACCACGGCGCGTACAACGCGGCGGCCCAGCCGTCGAAGTTCCCGGCCGGCTTCTTCAACATCTTCACCGGCTCGTACGATATCGAGGCCGCGTACGGGTCGCTGACGGCCGCGTTCACCAACACCGCGCCCGGCGGCGTCGCCTACCGGTGCTCGTTCCGCGTCACGGAGGCGGTGTACCTCATCGAGCGCATGGTGAAGGTGCTCGCCGACGAGCTCGACCTGGACCCGGCGGAGATACGCCGGCGGAACTTCATCCCCTCGGACGCGTTCCCGTACGAGTCGGCGACGGGCTGGAACTACGACTCCGGGAACTACGAGAAGGCGCTCGACAAGGCCCTGGAGATGGCCGACTACGAGCACTACCGCGAGGAGCAGCAGCGACGGATCGACGAGGACGCGGACAAGCTCATCGGCATCGGCATCTCCTCGTTCACGGAGGTCGTCGGCGCCGGGCCCGGCAAGCAGTGCGACATCGCCGGCATCGAGATGTTCGACTCCGCGGACCTGCGCGTGAACCCGACCGGCAACGCCGTGTTGCGGGTCGGCGTCCAGACGCAGGGGCAGGGCCACGAGACCACCTTCGCGCAGATCGTCGCCGAGGAGCTCGGGATGGACGTGGACTCGATTACGGTCGAGCACGGCGACACCGACACCGAGCCGTACGGGCTCGGGACGTACGGCTCGCGGTCGACGCCCGTCGCGGGCGCGGCCGCCGCCGTCGCCGCGCGCAAGGTGCGCGACAAGGCGAAGTCGATCGCCGCCAACGAGCTGGAGGCCGCCGAGGAGGACATCGAGTGGGACCGCGAGTCCGGCGAGTTCCACGTCGCCGGCGCGCCCGACCGCTCGATCACCATCACGGAGATCGCGGCCGGCGCCTACATGAACCACCCCGGCGACGAGGAGCCCGGGCTGGAGGCCGTGAACTACTACGACCCGCCGGAGATGACGTACCCGTTCGGCTCGTACATCGTCGTCGTCGAGGTCGACCGCGAGACCGGCGAGGTCGACTTCGAGAAGTTCGTCGCGGTCGACGACTGCGGGAACCGCATCAACCCGATGATCATCGAGGGGCAGATCCACGGCGGACTCGCGCAGGGGATCGGCACCGCGATGTTAGAGAAGGTCACCTACGACGACAACGGCAACGTCACCGGCGGCGACTTCATGAACTACCTGCTGCCGACGGCCAACGAGATCCCGAACTTCGAGACGGGACACACCGTCACGCCGTCGCCGCACCACCCGATCGGCGCGAAGGGCGTCGGCAGC
>NZ_NHOX01000006.1:0-109855 GCF_002252745.1 Halorubrum sp. Ib24 | reverse complement strand
GCTCGACCGGCGCTCGGCGGTCGGCGACCGCCTGCCCCACGATCCGCACGCGCTCGTCGGTGAACGTGTCGAGCGTCGCCCGCCAGCCGTCCGTGCCGAAGGAGATCTCGTCCATGCGGGCCAAGTCGGCGGCCGGGACAATAAGGCCCGGTGCCGGTCGCGAACCTTGCGGGGGCGTCGGGCGTCACTCGCCGCGCTTTTGCGCTCGGCCCGCGAAGCGGGACCGTGACACGAATCGTCGCGATCTCCGGCAGCCGGAGCGCGGACAGCACCACGCGGGCCGCGCTGTCGGTCGCGCTCGACGCCGCGAGCGACGTCGGCGCGGAGACGGACACGATCGATGTCGGCGCGGTCGACCTCCCGCTGTACCACCCCGACGAGGACGCGCAGGGCGACAGCGAGGCGCTGACGCGGCGGGTGCGCGAGGCCGACGGCGTGCTCGCCGGGACCCCCGTCTACCGCGGCTCCTACTCCTCGACGTTCAAGAACTTCCACGACTTCTGCGGCTCGACTGAGTACGAGGACACCGCCGTCGGCCTGCTGGCGACCGCCGGCGGGGGCTCCTACGGCGGGACGCTCGAACACCTCCGGTCGACGTTCCGGAACGTCCACGCCTGGACCGTCCCCCACGAGGTCGGGATCAGCGGCGCGTCGGGCGTCGTCGACGAGACCGGGATCGCGGACGACGACGTCCGGGAGCGGACCGAGCGGCTCGGCCGGGTCGTCGTCGAGCACGCGGAGCGGCTCCGGCGGTAGCGGCGGCGGCGCGGTGGATCGTGCGGGCCGCGCCGACCCGCCGCCCTTTTGACCGCCTCGCGCCTACGGCGTCCATGACCGAACCGGGTGACGACGACCGTGTCCGCTAACCGGAAGGGGGACCGCCGCGAGCGCGAGCTGGTGAACGCCCTCGACGAGGCCGGGTTCGCCGTGATGCGCGCGCCGGCCAGCGGCGCCGCGACAGAGCGGGAGCTCCCCGACGTGCTCGCCGGCGACGGCGAGACGTTCTACGCCATCGAGGCGAAGTCGAGCGCGGGCGACCCCATCTACCTCACCGGCGAGGAGGTGGAGGCGCTCCTGTTCTTCGCGCGGAACTTCGGCGCGAAGGCGCGGATCGCGGTGCGGTTCGACCGCGAGGACTGGTACTTCTTCCACCCGGGCGACCTGTACACCACCGACGCCGGGTCGTATCGCGTCAAGAAGGAGAAAGCGCTCGCCGACGGCACCGACTTCCCCGAGTTCGTCGGCGAGACGGAGAAGGTGACGCTCGGCGAGGTGGGCGGCGACGACGGCGACGAGGGGGTCGACCCCGAGCTCGAAGAGCGGCGCGAGATCCTGACGGCGGTCCGAGACGGTCACATGCCGGTCGAGGACGCGCTCGACGTGCTGTGACCGGTCGGCGGGCGGAGCGCTCGCGGCTCGGGACCCCCTCGCTTATCCCTCGCGGCGCCGAACTCCCACGCGAATGAGCGAGGAGTTCGTCCTGTTAGAGCCCGACGAGCAGCCCGGCGACGAGTGGGAGCAGCTGGACGTCTCCGACACGGAGGCGGACCGGATCGCCCTCCGACAGGACCGGGAGTTCGACGAGTTCCGCAAGCGGATCAAGGACACCGAGCAGTTCAAGCTCCAGGAGTCGGTGTTCGACGACGCGACGCTGGCGGCCATCTACAAGCTCGTGCAGGACGGCTACGTCGACGCCTTCGGCGGGCCGGTGTCGACCGGGAAGGAGGCGAGCGTCTTCGAGGCGCTCGGCGGGCAGGCGGGCGAGCGACCGGAGCCCGGCTCCGCGGCCGCGGGCGGCGGTCCGGAGGGCGTCACGCCGGAGCGCGAGGTCGCCGTGAAGGTGTACCGGATCAACTCCTCGAACTTCCGGCAGATGCGCGACTACCTCGAGGGCGACCCGCGGTTCGAGGGGATCGCGAGCGACAAGAAGGCGGTCGTGCTGGCGTGGACCCGCAAGGAGTTCGCGAACCTCGAGCGCGCGCGGAAGGCCGGCGTGCGCGTCCCCGAACCGATCGCGGTTCAGCGGAACGTCCTCGTGATGGAGCTGGTCGGCCACGCCGAGGACCGCGCCCGGCGGCTGAACGAGGTCGACGTGGAGAACCCCGAGACCGCCTACGAGGTCGTCCGCGAATACATGCGCCGGCTCTACCGGGCCGGACTGATCCACGGCGACCTCTCGGAGTACAACATGATCATCCACGACGGCGAGCTGGTGATCATCGACCTCGGGCAGGCGGTGACCGTCCACCACCCGAACGCGGGCGAGTTCCTCCAGCGGGACTGCGAGAACGTGGCGACGTTCTTCACCCGGCAGGGGATCGACGTCGACCCCGACGACCTCCGGTCGTACGTGACGGAACCGGAGGCCGACCCGAGCGGGGAGTCGGGCGAGTGAATCGCGACGGTATCGGTCTCAAGCGGCCGAAGACCCCGTCACGCGACCGCACACCCGGAGCCGGCGGACACGCTTAAAAGGCTTCGCCGGGTATTCCGACGTATGCAACACGTGACGGTTCCGCAGGACCGTATCGGCGTCGTCATCGGCGCCGGCGGCGAGACGATGCGGGAGATCGAAGAGCGGGCGAACGTGCGGCTGGACGTCGACTCGGAGTCGGGCAGCGTCGCCATCGAGGAGCGCGACGACCCCGTCGCCGCGATGGTCGCGCCGGACGTGATCAAGGCGATCGGACGGGGGTTCACGCCGGAGACGGCGCTGTCGATCCTCGACCACGACCTCCGGACGCTCGACCTGATCGACCTCTCCGAGCACACTCGCAACGATAACGACCTCCAGCGCAAGAAGGGCCGGATCATCGGCGAGAACGGTCGCACGCGCGAGTTGCTGGAGGAGCTATCGGGCGCGAACGTCGTCGTCTACGGCTCGACCGTGGGCGCCGTCGGCCAGCCCGAGGAGCTGGAAGTGGTTCGCCGGGCGGTCGGGATGCTGTTGGACGGGGCCCCGCACGGCGCGGTGTACTCGTACTTAGAGCGGATGTCGAACGAGCTCGACGACGACGTGAGCTTCAACGCGCCGCAATAACTGTGAGTTAGCCCCGGCGTTGTCGGCTCAGTCGTTCGCTTATCGGAGACTGTTTCTGCGTCAGCAGCGACCGCCGCCAAAGCCCCCGCCTCCCTCGCACCGACGGGTCGCGGCCCGACAGGCCGCTCACCGGAACGCGCCACCGCAGTCCGTGTATACACGATCGCGCCCCGACGCTCGATCTGTCGTTCTATATAAACACCCGTGATAACGAGCCACATGCCGGAGGAATACCGCCCACCGTGTTGCGGTTTCGCACGACCTGAACGAAGGGTTTATATAGAATCACAAACAATCAAAGGTTGTAATGTCACAGCGCCAGCGGATGGGCAATCAGCCCATGATCGTACTTTCTGAGGAGTCGCAGCGAACTTCCGGAAAGGACGCGCAGAACATGAATATCACGGCCGGCAAGGCGGTCGCGGAGTCCGTCCGCACCACGCTCGGCCCGAAAGGGATGGACAAGATGCTCGTCGACTCCGGCGGGTCCGTCGTCGTCACGAACGACGGCGTCACCATCCTGAAGGAGATGGACATCGACCACCCGGCGGCCAACATGATCGTCGAGGTCTCCGAGACGCAGGAGGAGGAGGTCGGCGACGGCACCACCTCCGCGGTCGTGGTCGCCGGTGAGCTCCTCGATCAGGCCGAGGAGCTGCTCGACCAGGACATCCACGCGACGACCCTCGCGCAGGGGTACCGTCAGGCCGCCGAGAAGGCCAAGGAGATCCTCGAGGAGGACGCCATCGAAGTCTCCGAGGACGACTACGACACGCTCGTCGAGATCGCCGAGACGGCGATGACGGGCAAGGGCGCGGAGAACTCCAAGGACCTCCTCGCCGAGCTCGTCGTCGACTCCGTCCTCGCGGTCAAGGACGACGACGGCATCGACACGGAGAACGTCTCCGTCGAGAAGGTCGTCGGCAGCTCGATCGACCAGTCCGAGCTCGTCGAGGGCGTCATCGTCGACAAGGAGCGCGTCGACGAGAACATGCCCTTCGCCGTCGAGGACGCGGACGTGGCGCTGTTCGACGGCGCCATCGAAGTGAAGGAGACGGAGATCGACGCCGAGGTCAACGTCACCGACCCCGACCAGCTCCAGCAGTTCCTCGACCAGGAGGAAGAGCAGCTCCGCGAGATGGTCGACCACTTCGTCGACATCGGCGCCGACGTCGTCTTCGTCGGTGACGGCATCGACGACATGGCCCAACACTACCTCGCGCAGGAGGGCATCCTCGCCGTCCGCCGCGCGAAGTCCGGCGACCTGAATCGCCTCGCCCGCGCGACCGGCGGCCGCGTCGTCTCCAACCTCGAGGACATCGAGTCGGACGACCTCGGCTTCGCCGGCTCCGTCGCCCAGAAGGACATCGGCGGCGACGAGCGCATCTTCGTCGAGGACGTCGAAGAGGCGAAGTCCGTCACGCTCATCCTCCGCGGCGGCACCGAACACGTCGTCGACGAGGTCGAGCGCGCCATCGAGGACTCGCTCGGCGTCGTCCGCACGACGCTGCTCGACGGGCAGGTCCTGCCCGGCGGCGGCGCCCCCGAGGCCGAGCTCGCGCTGCAGCTCCGCGACTTCGCCGACTCCGTCGGCGGCCGCGAGCAGCTCGCCGTCGAGGCGTTCGCCGACGCGCTGGAAGTCGTCCCGCGCACGCTCGCCGAGAACGCTGGTCTCGACCCCATCGACTCGCTCGTCGACCTCCGCTCCCGGCACGACGCCGGCGAGTTCGGCGCCGGTCTCGACGCCTACACGGGCGACGTGATCGACATGGAGGCCGAGGGCGTCGTGGAGCCGCTCCGCGTCAAGACCCAGGCCATCGAGTCCGCCACCGAGGCGGCCGTCATGATCCTGCGCATCGACGACGTCATCGCGGCCGGCGACCTCAAGGGCGGCGGCACCGACGACGGCGGCGACGAGGGCGGCCCCGGCGGCGCGCCCGGCGGCATGGGGGGCGGCATGGGCGGCATGGGCGGCATGGGCGGCGCGATGTAAGCGAGGTTCTGAAAGAACCTCGATACCGAGCGGGGAGCGAGCGAGGTCGACCGCAGGGAGACCTCGAAGCGAACGGGGCGCGTCGCCCCGTAAGCGCACGCGACCCGCGAGGTGTGAAGTTCGGCGAGAACTCACGCGCCCCATCCGTTCCGACCTGACGCCGACGCCGTATCGCCCCCCGACCGACCGTCGCGCGCCCTCGCGGGCCTCGACGACGCGCGTTTTTTATCGAGACGACCGAGCGCCGAGCCGGTAGCTCGCCGTTCGCGGCGTCGGCCGGTCGCACCGCCGAGCGCTCCGCGCAGTCGCTCTGCCGAGCGCCCCGAGCGGTCACCCCACCGACACGACGATAACACCGGTGTCACCCCCCGACACGAGGGTTCGCGAGCCGTTAAGTGTCGGCCGCGCCTCGGGTGGAATACGAGACGGACCCGGCCGCTCTCGACGTGGACTCGGCCACGGAGCGGCGCACCGCGGTCCCGATTCGCGTTCACTTCACCATGCCACAACAGAAAGCCGACTACGCAGACGACACGGCGATCGACGACGCGCTCGACCGACTCCCCGACGACGAGACCGTCGAAGCGGCGGTGGCGAACCTCGAGGCCAACGGGTTCGAGGTCGTCGTCGTCGACTCGGCGGACGAGGCGCTGGAGGCGGTCGAAGCGCGGATCCCCGCGGGCGCGTCGGTGATGAACGGTCACTCGACGACGCTGGAGGAGATCGGCTTCGACGAGCTCCTGAGCGACGGCGATCACGACTGGGAGAGCCTCCCGGACGAAATCCGGGGCATCGACGACGACGCCGAACGACAGGCCGCGCGCCGGACGGCCCAGACCGCGGACTACTTCCTCGGCGGGATCAACGCGATCGCGGAGACGGGCGAACTCGTCGCCGCCGACCTCTCCGGCAGCCGGATCGGCGCGTACCCGTTCGCCGCCGGCAACGTCGTCATCGTCAGCGGCGCGAACAAGATCGTCCCCGCGCTCGACGACGCCCTCGACCGGCTGGAGTCGGTCGCGTACCCGCTGGAGAACGAGCGCGCGCAGGAGGCGTACGGCGTCGAGTCGTCGATCGCGAAACAGCTCATCTACCGGCAGGAGCCCGAGGAGGACCGGACGACGGTCGTCCTCGTGCGCGAGCGGCTCGGGTACTGAACCGGGTAACGCCGACGATACCGACACACGCTCTGTTTTCCCTTTCGACGCCAGCGAGCGGCGCCGTCGCTCGCCATATTGCTCGCGGCGGTACAGCGGGCCGGGAGGGATTCGAACCCCACTCGCACGGTCGTCTCGCTCTGCTCGGCGCTGCGTGCTCCCTGGTTCGAACCCTCCCTCGTCGACGGCCTCGCGGCTCGCGAAGTGCTCGCCGCGAGAAGCACGGGCCGGGAGGGATTCGAACCCCCGACCGTCCGGTTAAAAGCCGGACGCTCTCCCTAACTGAGCTACCGGCCCAGACACGGATCGGTAGGGACAGACCACGGATAAACGTTTAGAAACCACCCGCGGCGGGCCCGCCGAAACGCCGTCGTCCGCCGGATCCGAAACGGTTTCACGGGCGCCGCCGTCGCCGCGAACATGGACTTCGACATGCGCGGGTTCGCCGCCGACCTCTGTGGGTTCGCCTCCACCGCCGGCGAGGAGGCGGCCGCGGCCGACTTCGTCGAGGAGCGGCTCGGCGACCTCGGCTTCGAGACGTACGCGTGGGACGCCGACGCCGACCTCCTCGCGGGGCACCCCTCCTTCCCGGACGACCTCGACGAGGCGGACGTGACGGGACGCCGGAGCGTCGGGGGCGTGCTCGAACTCGGCGGGGCGAGCGAGAATGGCGTCGACGGCGATCCCACCCCCACGGTCGTGCTGAACGGCCACATCGACGTGGTCCCGGCCGAGCCCGCGGAGTGGTCGAGCGACCCCTTCGAACCGGAGTGGGGCGGTGGCGGTGATGGAGGTGGTGCCGACGGCGGCGACGGCGGCGACGAGACCCTCACCGCTCGCGGCGCGGCGGACATGAAATCGGGGGTCGCGGCCTGTGTGGGCGCGGCGCTCGACGTCCGGGAGTCGGTCGCGGCCGGAGAAGTCGACCTCCCGGAGAGCGGGCTCCGCGTCGTCGTCGAGGCGGTCGCGGGCGAGGAGGACGGCGGGTACGGCGCGGCGACCGCGGCGCTCGCGAACCCGTACCCCTTCGAGCGCGACGCGGCGATCGTCGCGGAGCCGACCGAGCTGCGCCCCGTGATCGCCACCGAGGGGTCGCTGATGGCGCGGCTGGAGCTGAGCGGCCGGAGCGCGCACGCGGCCACGCGCTGGCGCGGCGAGGACGTCCTCCCGCGGTTCGAGGCGATCCGGGAGGCGTTCATGGACCTCGAAACGGAGCGCGGCGAGTCGGTGACCCACCCCCTGTACGCGGAGTTCCCGGTGCCGTGGCCGGTGGTCTGCGGGCGGGTCGAGGCCGGGTCGTGGGCGTCGACGGTGCCGGCGACGCTCGCCGCCGAGTTCCGGATCGGGGTCGCGCCGGGCGAGACGGTCGACGAGGTGGAGGCGGCGTTCCGCGCGCGGTTGGACGAGGTCGTCGCCGAGGACCCGTGGCTGCGCGAGCGTCCGCCGACGTTCGAGCGGTTCTCGGTGCAGTTCGAGGCGAGCGAGGTCGCCGTCGACGAGCCGGTCGTCGAGGCCGCACGGGCGGGGTTCGTCGACGCCGGCCTCCCGGACCCCGAGCCGACCGGCGCGACGTACGGCGCCGACTCCAGACACTACGTCGCGGCGGGGATCCCGACCGTGTTGCTGGGGCCGGGGACGGTCGCGGAGGCGCACTACCCGGACGAGACGATCGCGTGGGAGGAGGTCGAGCGCGGGCGGGAAGCGATCGCGGCCGCCGTCGGCCGGTTCGCGGAAGGCTACTCGGACGCGCCGGCGAAGTAGCCGTCGAGCGCTTCGGCGACGAGCGCCCCGGGTTCGAGGTTGCGGTTCGAGGCGCGGCGCCGGAGATCCACGTACGTGTCGAGGGGCAAGCGGACGCCGAGAGAGCCGAGTTCGAACCCGGCCTCGCGGACCGCGGCCTCGACGTCGGACCCGTCGTTGACGGCGGAGGCGATCGAGCGCACCTCGCGGACCGTGAGCCCGCCGTCGATGGTCGCCCACGCGAGGAGGTAGCGGTCGGTGCCGCCCAGGCGCGCGACGTGTTTGGCCGCGCTCGGGGCTATCCGACCGCCGGCGACCTGGCGGCGGATCGCCTGCGGGAGGTCGTGGACGCGGGCCCACTTCCGGATGAACGCCACGGAGACGCCGTCGCCCCCGCGCGCTCGGCCGCCGCTTGTACGAGCCGACGCCGCGGAGAGCGCCCGCGCAACGCGGCCGCCCCCACGCAGCATCCAGGACTTGTCCTCGTCGCCGACCGTCCGCCGGCCGCCGAAGCGGGCCACCGTCTCGGCCGCCTCGGCCACGCGTCCGGGGTCGCGGTCGAAGCCGACCGCCTCCGCGGCCCGCTCGCCCCTCACTCGGGTGGCCCGGACGACGGGCTCGCCGACGGGAGAGCGGCCGGTCTGCGCGAGAGTCTCGTTCATTACCACATTCTTCGACGTACGCAACATAAGCGACCGGCACCGGGGCAGGATTCGCTCCGCGACGGGAGGGCCGCGAGGAACCGTGGGACGGTCCGGCGACGACCCGGACGAGTGAAAGCCGAAGACGGCGCGACGCAATATATAAGTGGGCGAAGGCGTCACCGTAATTTATAAACGAGCGGGTGGCGCGTGCCGACGAGCGCCCACCGGGCCGAGTGCACCGCGAGGGAGTCTGGTCGCCCGGAGCGAAGCGATGGGCGACCGACGAGCTGGGGAGGGTGAGGTCCGGTGGGACCCAAAGGGGCACCGGGAGGTCGGGCGCAGGCGACGAAAAGCATCCCCAGCGAGGGAGCGACAGCGACCGAGTGAGGAGCGCACCGAGGTGCGCCCGCCTCCCGGCTGGGGCTTTGGAGTTGTTCGCCGCCTCAGAGACGATATACAGCCGAGCGGCTGAGGCTTTGAAATTGTTCGCCGCGGACTGGTCACTTATTTATAAATAACCGACTGCGGCATCTAGAGGGCCCACCGCGTCGTCGACGCCGACTACGTAGCCGTTCGGTCGGCGACGCAACCCTTACGCGTCGTGACCGTCAAACTGCGGCATATGACCGACGAACGCGACGACGACCGCCACGAGTTCTCCGCGGGGCAGGGCGTCGACGCCGACTACGAGGAGTTCACCCTCGACCCCGAGGAGATCGACGCCGACCCGAACACGGTCGACCCCGTCGACTCCCGCGTCCTCACCGACATCCTCGACAGGCGAAACGTCGAGAGCGACGCCATCGACGTCGAGCGACTCATGGACGTCGGCCTCTCGTACATGGGGATCAACCGCTTCGAGGAGGCGACGGAGACGTTCGAGCGCGCCGCCCACTTCGCCGAGGAGGACTCGCTGGAGGCCCAGGAGGCGTGGGTGAACAAGGGCGCGGCCCACGCCGAACTGGAGGAGTACGACGAGGCGATCGGCGCCTACGAGGAGGCGCTGCGGATCGACGACTCGTCGGAGCACGCCGCGACCGCCGAGACCAACCTCGCGTACGCGCTCTGGGAGTTCGGCCGCAGCGAGCAGGCGCTCGAACACGCCGAGCGCGCCGTCGAGACCGACCCGCGCTTCGCCGAGGCGTGGTACAACCGCGGCTTCATGCTGGTCGAGCGCGGGCTCGCCGAGGACGCCGTCACCTGTTTCGACAACGCGATCCGCCTCGGCTACCGGAGCGCGGGCGTCCTCGAGGAGAAGGCGCGCGCCCTCGAAGAGGCCGGCGAACACGAACAGGCCGAGGAGGTCGCCGAGCGCGCCGACGAGATCCGCCGCGAGGCGGAAGGGCAGATGGTCGAGGAACAGACCGGACAGGCCGCCCGACGGACGGTCGCGCGGGCGGGGCGGCGGGGCGGTCGGCGGCAGGCGGCGGCGAGCGGCCGCGGCGTCAAACGGGAGCGCGGCGAGACCGACCGAGGCCCCGCACGGAGCTCCAAGGGCGAGGGGCCCGAGGGCTTCTGAGATGGGCGACGCGGGCTCCGAGATGCTCCTCCGCGAGCGCGAGACCGCGGAGGGGACGCTCGTCTCCGTCTGCGACGCGGACTGCCTCGGCGAGACGTACGCGGACGGCGACGTGACCCTCGCCGTCACCGAGGAGTTCTACGGGGGCGACGACGCCGTCGAGGCGAGCGCCGAGGAGGTCGTCGCCGGGCTCGGCCGCGCGCAGGTCGCGAACATCGTCGGGAGCGAGGCCGTCGGCGTCGCGGTCGAGGCCGGACTCGTCGACGAGGAGACGGTGCTGGAGGTCGGAGAGACCCGACACGCACAACTGCTCTGGCTGTGAGTCGGGTCGTATGAAGCGACTCGGACGGGAGGAGCTCGCGGCGCTGCTGGAACCGCAGCCGCCGTCGGACGCGCTCTGGAACCGCGCTATCGACGCCGAGCGCGCCGTTATCGGCGTCTCGCCGGAGGCCGTGGACGGCGAGAGCGAGGGCGAGGCGGGCGAGCGGGAGCGCCGGAACCGTCGGCGGCGCGGCGAGTCAGGACCGGACGGCCCACTCTCGACGGGCGACATCGTCGACGTCGGCGACGACTCGGTCGTCGTCGTCGCGGTCGAGGAGACGGCGGCCGGCGGGCGGCGCTACCGGATCGACTTGATCGAGCCGCGGGCGGACGGGTGACCCCCGTAACGCAGAGACCGAGGCGACCGCCTACAGGTCCGCGACGTCTTCGATGGCGTCGGTGAGTTCTGTCACGCTCTCGACGGTGTGCTCGCCCATGTGACCGATGCGGAACGTCTCCTCGGCGATGTCGCCGTACCCGTTCGAGAAGGCCATGTCGTACTCCTCGCTCACCGCCTCGATCGTCGCGGCGACGTCGATTCCTTGCGTGTTCTCGATGCAGGCGACCGTCTGCGACTCGTACCCCGCCTCGGGGAACATCGCGAAGTGCTCGTCGGCCCAGTCGTGGACGTACGCCATCATCTCGCGGTGGCGCTCGTCGCGGGCGCGGTGGCCCTCGCCGAGCATGCGCTTCATCTGCTTGCGGTACGCTAACATGATCGGGATGGCGGGCGTCGAGTGGGTCTGGCCCTTGCGGTCGTAGTAGTCGATGGCGCGCCGGAAGCCGCCGTACCACGAGGAGTCCCCCTTCTCGACCTCGCGGTCGTAGGCGTCGTCGCTGACGACGCAGACCGCGAGCCCCGGCGGCATCGCGAACGCCTTCTGGGTGGACGCGAAGATGACGTCGATGTCGTGCTCCTCGATGTCGACGTAGTCGCCGCCGAGCGACGAGACGGCGTCGACGGCGAAGTAGGTGTCCGGGTACTCGCCGATGACGTCGCCCATCTCCTCGATGGGGTTGCGGACGCCGGTCGACGACTCGTTCATCACGCCCGCGACCATGTCGTACCCCTCGTCGCTGGCTTCGAGGGCGTCGCGAACGTCCTCGGGCTTGACCGCGTCGCCCCACTCGTACTCCAGCCGGGTGACGTCCTTGCCGAGCCGCTCGGCGACGTTGGCGTAGCGCTCGCTGAAGCTCCCGCAGGTCGGCACCAGGACGCGCTCGTCGACGAGGTCCAGCGTCGACGCCTCCCAGAACTCCGTCCCGGAGGCGGTGAGGATGATCACGTCGTTGTCGGTGCCGAGGAACTCCTTCGTGTCCTCGACGATGGTCGTGTACAGGTCGGTCATCCGGCCCATCCGGTGCCCGAACGTCGACTCCGTCATCGCCTCGATGACGTCGTCGCGGACCTCCGTCGGCCCGGGGATGTACAGCGTCTTGTCGTCGTAGTCGTCTCGGTATTCGCGTTTCTTCGTCACGGGATCCACCTGTCGAATGGTACCGGGTCGCGAGACGGTATGGTCCTTATGATCCGCTCAAAACGAGGGCGTCGATCGGAGGTCAGACGCGTCACGTGCCGGCGATCGGATGCCTCTGATGCCGGCGATCGGACGCGTCTCGTGCCGGCGATCGGACGCGTCTCGTGCCGGCGATCGGACGCGTCTCGTACTGAGTGCCGAAAGGCGATCCGAGCCCGAGTCGACGGACCGGCACCGGTGAGGGTGCGGGCCGGCGAACTCGTCGTCGTGCGAAATTCTTTGTGCCGTCTGGCAGTAGTTCGAGTATGGGACACCGCCTCGATGAGATAGACAAGCGCGTCCTCTACTACTTCGCGGTGAACGCGCGGAACACGGCGACGTCGGACATCGCCGAGGAGATGGGGGTGACGCCGGCGACGATCCGGAACCGGATCGACCAACTCGAGGACCGGGGAATTCTCCGAAGCTACCTGGCCGACATCGACTACAAGTCGATCGACGGGTACATCACCTACCTGTTCAGGTGCACGGCGCCGATTCCGGACCGGACGCAGGTCGCCCAGTCGGCGTTGGACGTCTCGGGAGTCGTCACCGTCCAAGAGCTGATGTCCGGTTCGGGCAACCTCCTCGTGACCGTCGTCGGCGCCGACACGGACGACATCAACCACGTCGCCGGGGAGCTCTCCGACCTCGGGCTACGGATCGAAGACGAGAGCGTGATGCAGGGGGAGTACCACAGACCGTACGATCCGTTCGGTCCCGAGACCGTCTCGAAAGGGCCGTCGCTGACCGACTTCATGAGCCTCGCGGGCGACGCCGAAGTCGCCGAGTTCTCCGTCTCGGAGGACGCCGAAATCGCGGGCAAAACCATCGAGCAAGCGGTCGACGAGGGACATCTCTCCCCCGACACGCACGTCGTCGGCATCGAACGCGAGGGCGACATGCTCACGCCGAAGGGGCAGACTACCTTCCGAGCCGGCGACATCGTCTCCCTGCTCTCGAAGGCCCCGTTCGAGCAGGGCTCGCTGGGGGCGTTCGGCACGCCGCGGAAGTGAGTTCGGACCGGTCGCCGGCGGCGGAGCCTCCGCGCCAGTGCCAGAAGTCGTTCCCGTCCTCCTCGACGGGGTCGGTCCGCTCGCGGAGGTCGACGACGTCCCCCTCGGTGGGTTCGTGGTCGTCCGGGAGCGACTCCATGCAGTCGAAACAGAGGAAGAACTCGGCGCCGTCCGTCAGTTCGAGGGTCATCCCCTGCGTCGACTCGAACGCGAAGTTCCACAGGTCGCCGATCCCGCCGGCGATCCTGACGGACCGCTCGCAGACGTCGCACGACTCCGAGGCCATACGCCGGGTAGGGGTCCGGGGCGCTAATGCGTGTCGCCGCGATGCGCGGTCGACGTGAGCCGCGGCGGCGAGGGGGCCCGCCCGCAGGGACGCGTTATCGCGGTTCCGGTGTCCGGCTCGTCGAAACCGCCTCCGAGCTCATCGAGGGCCGTCTGTAAGTCATCAAGGGCTGTCCGCGGGCCATCGAAGGCCGTCCGCGGGAGACGAGTACGGAGCGTCGTATGACGGAGCCCGGGGTCGGATAATAACAGTCCTTATCTAAAGGCCCGACAGAGTAGTATTGTGAAAGATATGCAAAATAGCTCGGTAGGGAGGAGCGGATCGCTCACTCGGCTCCAGTGGGTTGCAATCGCGTTGGCCGCCATCACTGGCGTTCTTCACGTGTACGCTGGCGTCGTCGAAGGGCGGGCACCGGTGGCGCTTGTGGGGGTCGGCTACGCCGGTTCGATTGCGCTGTTTTCGCTCGACTATCGGCGTCGCCTGCTCTATCTCATCGGGATTCCGTACACCGCCGTGCAGTTCCCCCTCTGGATCGTGGCCAAGTCGGAATATGGGGCGATCGACTACGTCGACAAGGCGGTCCAAGTCGTCCTGATCCTCACGTTGATCTATCTCTATCTGAACGCACCGTCCGAGTCGGCCGGGAACGCGGCGACGGCGGCGGATTGAGCGGGCGATTTCACGGGCGTATCCCGGGCTCAGTCGTCTCGAATCACCATCACTTTCACTCGGTTCACGCCGTCGAAGTCACGGAGCCGATACGTTAATTCCCGGACGCGTTCGCCGGTCCCCTGACAGAACAGGGACTCGAGACACCACTCCCCCTGGTGCGTGTGACTCGTGTTGCGGATCACGTCCTGATAGTCGTGTTGGACGCCGTGGAGCTCGCCGATCACCTCGTGGTGGCGGTAGTCGAAGGCGACGAGCGCGATGACGTCCTCGCTGAGGTCCTCGAGTCGGGAGTGCGACTCGATGTACTCCTGTATGGCCTCGCGAACCGCTCGTGACCGATTGTCCAGTCCCTCGTCGCGCCAGACCTGATCGAACTCGTCGACGACCGCGTCCGGGATGTTCAAACTCGTTCGCATCGGGCGTCGTTCGGGGCGCTCGTACAAGAGTTCCGAGTACGCGGTCTCCGTGCGGCGAACGCGGCGGCGGCTACCCCTCGATCGGCGCTTCCCAGAGCAGGATACCGGTCGAGCTGACGATGAGGACGACGCCGGCCGCGGCGAGCGCGAACAGCGGGGAGACGGCGTCGGAGATGACGCCGCTCCCGAGCTGGAAGGGCACGACCGCGAGTCCGCTGACCATCGCCATCGCGCTGAGCACGGTCGCACGGCCCGCCGTCTCGGTGCGGTCGTTGATGTACTGGCCGGCGAACGACCGCGTCACGTCGGAGAGCCCGCGGATCAGCAGGAACGTCGGGAGCGCGAGCACCGGAACGAAGTACATGCCCACCAGCGCGCCGCCCACGACGAAGGGCAGCCACAGGAACCACGTCCGGAGCCCCAGACGGGCGCGGATCGCTCCGGTGTAGTAGCTCAGTCCGGCGCCGACGAGACTGTACGCCGAGTAGAACCACCCGAGCAGCGACCGCACCGCCGACTGCGAGACGCCGAAGTCGAGAACGATCGTCTCGAAGATCGGCTGGAGGAAGACGAACACGAGGTACGTCACCGCCGCGTAGACGACGTAGTAATACAGCACGAACGCCCGGACGTTCCGCTCCGAGACCGTTCGCCGGATGATCGACAGCGTGCGGCGAAAGCTCAGTGTCGCGGTGTCGGCCCGTTCGTAGGTCTCGGGCTCGTCTATCGTCAGGAGAACGACCACGCCGAGCGCCGTCACTCCCGCGGCGACGAACCACGGATACGACAGGTCGATGCTGCCGAGATACCCCCCGACGACGGCCGCACCGGCGCCGATCGCCAGCGCGACCGACTCCCCGCGTCCGCGGACGTGCGCGAACCCGTCTTCGGAGAGGTCGTCGGTGAGCGTGTCGTACAGCCAGGCGTCTTCGCTTCCCGAGCGGAAGTTGTAGCCCATCGACCAACAGACGTACAGCGCCACGAGCGCCCGGAACGAACCGGAGAGTCCGATTCCGAGCAGCGTGAGCGAGATGAGAGCGGTTCCGGTCAGGAGACTGTTGCGCCGACCGAGGCGGTCGCCGACGTAGCCCGTCGGAATTTCACCCAGCAGCGTCGTCAGGTTGTATACCGCTTCGAGGACCGCGATCTGCGTGAAATCGAGTCCCTGTGCGAGGAAGAAGAGATACATAATCGGGCGGTAGAATTCGACGGCCTTGGTCGACTTGTAGAGGTAATACTTCAGGACGCTCCGCGGAGGGAGAGCGGCGGAACGCCGGAACGGAACGGCCATACTTCGGATGGCGATTCCGCCGAGATGGTTGTTGTGTTATGATCGGACCGCGAATTCGTAATACGAGCGCATCGGGCGAGTAGAGCCGGGGTCGGGTGTCGGCCGTTCGGCGGCTCGAAGTACCGAACGGCCGGTGTGCCGACGAGCGGTCTGCGCGGTTCACGGCGGCGTGAGGCCGGTAGACTGCGTATCGGTCGCGACGGTCGGACGCTCGCCGCAGCCGCTGTCCCGAGAGAGTTACTTGCGAAAGCGGGTGGGAGTTCCTCGCAGGATGCGGCCCCGTATGTAGTATCGCCCCGTCGAACGGCGCGGCGGCCGTCGGTAGGGGGGTGACCGATGCGGGGGATGGAGTCGGCACGAGGGTTCCGTCGGGTTCCTCGGATACATCCCGAATTGGCCGATAGCAGACGCCTGGGAGTTGCGTATGAGAGGTTCCGCCAGTTCGGAGGGGAACGCCGAGACTCGTGCGGGGCGACTCGCAGAGACGAGAAGTCGGTCGGTTTCCCGGACCGGGGTCGTCGCTCGTTTGACGACGCGGAGACCGGTCTCAGGGGTGACACGCCGCGACCGTTTCAGTTGACGGCCTTCGAGAGTTCGGCACCCGTCTTGAACTCGACCACGTTCTTCGCCGCGATCTGGATCTCTTTCCCGGTCTGAGGGTTTCGCCCGGTCCGGGCGGACCGCTTCGAGATGCTGAACGTGCCGAACACCTCGCTCTCGTCCGCTCCCCCGTCCACCGACAGCCGATCGCCTTTCTTCAGGGCCTCCGTCGCCACGCTGACGAACGCCTCGATCGCCCGCTCCGCGTCGCTCGCCGATACCCCCTCGCGCGATTCGCGTCCCGTTTCGATCGCGATGTACTCCGCGTCGATCACCACGTCGGCGTCGCGGCACCTGGCGCTGGCCTCGTCGCCCTTACCGGGGTTGAGATCGAGGGCGGCCGCGAACTCCGGGCAGGCGGCGAACGTCACCGGCGACTCGTCCGCGGGCCCGTTTCGGGACCTCGGATTTCGCCCCGTCCGGGCGGAGCGCTTCGAGATACTGAACGATCCGAATCCGATCAGTACGGCGCTGTCACCCTTCTGCAAGGCGTTCGTCGTCGCACTGGTGAACGCGTCGAGCGCCCGCTTCGCGTCCGACTTGCTCAGTCCGGCGTGGCTCGCCATCGCCTCGATCAGTTCCGCTTTGTTCATCGCCGCGGCCTGACCGGTCGTCGCTACCGCGCCCAGTCCGAGGGACGCCGAGAGGATAGCGCTCCTCCGCAGTACGGTTCGCCGCGAGAGCTCGTCTTGGGACATGATACCTTTACTCACAACCCTCTCACGCTCTGAGACTATATAAAATATCTGAAAATTCATCTGAGCGTTACTGTGTCGTGTCCAACGCTGGTCTGACTGCGGTTTGAGGGCCCGGACCTGACTACGTCCCGCCCGTTGCGCCCCAGCTCGCACTGGCCTCGACGGCGTTCTCGAACGTGAGTTCGGCGACCTCAGGCGGGTTGTCGTCACTCCCTTCGGGGAGGAACTGAAAGCGGAGGCGCTCTCCGGTCTCGCCGAGGAGCGCTTCGAGGGTGACGATATCGCCCTCTCGGGCGCTGACGAACTCCCGACGGACGATCGTCTCTCCACCGGCGACGGCGGTGTCGAGCGAGGCGTCGTACGTGTCGAGTTTCGTACGTACCGCGACCGGCACGGCGTCATCGCCGGTGTTCGTTACGATTAGCGTCCCGCCCGGGTATTCGGGGTCCCGGTCGCCGCTCGAGAGGGCGCCCGCACAGCCGGCGAGCGAGACAGCGGCGAGACACCCGCCGGCCCCGCGTAGGAGTTGTCTTCTCTGCATGGCAACGCTTCCCGGGCCGGCAGTGAAATGTCTTCGTATTGAATGAAACGGCGTATCGAACGTCCTCTCGTCCCGATCGCTCCGAATCTCTCGGGGCGGGCACCGAACCGACGACCGATACGCGCGTCGTCCGCGGCGTGACCGCGATGAGTTATCGGCCGCGAGCGATTCCGACGGGGCCGGTTCCCCGCGATCGATCGGCCGGCGGGGGACGGGCGCCCGCCGCGTCGTCGACGATTTATGTTCGAGCGCGACCGATCCCACTCCGATCATGCGAGCCTTCTTCGCCGTCGACCTTCCCGACGACCTCGCGGAGCCACTCGCCGACGCGCAGGCCGCGTTCGAAGGCGCCGACGGGCTGCGGTTCGTCGACCCCGACCGGGCGCACGTGACGCTGAAGTTCCTCGGCGAGATCGGCGAGGCGGACGCCGCCGACCGGAGCGCCGAGGACGAAGAGGTGCCGCCGCTCGACGACGTGATCGCGGCCGGCGAGCGCGCGGTCGCCGACGCCGGCGTCGGTCCCTTCGAGTGCGCGATCGAGGGGTTCGGCGTCTTCCCGAGCCTCGACTACGTCTCGGTCGTCTGGGCGGGGGTCGGCGCGGGGAGCGCGGCGCTGACCGCGCTCCACGAGTCGCTGGAGGCGGAGACGACCGCGATCGGCGTCGACCCGGAGGAGCACGCGTTCACCCCGCACGTCACGCTCGCCCGGATGAACGACGCCCGCGGGAAGGAACTGGTTCGGGAGGTCGTCCGCGAGCGCGACCCCGAGATCGGACGGTTCGAGGCCGACGCGGTCCGCCTCGTGAAGTCGACGCTGACGAGCGACGGACCCGTGTACGACACCGTCGCGTCGTTCGAACTCTGACGAGGGCCTCCCGACGCCCCCGTCACTCCGCGTTCCTCGGGTCGTCGGCGTCGCCCTCGGAGCCGCCGTCGCCCTCATCATTGAGCTCCCCCTCCCCGTTCGCCGCCGCCCTCGCTCCCGGGTGCTCGACTCGGACCCGCGTCACCCGCGTCGGGGTCGCCCCGGTGACGGTGAGCGACACGTCCCCGAGGACGACGCGGTCGCCCTCGGCCGCGACCCG
Organism: Halorubrum sp. Ib24; assembly: GCF_002252745.1. Taxonomy (NCBI): domain Archaea; kingdom Methanobacteriati; phylum Methanobacteriota; class Halobacteria; order Halobacteriales; family Haloferacaceae; genus Halorubrum; species Halorubrum sp. Ib24. The sequence continues at coordinate 91,319 of NZ_NHOX01000006.1, read as the reverse complement.
GCCCATTCGCTGGGTGATCAGCCCCGCGACCGTGTCGACGCCGCCGCCGACCGGGAGGTCTACCCCGAGCGTCTCGTTGAGGTGCGCGACGGTGGTCCACCCGCGGACGACCGCGGGGTCGGGCGCGACCACGTCGACGTGATCGACCTCCCATCGGCCCACGAGCTCGCCGACGATCTCTTCGACGACGTCCGCCAGCGTGACGATCCCGACGACCGCGCCGAACTCGTCGACGACGATCGCCATCCGCCGGCCGGTCGACCGCAGCTCGTCGAACAGCTCGTCGACGGGCTGGGTCTCGGGGACGAACGTCGGCTCGCGGAGCGCGCTCGCGAGGGGCTCGCCCCGCTCGTGGGCGCCGATGGCGTCGCGCACGTCGACGGTCCCGACCACGTCGTCGCGGTTCTCGCCGTAGACGGGCATCCGGGTGACGCCCTCGCGCCCGGCGGTCGAGAGCGCGTCGGCCGGGGTCGCGGTGTCCGGGATCGCCACCATGTCCGTGCGCGGGACCATCACCGCGGAGACGCGCGTCGACTCCAGGTCGAGGACGCCGCGTATCATCGCGCCCTCCTCGGGGTCGATCGCGCCCGCCGCCTGCCCCGAGAGCACGAGCGTCTCGATCTCCTCGCGGGTGAGGTACGACTCGATGTCGGGCTCGCCGCCGGTGAACCGGTTGACGACGCCGGAGAGCGCCTCGAAGACGTAGAGCACGGGCCGGATGACCCGTTGGATCGCGACGACGGGGCGGGAGACGCGGAGCGCGTGCTTCTCGGCGTTCGCGACCGCGTACGACTTCGGCGCGATCTCGCCGAAGACGATGACGAAGACGCTCGTGACGAGCGTCGACCCGGTCGCGGCCTGCCCCCCGGAGAAGCCGAACCGGACGAACACCGCGGTCGCGACCGAGGCGGCCGCGATGTTGGCGACGTTGTTGCTCACGAGGGCCGTGACGAGGAAGCGGTGCGAGTCCTCGCGAAGCGCCGAGAGCGCCCGCGCGCCGGGCACGTCGGCGGCCAGCAGCGAGTCGACCCGGTGGGTCGGCACCGAGAAGACGGCCAGCTCCGAGCTGGAGAAGAAGGCGCTGACCCCCGTCAGCACGAGGATCGCGGCCACCCCGGCGAACGCGATCGTGATGTCCATGTGTGCCCGTGCGGCCGGATATAAAAGGCAGTACCGCCGCGCCCGCGGTCCGACCGGGGACCGCGGCGGTTCACTCGACCGCGATCGGGTAGGCACGAACGAGGATTTTCCACCGGAAACGAGGGGGTTAGATGCGCACGATCGCGGATCATATCGGACGGCAAAACGGCGCGATGAGGAAAGCGTTAACCTCGCGCCGCCGGTGGATACGGACATGAAGGTACTCGTGACCGACCCCATCGCGGACGCGGGGTTGGACCGACTCCGAGACGCCGGCCACGAGGTCGAAACGGACTACGACGTCGAGGGGGAAGCCCTCCTCGACGCCGTGAGCGACGCCAACGCGCTCATCGTCCGCTCGGGAACCGAAGTCACCGAGACCGTCTTCGAGGCCGCCCCCGAGCTCGTCATCGTCGGTCGCGCCGGGATCGGGGTCGACAACATCGACATCGAGGCCGCCACGGACCACGGGGTTATCGTCGCCAACGCGCCCGACGGGAACGTCCGGGCCGCGGCCGAGCACACCGTCGCGATGACGTTCGCCGTCGCGCGCTCGATCCCGCAGGCGCACGGCCGCCTCCTCGGCGGCGAGTGGGCCAAAGGCGAGTTCCTCGGCACCGAGGTGAACAACAAGACGCTCACCATCGTCGGGCTCGGTCGCGTCGGCCAAGAGGTCGCCAAGCGGCTCGACTCGCTTGGGATGGACCTGGTCGTCTACGACCCGTACATCTCCGAGGAGCGCGCCGACCGGCTCGGCGCCGAGCTCGTCGAGGACCTCCACGAGGCGCTCGCGCGCGGCGACTTCGCGACGGTTCACACCCCGCTCCTCCCCGAGACCGAGGGGATGATCGGCGAGGACGAGCTGGCGCAGCTGGAGGGCGGCTACCTCATCAACTGCGCCCGCGGCGGGATCGTCGACGAGGACGCGCTCGCCGAGGCGGTCGACGACGGCGTCCTCGCGGGCGCCGCGCTCGACTCATTCGCCGAGGAGCCGCTGTCGCAGGACTCGCCGCTGCTCGACGTCGAGGAGATCGTCGTCACGCCGCACCTCGGCGCCTCGACCGAGGCGGCCCAGGAGAACGTCGCCGTCGACACCGCGGAGGCCGTCCTCGCGGCGTTCGACGACGAGCCGGTACTCACCGCGCTCAACGCGCCCTCCGTCGACGAGACGGCCTTCCCGCGGATCAAGCCGTACATCGACGTCGCCGAGACCGCCGGCAAGGTCGCCGCCCAACTGCTCGACGGTCGCATCACGAGCGTTGAGGCGACCTACGAGGGCGACATCGCCGAGGAGGACGTCGAGCTCGTCACCGCGAGCGCGCTGAAGGGCGTGTTCGAGCCGCTGGAGTGGCAGGTGAACGCGGTGAACGCGCCGCGCCTCGCCGAGGAGCGCGGCATCGACGTGACCGAGTCGAAGACCCGCCAGACGGAGGACTTCCAGAGCCTCGTGCGCGTCACCGTCTACAACGGGGACGACTCCATCGCGGTCGAGGGCACCCTGTTCGCCGGCGATGACCCGCGGATCGTCCGGATCGACGGCTTCCGCGTCGACGCGGTCCCGTACGGCCACATGCTGGTCGCGCGCAACACTGACGAGCCCGGCGTCATCGGCCTCATCGGCACCGTCCTCGGCGACCACGACGTCAACATCGCCGGGATGTACAACGCCCGCGAGACGCTGGGCGGCGAGGCGCTCACCGTCTACAACCTCGACCACGACGTTCCCGGACCCGTGATCGAGACGCTGCTCGACGACGACCGGATCGTCGAAGTCACCGAGATCACGCTGGACGACGCCGACGAGCGACAGGCCGAGTGACGGCCCGGTAGCGGCTCGGTAGGGCGGCGCCGTCGCAGTTACCGAAGAGTCGCGCGGCGCGACCGCGACCCCCGAGAAGTCACGCCCCGCAACGAGCGCGCGAAGCGGATCCGGACCGCTGTTCGCCGACTGCAGACGGCTGAAGTACCGAATTCCGGCCTCGCGATGGGTCGATGTGTCCCCGAGCGTACCAGTCGCGATACCAAAACTACCGAATCAGCGACAAGCTTATTTCAATCAGTTGGTGACAGGAGGGCAGTGACAGAGTCGTATCAATCGCTCAATGAACACCTCACCGAATCGTCGTCGATCCTCCTCCTCGCTCCGTCAGACGACTCTCCGGACGATCGCGCCTGTGTCGATCTGTTGACTCGGGAGCCACCCGACGAGACCAACGTACTGAGCGTGACGCTCTCGGCGTCCCCCTCCGACCGGCTCTCGATCTGGCGGCGCGAGTCGGGCGAGGAGTTCCCGGCCCGGACGACGATCTTCGACGGGAGGCGGGGGGAGACTGACGGCGAGTCGGGGGCGGCGCCCGAATCGGAGTCGATGTCCGTACGGCGCTTTCCCGAACACGCGGACCTACACGATATCGGTCTCGCTATCGCCGAGCAGATCGGCGCCTGGCGGGACACCGACGAGGCGACGGTCATGTGTTTCCACTCGCTGACAACGTTGTTCGCCGCCTACGACGCCGATCGGGTGGTCAGTCTGATCACCTCGCTTAACGACCTCTGTGATAGCCGCGACGTGATCGCTCACCACCACGTCGACCCGAAAGAGTTCGACGCCGAGACGGTGACGACCCTTCGCCCGCTGTACGACGCGGTGCTCGAGTACACGCCGGAAGTCGGCTGGATCCCGACGGAGCGCGAGGAAGCGGCTCCCGCGCCGTCGTTCGATTCGACGACGCCGCCGCCGGGCGGGCGAGCGAAGACGGATCCCGACCGCCCCGAGACGGTGCCGATGCGGCACTCCTTCGACACCCTCTTGGACCTGCTGTCGTCCCCGCGCCGGCGGACGCTGCTGTACTACCTGAAGAACCGGTCGGAAGACCAGATCCCGCTCGACGAGCTCGTCGAGGACGTCCGCGACATCGAGCGGGCGCTGCCGGTCCGGGACTCGGCTCCGCGCGAGAAGGTCCGGACCGAGCTCCGACACACCCACCTGCCGAAGCTACGAGAGGTCGGGATCGTCCGGTACGACGCCGGCTCCCAGACGGTCCACTACACGGAGAATCAAGGGCTCGAGTCCTATCTCGACTACGTCGAGACGGTCGAGTTGGGCTGATCGGCGGCCGCGACGCGGCCCGTTCCGCGGCCGATCGTCACCGTGGGGGAGCGCGGCGGTTCAGGCGTGCAGGTGATCGAGCACCGCGTCCACGTCGTTCGGGACGGGCTCGGGGTCGCCGCCGGCCTCGTACGCGGCCTCGGGGTCCTTCAGGAGGTGCCCGGTCGTCAGGCAGACCACGCGCTCGTCGTCGTCGACGACGCCGGAGCGCCGGAGCTTCTTCAGCCCGGCGAGGCTCGCCGCGGAGGCGGGCTCGACCCCGACGCCCTCGGCGGCGAGGTGGCGCTGCGCGGCGGTGATCTCGTTGTCGCTCACCGCGACGGCGGTGCCGCCGGTGTTGCGGATCCCCGGGATCGCCTTCGGCGCGTTGACCGGGTTGCCGATGCGGATGGCGGTCGCGCGCGTCTCGACCTCCTCCCACCGGCGGATCTCGTCGTTCCCCTCCTCGATCGCCTCGACCATCGGCGCGGCGCCCTCGGCCTGCACGCCGGTGAGCTTCGGGACCTCGTCGACGTCGAGCGCGCCGGCCTGAACGAGCTCGCGGAATCCCTTGTACAGCGCGGAGGTGTTTCCCGCGTTGCCGACGGGGAGGACGATCCGGTCCGGGAACGACCCGTAATCGGCGTAGAACTCCTCTAAGATCTCGAAGCCGATCGTCTTCTGGCCCTCCAGGCGGAACGGGTTCAGGGAGTTGAGCAGGTACGCCTCGCCGCGCGCGGCCAGCTCCTGCACGATGTCGAGACAGGCGTCGAAGTTGCCGTCGACCTCCAGGATGCGGGCGCCGTGGAGGCTCGCCTGCGCGACCTTCCCCGCGGCGACCTTCCCAGCTGGGAGGAGCACGAGCGTCTGCATGTCGCCGCGCCCGCCGTAGGCGGCGAGCGCGGCCGAAGTGTTGCCGGTGGAGGCGCACGCGAGCGCGCCGACGCCGAGCTCCTTCGCGACGCGGACGCCGACGGTCATCCCGCGGTCCTTGAACGAGCCGGTGGGGTTCATCCCCTCGTGTTTGATCCGGAGCGCGTCGACCCCCACCGCCTCCTCGATCCGCGGGACGCGGTGGAGCGGGGTGCCGCCCTCGGGAAGCGTGACGCCCAGGTCGAAGGGGAGCGCCTCGCGGTAGCGCCAGACGCCGCGGTCGGGGCCGTCGGTCGACGCGCCCGAGCCGAACTCGTCGAACGTCGGCGGGTCGGCGTAGCGGACCTCCAGCAGGCCGTCGCACTCGTCGCAAGTGTACCGGACGTCCTCGAAGGGGGCGAACGTCTCGTCGCACTCGATGCAGGCGAGCCACGTCCCGTCGGCGGCGCAGTCGGGCGCCGCCGGGGTCGGGGCGTCGATGGCGAGATCCATTACGTCGTGGTGCGTGCCGCCGCGGCTTAAGACGGGCGGTCGGGACGGACGTTGCCGTCCGCTCTCTCCGAGGCGAACCGGTTCGGCGACGGCCCGTTCCCGTCGCGCGGCCCCACGGCGACGGCCCGCTCGCGGGCGGTCGCGCGGCTCAGTCGACGATGATCTCGGAGCTCTCGTCCGACTCGTCGGGACCGGACCCGAGCCGGTCCTGATAGCGCTGGATCCAGTCGGCGAAGCAGTCGGGGCAGAGCCGCTGCGTGTCGATGTTCGCCCGGTCGACGCTCAGCCGGACGGTCCGCGCGAGCGCGTCGGTCGTCGGCTCGCCGCAGGCGTCGCACGGCTCGGTCGTCGGCGCGTCGCTCATACCGATCGGTCGCGGGGACGGCTCTTAAAAGTACGTCGGCGGCGCCTGAGCGGACGGCCGCGAGGGCGCCGGCCGTCGTCGCTCGGGTCAGACCGTCCGGAACGCGCGGTCGCCCGCGTCGCCGAGCCCGGGGACGATGAACCCGTCGTCGTCGAGGTAGTCGTCGATGGCGACGGTCAGCAGCTTCGCCTCGGGCACCTGCTCGCTCACGCGGACGAGCCCGTCCGGCGCGGAGACCGCCGAGAGGACGAACAGGTCCTCGAACTCGTCGGCGTCCCCGAGGACGTGATCGAGCACCGCGCACATCGTCGAGCCGGTCGCGAGCATCGGGTCGGCGACGATAACGGTGTCGTCGGGACCGATCTCGGGCAGCTTCACGTAGTCGATGGTGATCGGGAACTCCCCGTCCGTCATCCCCGCCTCCTCGTCGCGGCCGGCGGAGATGACGCCCTGTTTCGCGCGGGGGAACGCCTTCAGGAGCCCCTCGACGAACGGGGTCGCGGCCCGGAGGACGTTGATGATCACCACGTCGTCGAGCCCCTTCACGCGCTCGCCGGTGGTCTCTTGTAGCGGCGTCGTCACCGGGACGTACTCCGTCGCCATCGCCCCGTCGATGATCTCGTAGCCGCAGATGCGGCCGAGCTTCACGAGCCCCTTCCGGAACGCGACCTGCTCCGTCTCGGCGTCTCGGAGCCGCGAGAGGGTGTCCTTCGCCAGCGCGTGCGTGATGAGGTACGCGTCGTCGCGGTCTTCGATCGTCATTGTCGGGAGAGGGGTCGCGTTCGGCTTAAAACGTGGCGACCCGCCGCGAGCGCGCCGTCCGGGGCCGCCGGCGCCTCGGACTCACCGCATCACCACGAGGTACGTCGCGGCGAAGATGACCAGCGCGAGAAGCCCGACGTTCGCCGCGGTGAGCGTCGCCATCCCGGCCCTGTCGAGTCCCCAGAGGACGGTCCACGCGAACCCACCGGACAGGACCGCGTTCAACAGGAGGATCAGCCGCGGGTCGCCCTCCGACTCCTCTATCCCCTCGCGGATTCCCTTCTCCTCCTCGCTCATGGCAAACATCCCGGGAGACCGGCACTTAGCTCTTTGTCCGTGGGACCCGTACGCATCCCATGGACACGGAGGTACACGTTCACAATCGCCACGGTGACCGGGTGGACCCCGTCCCGTTCCTCGTCACCGCCGGGCTCGCGTTCGCGTTCGCGCTCTCGTTCGGTCCGATCTACGGCCTCTCGTACGGCCTCACGCTGGCGACGTCGCTGGCGGCCTCGACGCTCGCGTTCGCGGTCGCCGCCGCGGCCGCGTACCACCAACTCGTCCGCTGCGCCCCGCCGCTCGACGCCGGCCCGCTCCCGCCCGGCCCGCGGGTCGAACGGCTCCTGTACGGCGGGGCCGCGTTCGGCGTCCTGCTCGTCGCGCTCACCGTCCCGCTGCTCTGATCCGCTCCGAGGCCGGCATCGAGGCCTCGTCGAAGAATACCGTCTCCGTCAAGAACGGCGGGACGAATACGGAACGCGCGTGCAGCGTGTCTCGTTGGTCGGTTCCGAAATCGTCTCTGCCCCGGAGCGTCTCATCAATATATAGAGGATAAATATTTATGAACATCTCCGTAACATGTCGATATGGGAGACGTTCTCGCTTCGGAGATAGTCGAGGCTGTCGCTGACGCGGAAGGCGTCGAGCCCGCCGAGCTGGATTTCACCCTCTACGAATACGTGGAGCCCGATGCGATCGAGCTCTTGGCAGCAAACGAGGCGGCAACGTGGACGCTGACGTTCGAACTCCCGAAGCACGACGTAACCGTCACGAGCGACGGGCGGGTTCTCGTTGACGTGCTCGACGGGGACGCTCGAGAACCTGTTAGCACCGACGCGCCGGACCCGGAGACCCCGTGCAGCGAGGGTGACTGATTCACGGCCAGCCGGGTGGTAGTTCGTCGGCGTGATTCTCGATCAGTTCGAGAAGTGGCTCGATTTCGTCGAAGCGAGGGCCTTTCGATATCTCGCCGGTATTCCGGTCCCAGTCGATGTATCCCGCATCTTCCAACCGCGGCAGATGGTCGTGCGTGAGCCGAACTTCGGACGCGTCCGACTCGCTGGATCCCCGAAGCATCACGTCGTCCGTCGTCTCGATAGCTTCCCGTTTCAACAGCAGAAGGATCACGCGTCGACGGCGCTTGGACACGATATCGAGCAGTTGGTCTACCCGCGGACGCAAGAGGACGTTCTCGGATCCGGCCGTGTCTGACATACCACAACATATGTCGGGAATACGTATAGTCTCTCGTGAGACATCAGTAAGACAGCATGAACGTCATCTCCGAGACGGGGGCGGACTGTGGCCCTCTGCGGCGTCAGACAGGACAGTCACCAGCTCGCTTGCACCCTCTCCCGGTCGTCTCTGCCGTCGTTCGCGACGTGGCGGCCGAGGTGGGTCCCCGAACCGGACCGCCCGATAGCTGACGTAGTCGATTTTTCGATCATCGCATCCACCCAAATGAACGACACTGTCCGGCGAGTCGACGGCGTCGCAGCGATACTCTTCTCACGGCTCTCGGCGATCGACCTCGCGAGCCTCAGCGAGTCCCGTTTGGCGAACGTCGCGACGTCCGACGCGACGCTCCGGGTCACGACCACCCGACCTATCCGTGGCGACCCGAATCGGGTCCGACGGCTCTCGGAGAACCTGTATCGGGTCGCCGTCGGACACGCAGGCGAGGAGGTGTCCGATCGGCGTCTCGGCTGTGCGTCCGATTCGCACAGCACCGGGAGAGTAAGATGGGAGAACTCGTACAAACGATTATGGGGATTTTTAGCACGGTGACGGAGATGCTGGAGGGATCGACGCAGCGCGCGCCAGAGACCGCCGGCGACGACGGCTCCAAGGGCTCGTTCTGGTGCGACGACTGCGGCGTGCGGGTCCGGGACGTCGAGGTCCACGCGGAGGGGCTCGACCGCGACGCCGACGGCACCCCGGCGTGTCCCGACTGCGGCGACTCGATGCGGTTCGAGCGCGCGAGCGGGAGCGGCTGCGCCTGCTGAGTTCGCCGATGTCGACCCGGCGTCTCGACCCCGTCTCAGGGCTCCCGGAGCGCTAGCTCCTCGCCCTGTTCCGTCGGGAACGGGTCGTCCCCCGCGAGTTCGCCCTCCCCCTCCTCGGCGGCCGCCCACTCCTCGTCGGTGACGAGCGCGTCGTCGAGGCGCTCGCGGATCGCCGCCTCGTCGATGCCCGTGCCGATGACGACGTACTCCGTCAGGCGGTCGCCGTGCTCGTCGTCCCAGTCCAGTTCGGGCCGGTTCGAGCGCAGCATGTCGCGCTCGACGGCCGGGAGGCTCGCGATCCACGGGCCGAGCGCCGTGACCCGCACCGACGCGCCGGCCTGACCGACCTGCTGGCGCTGGTCCGTGCCCGCGACCCACAGCGTCCCCTTCGAGCGGACGACGTCTGGAGGGAGACCGCGGAGGACGGCGGCGATCCGGTCGGGGTGGAACGGTCGCCGGCGGCGATAGGTGAACGAAGTGACGCCGTACACCTCGTCCGGGTGGCGGTGGGCGCGGCCCCCCTCGCGGCCCTCGCCGTCGTGACCGGCGTGGTCGTGACCGCCGTGGTCGTCGTGCCCGTCGCCCTCCGCCAGCGCTCGCTTCCACCCGGGCAGGTCGCCGAGTTCGCCCGCGTCGAACAGCCCGACGTCGAGGATCCGATCGGGGTCGACCGCGGAGAACTCCGCGACGACCGTCTCCGCGCCCGGCTGCAGCGCGCCCACGAGCTCGATCGCCTCGTCCATCTCCGCGTCCGTACAGAGGTCGGCCTTGTTACACACGACGAGGTTCGACACCTCGACCTGCTCGACGAGGAGGTCAGAGAGCGGTCTGTCCGCCTCGTCGTCGTCCGCCGCGACGCGCCGCTCGGGCACGTCGTCGCCGGCGAAGGCGTCGAGGAACCGCCGCGTGTCGATCACGGTCACCAGCGCGTCGACCCGGTAGCGGGCGGCCGCGCGCGACTCGGTCGTGAACAGGCGCGCGACCGGCGCGGGCTCGGAGATACCCGACGACTCGACGACCAGGTTGTCGAAGGAGCGCTCGTTCGCGAGCCGCACGACGGCGGTCTCCAGGTCGTCTTGGAGCTCGCAGCAGATGCAGCCGTTCGACAGCTCCGTGACGCCCTCCACGTCGACTTCGGACTCCTCGGCGATCAGCTCGGCGTCGACGTTGACGTCGCCCATGTCGTTGACCAGCACCGCGATGTCGCGCTCGCCGGCGTTCCGCAACAGGTGGTTCAACAGCGTCGTCTTCCCCGCTCCGAGGCTCCCCGAGAGCACGGTCACCGGGATCCGGTCGTCGTCCATGGGCGTCGGTCGGCGTGCGTCCCCTTCAACGTCGCGGCGGCGGAACCGGGGGCGCTCGCCGGGGCGGGAGGACGCCCCGCGCTCGCCGAAAGCCGATACGTTGATACGTCGCGCCCGCACACCGCCGACCATGTTCCAGTACGTGTCGGCGGCGGGGATCGCGGCGATCGCGGTGACCGTCCTGATGGTCGCCGCGGTGCTGTACCTCGTCTGGGGCGCGCTCGGTGGGGAAGCGCACTCGCCGTCTCCGGACGTGGACGAACAGCCGGAGCTCGACGACGGGGAGGAGACGGCCGAGTCCGACGAGCCGCAGGCCGAACTGACCGCCGACGGCAACTCGGCCTGATCGGCCGCCGTCGACGAGCGATCGACCGCGACCCGCTCCCGATCGGCCGGCGCGTGACCGCGACAGCTTTTAACATACCCCGACCGTCACGACCGATAATGACAGTCGCAGACCGGATCGAGACCTTCCGAGCCGCGCTCGAGGAGTGGCTCCGCGGCCTCTACCACGGGATGGTCACTCACGCGGCCTACGAGAAGATCGAGAAGGAGGCCGAGGACACGGAAGACGAGTTCATGCTCGCGTGCTTCCCGGACGCGTTCGGCATCCCCTCGCCGGTCTCGTACTACACCGCCGAGCTGCTCCCGTACCTCGAAGACGAGTTCGAGGCGTGGGAGCGCAGGCTGTGGGACCGCGAGAGCCTGATGGAACGGAAGGGCCAGCAGTACCACTTCTGATGGAGCAGTTCGTCTTCTTCGGCGGCAAGGGCGGCGTCGGTAAGACCACCGTCTCCTGCGCGTACGCGTACCGCTGTGCGAACGCGGAGCTGCGGACGCTCGTCGTCTCGACCGACCCCGCGCACTCGGTGTCCGACGTGTTCGGCCAGCGGTTCAGCGACGACCCCGAGCCGGTCGACGGCGTCGACGGGCTCGACGCGATGGAGATCGACCCCGAAGACGAGATGCAGCGACACCTCCAAGAGATCCGCGAGGGGCTCTCCGAGCAGGTGTCGGCGGCGATGGTCTCCGAGATCAACCGCCAGCTGGAGATGTCACACGGGACGCCGGGGGCGTACGAGGCCGCCCTCTTCGACGCGTTCGTGGGCGTGATGCGCGAGGAGAGCGAGCCGTACGACCGCGTCGTCTTCGACACCGCGCCGACCGGGTCGACGCTGCGGCTGCTCGGGCTCCCGGAGTTCCTCGGCGACTGGATCGACCGCCTGCTGTACAAGCGCAAGCAGTCGATCGACCTGTTCGAGAAGGCCGCGATCGGCGACGCCGAGCCGCGGCGCCTGATGGACGGCGACCCGGTCTTAGAGCGGCTCCAGCGCCGCAAGGAGTTCTTCGAGTTCGCGGGCGACACGATGCGGAACGACGCCGCCTTCTTCCTCGTGTTGAACCCCGACCAGCTGTCGGTCAACGAGACGGACCGTGCCATAGAGGGGTTCACCGAGCGTGACCTGCGCGTCCGCGGCCTCGTCGCGAACAAGCTCACCCCGTCGCCGGACGAGGACGAGGAGGGGCGCGGAGCCACCTACCTGCGCGACAAAGTCGCGACCGAGCGCGAGGGGCTCAATCAGGTCCGCGAGGAGTTCGACCCGCCGCTGGTCGCCGAGATCGAGTCGCGAACCAGCGAGGTCCGCGGCGACGTGCTCTCGGAGGTCGCGGCGGCGCTCGACGTCGAGACGGGGGATCCCGTGAGCGCGCGCGAGTAAGAACCGGTGTCGACGGCGTGGAATAAACTATAGATGAGGTGAAAGGAACCGGTTTGACCCGCCTGTGTTCCTGCTTTCTTCAATCGAATCGGGTAACTATCACGGTTGAAGCTAATACTTATTACGCTGTTTCCAAACCGCGCTCATGAGGCAGGGGAACTTATGACAAGTGTAATTTGGATCACGGTCGCTGTGCTGAGCACATTCACCATCGGATACATGGGGTATTCGCGGTACCTCTCCCAGTTCGTCGAACTCGACGCCGAAACGGAGACGCCGGCGCACAAATACGAGGACGGACAGGAGTACGTACCGTCGAAGAAGCCGGTGTTACTGGGGCATCACTTCTCGAGCATCGCCGGCGGCGCGCCGATCGTCGGCCCGATCACGGCCGGCGCCGTGTGGGGATGGGTCCCCGCGCTGCTGTGGATCGCCGTCGGCAACCCGCTGATGGGGTCGGTCCACGACTTCGTCGCGCTGTCGAGTTCGCTGCGACACGAGGGGAAGTCGATCGGCTACATCATCGGCCAGTACGTGGGCGAGCGCGGGAAGGACATGCTACTGTGGTTCGCGTTCCTGACGATCATCCTCGTCGTGGCGGTGTTCGCCCTCGTGGTGGCCATCGTCTTCGACGCGTTCCCGCAGGTGACGACCGCGAGCTTCGTGTACATCGCGCTCGCGCTGGTGTTCGGGGTCTACCTGTACCAGCTGAACGGCCCGTTCGTGCCGGGGACCGTCCTGTTCGTCGCCGCCGTCTTCGGCGGCGTCTGGCTCGGCATCGAGTTCCCGTTCGCGCTGTTCCCGGCGGTCGGCGACGCGTCGCTACCCCGCCGGAACGCTCGTTCCTCGCGGACGCGCTCAGGAACTCCGGAGCGGGCAGTGGATCCCCGGGTCGTCGGCCTGCTCGCGATGAACCCGAACGGGCGGCCGTGGGTCCCGTCATCATGCTGTACGCCGCGATTCGCCGGAGGCGCGCTCCCGGGTTTGGACGCCTGACTCCAGCCGCGGTGATACTCTCGTCGTCCTCCTGCTACACCGCGGTCGGGGGGCGCTGCTGCGATCATCGGTCGGCCACGCTGCTCGGCACGTCCGGGCGCAGCCGCTCGTCATCGCCTACTCGATGGCGCGGTCAACGGCTTCTGGGCGTCGAGGGAGCCGGCTCGCGCCGCTGTTCCCTGCTCCTGTTCATTCACAATCGCTTGCGGACGATCAGCGGATTGTCACTACGCCTTGGTCTCCTCGTGGACGACGGCAAACAAACTCGACAAGAGACGACGCTCGGCTGATCGGTTACGGCGGCATGCTCGGGTGAGGGACTGCTCGCCGGGGCGCGTCGCGCTGTCGACGCTCTCGGCGGCCGGGTCGGCCGACCCCGCGGGCGGGATCGCGCGGCGCTGGCCGAACTTCGCGACCGGCGGCGCATCATCCTCACCAGCCTTCGGGCCTGCCCCAGTCGTTCGGGGCGCCGTTCATGGCGCTGCGTGCTCGTGAGGCCCTCCTGTCACGTCGCCGACCAGCCGCCGTCCGCCTCGGCCGCCTACAGATGCGAGCGAAATCGTCGGGTTCCCCACGGGCGACACCGCGTCCGGCTTCGAGAACCTACGCGCCCGTGGGCGGCCCTCGGAAGCCTCGCTCGCGGGTCGCTGACACCAATCGCCTGGTCCAGGCGTCCCGTTAACCTGATGCGTCATCATCCGGCGGAGTGGCTGACGCTGTGGGCGCTGCTTCGGCGGGCGCGAACCAGCTGCTCGCCGGCGCTCGCGCTGTTGACCGCCACCGGTCTGGCTGGCCAACGTGGGACGACTCCACACAAGCTCGTCTCGAACGGGGGCGTCCCGGGGCTGATCATGACGGACGATCACCGGTCATTGGGGCTCGCCCTGCTGGGCGATTTCTAACAACTGTACCAGAACCTCATCCAGGGCGCGAGCCGGAGGCCTTCAGCTCCATCGCCGTCGTCGGTCGTCCAGATGTGCTGCGCTCTGGTTCCTCATCTACCTCGCCCTCTCACTGGGTGAAGATCGGCTACGAGAACATCAGTCGGCCAGCGGGACGGACCTCGCGCCGCCGTCGAACCCGGGGAGCGACGACTGCAGCCGTCTCCCGCGGCTTCGAACTTCCATTCTTTTTTCCACATCCGGTCAGCGGCGCGGTTCTTCCCAACCGACTCAGGCGTCGCGCAGTGACCTCGCCGGAACGGCCGGTGTCGCTCCGACGCCGGCGGCGCGACCGCGATCGCCCGTGACGGCGTCCGCCGTCGGCCCGACCCGAGGCCGCGCTCCAGGTCGACGGTCCCGTCGTCGCGAGGTCGCGGTCGCTGGTCTCGCCTCTCCGCCTGGTCCGAGGACCGTCCGCGTCGAGGCGCTCCGCCAGTCGGCAGACCGACGAGACCTCGCGCCCGGCTCGCCAGCTCCACCGCCCGCGCGGCCGACACGCGGCGACCGGGTCTCGACGACTTCGGGGTGCTCGATCACCGCCACGGCCGCGCGGGTGACACCCCGAAGCGTCACGGGCCGTCTTCGCGGCTAGCCCCCGCGGAACACCTGGCGATCACCTCGGCGGGTGTTTCGATATCTGTACGTCGCCGGACAGATCGACCGCTGATCGAGACGGTCACCGTCGTCTCGCGAGAGGGTCTCTCGTATCCCCCCTCGGAGACCGCGGGTCGGGAGCGACGCGGCCGCCGGCGCCGCCTTCGATCGGCTCCTGTTCCTCGGCCAGCAGCGCGCACCCGGCTCGTCGGCGGCTCGCGCGGTCCCGCGTGAAACGCGCGCCGAGGGCGCGGGGGTGCGACTCGGCGCATCGCCGGTCACCGCCAGAATCGCTTCGCGAAGCGGGAGAAACCCCTCGTCCGGCTCCTCGACGGTCACAGGCGAACCGCCGGACGTCCCGCGGCCTCGCTGTCGACGTCGCTCTTCGTCCGGCGCGACCCACATCAGGTTCACCTCGTGTGCCGTAGTAGCCGAACTTCAGCAGGGTGGTTGCGTCCCGGAAGTCGCGGACAACGCGGCGACCTCGTCGGGATCCGACTCGGCGCGACGAGGACGAAGGTGACGTCGGCTGCCGTAATGCCCCCTCGTTCGCGTGATCGCCTCGTCGGGACGGTGCCACCGACGAGCCGCTCCAGTTCCCCGACCTTCGGGCTCGTCACCGGCGCGAAACAGGTGTCAATGATGGTCGTGGGCCCCGTAGCTCAAGCGCCGGTTGAAGAACTGTTCTGTTGCGCATCCGCATCTCCCCGACTCGAAGCGCTCGCCGTGGACGACCACGTCCGATCGAGGTCGTACTGTACATAGTCGGTTTGAGACGCGGTCCGAGGTACTCGTCGCGTAGGTCCGGAACCTTGCCTCGCGGATTCGCGCCGCAGGCTCCTCGGAGTCCGGCGCTCGCCGCGTCGGCGCGTCACTCATCGGCGGATCGTACGCGACCGCGTCGCCGTCGGCGGGCGGCGCGCCGATCGCGAGCACGGTCACAGGGCCGTCGGCGTCGGCCGGGTTGTACGCGCGCTGCGGGCTCTCCGGGTCGACGACGAACAGGTCGTCCGCGGACACCTCGTAGATCCGCTCCGGGGTCTCGACCGAGAGCGTCCCGTCGAGGACGTAGAACGCCTCCTGTTGGGTCTCGTGGTAGTGGTACGCGAGCGGGAGCTGTTCGCCCGGCTCGGCTCGGAAGCGGTTGATCGCCGCGGCGTCGAGCCCGCCCGGCTCGGAGAGCTTCCGGCACTCGCAGGGGCGGTCTGGCTTCGGCTCCACGGTCTCCGTGTCGACGACGCGGTATCCCATGTGATCTCATTCCACGGACCGATTGAAAAGCTCGTCGGGCCGGCGTCGGTCGGTTCGAGAGTCCGACCGTGCGGCGTGAAAACGCGACAGCGGCGCCGACAACGGGTTTTAACACCGTCGAACACGATCATGCGGTAGATAGTACCATGTCCGACGAGGAGATCAACGCAGAAGCGTGCGGCCGGTGCTCGATGTCGACCGTCGTGGGCGCGGTGAACGGCGACAAGGACCCGGAGGACCGCGTCGAGCACGACCCGTTCGCCGGCGAGCGAATCGAGGTCGACGAGTCCTCGATCCGCCGGGTGTCGCCCGCGGGGGTCCTCAGCGACCTCAAAGACCGCGTCGACGCGCTCGGCCGTCGGTTCTCGTACGGCAAATAGGCCGAGAGAGCGCCGACCGCGGAGCCGCGGCTGACCTGCGCGGGCTCGCGTCAGGTCGGAGAGACTTATACGCGTTCGTTTCGTAGGGGGGTCCACGCGATGGAAGAGAGCATCTCCGGCTTCAAGATGCGCGGGGACTGGGGCGACGTGGTCGAACACGGCGAGCGAATCGCATTGGCGCTCCGCGAGACGGGCGCCGACGGCGACGCGTTCTACGAGTTCGACGACTGGCGCCCGAAGTCCCACGAGCGCATCGACGAGGACGTGTCGGCGAAGACCGCCGAGCAGGCGTCCGTCGCCGAGGGCGAGGGCGAACAGGCCGGCCAGACGCCGGGTGAAGACCTCCAGACGGCCGGCGAGAAGCTCACCGAGTCCTACGAGAAGGTCGAGGAGAACGACACCGAGAGCGCGATGGAGAGCTGGGGCGAATCGATCGGCCACGTCGCCCGCGCGGCCGACTCGGCGAGCCGCAAGGCGCTCCGGAAGGTGGAGGACACGGTGTACCGGAAAGTGATGACGCAGATGGCACCGTACTACTTCGACAACGAGCTCGTCAGCGCCAACATCCAGGAGGTCGGCCGCGGCGAGGACGGCGAGACGTTCGAGTTCGAGGTGAACGTCAACGACGACGAGCTGAAGGCCGAAGTGAGCGAGATCCTCGACGAGTACGAGTCCGAGATCGACCGCTGGC
This sequence comes from Halorubrum sp. Ib24, assembly GCF_002252745.1. Taxonomy (NCBI): domain Archaea; kingdom Methanobacteriati; phylum Methanobacteriota; class Halobacteria; order Halobacteriales; family Haloferacaceae; genus Halorubrum; species Halorubrum sp. Ib24. The sequence goes on along the minus strand of NZ_NHOX01000006.1, from coordinate 74,440 downwards.
ACGTCGAGACGGAAAAGCGCACGGACGACGTCGCCGCCGCCGAGGGCGTCGAGCCCCCGGAGACGGAGGGCGGTCCGGACTCGACGATGACGTGACTCGCGAGCGCGGCACGGACGGTTTTAATTCGACGACGCGCGAAGAGCGCGTATGAGCGAGGTACTCCGGATCGAGGCCGGCGAGCTGTCGGCCGACGAGATCATCGACGCCCTCAACGACGGCCGTCGGATCCTCGTCGATGTCGAGGTCGCCGGCGGGCGCCACGAGGTCGTGCTCCGGTACGACGGGGAGACGTATCACTGCGACACGCCGACCAACCTTCACCGCCACGCGGAGGAGGACGAGATGCGCGGCTGTATCGACCGGATGGGGTACGCCAGCGCCGACGCCGGCGTCGACGGCGACTGAGTCGGGCGCCGACCCTCGGCCGCGGTCCGCCGATGACGACTTTTAACCCGACCGCAGCCGAACGACGCCCATGAGCGACCCCGAGATCGAGGACCTCGTCGGCGACGTCTCCCCCTCGTTCGAGCACGTGCTCTCCTGCGTGTTCGGCATTCGAGACCACGAGAGCCGCACGTACCTGACCCTGCTCGATCACCCGGGGAGCACCGTCGCCGAGCTCGCCGAGGCCCTCGACCGGGACCGGTCGAACGTGAACCGTTCGCTGTCGACGCTGCGGGACAAGGGGCTCGTCGAGCGCCGCCGCCGGCTGCTCGACTCCGGCGGCTACGTCTACCAGTACACCGCGGTCCCGGTCCCGGAGGCGAAAGAGCGGCTGCACGAGGCGCTCGACGAGTGGGTCGAAGGCGTCCACGCGGCGATCGAGTCGTTCGATCCCGACGGCTCGTCGTGAGGCGCTACGCTTCGCCGGCCTCGCCGCCCGTCTCGTCGGCCTCGTCTCCGTCGCCCTCCGCCTCGCCGTTGTCCGCCGCGCTCAGCCCCGCCTCGTCGGGACGGTCGAGCGCCCGCGGCGCGTCGTGGTGCTCGGAGTAGCCGTCGAACCAGCGAGCGATCCGCTCGATGCGGTCGACGACGTGCCCGGGTTCCCCGGAGCGGGAGAGCTCGTGTCCCTCGCGCGGGTACCGCACGAACCGCGTGTCGACGCCGTTCTTCCGGAGGATCCGGTGGTAGAGCTCCGCCGTGCAGATCGGCGTCCGCGTGTCGTCCTCGCTGTGGATCAACAGCGTGGGCGTGTCGACCGCGTCGGCGTGGCCGGTCGGCGACTGCTCCCACAGCCAGCCGGGCTCCTCGGACGGGACCGTGTCGAAGTCGCCCTCGAGCAGCTTGTACGCGCCGTCGGTCGAGCCGTAGAAGCCGGTGAGGTCGTACACGCCGCGCTGCGAGACGGCCGCGCGGAAGTAGTCGGTCTGCCCCACCGTCCACGCGGTCATGAACCCGCCGAAGGAGCCGCCGGTGACGAAGGCGTTCGTCTCGTCGACGGACGGGCGCTCCGCGACCGTCTCCACGCCGGCCATCACGTCGGAGAGGGTCGCGTCGCCCCAGTCGCGCTCGATCGCCTGCATGAACGCCTCGCCGTAGCCGGTCGACCCGCGCGGGTTCGACCAGAAGACGACGTAGCCGCGGGCCGCGAGCGTCTGGAACTCGTGCCACATCGTCCCCGCGGTCGACCACATCGCGTGGGGGCCGCCGTGGATCTCGACCGCGAGGGGGTACTCCTCGTCCGTCTCGCCGTCCGCCCCGTCGACCGCCTCGCCGTCCGAGTCGAACTCCGGCGGCGTCATCACCCACCCCTGGATCTCCGTCCCCTCCGACTCGAACCGTATCTCCTCGGGCTCGCCGATCGCGCGATCGGCGAGGTAGTCGGCGTTCAGCTCCGTGAGCCGCGTCGTCTCGCCGCCCCACGCGTCGTGCGCGAAGACGTCGCCCGGGTGGTCCCACTCGCTGGCGGCGACCGCGACGGTCACCTCGCCGGGGCCGGCGCCGTCGTCGCCGCCGACGGTCGCGCCGGAGACGGTCCCCGGCCGGAGGAGGCGCTCGGGGGCCGCGCTCCCGTCGGCCGGGACGTGCCACAGCGCCGTCTTCCCCTCGTCGGGGGTCGCGAAGTACAGCGTCGCGTCGTCGGGACCCCACTGCGGCGCGGCCTCGTAGCCGAGCCCGCGGTCGATCCCGTCCGTGAGCTCGGTCACGTCGCCCGTCTCGCGGTCGACGACGCGGAGGTCGACCGGCTGCATCGACACCTGCTCCGGCTCGGCGTGGGTGAAGGCCACTCGCCCGTCCGCGGTCGCCGCGATCGCGGCGCCCCAGCCGGTGGTCGTGTGGACGCGCTCGGTGTCGCCCGTCTCGAAGTCGTGCGCGCGGATCGCGATCTCCGCGGAGTCGTCCGGGTCGTCGCCGACCTCCTCGGCGAAGTAGAGCGTGTCGGCGTCCCCCCAGTCGGGCGCGGCGAAGTCGGCGTCGCGGTCGGTCACCCGCTCGACGCCCTCGGCGGGGTCCGCCGCGGTCGCGCCGTCGACGTCCGCGTCCGCGTCGACGACGTACACGCCCGACCGCCGCCCGTCGAAGAAGCGCTGTCCGGAGCGGTAGACGGTGCGGTCGATCACGCGCGGGTCGGGGTGGTCGTCCGGCTCGTACTCCTCCGGCACCGACAGGTCCCGGCCTTCCTCGCGGTCCTCGGCGGTCACCGACTGGACGAAGGCGATCCGGTCCCCGTCCGGCGACCACGCGATCTCCGAGACGCCGCCGACGACGTCGGTGACCCGGCGGGCCTCGCCGCCGTCGACCGGGAGGACCCACAGCTGCTGGGTGTCGTCGTCCGCCCCCCGCGTCGACGTGAACGCGATCCGGTCGCCGGACGGGCTCCAGCGCGGCTCCGCGTCGGAGCCCTCGGCCAGGGTGAGCCTGCGGAGGTCGCCGCCCGCGACGTCGACGAGGAACACCGTCGACTCGACGGTCTCGTCGTCGGTCGGCTGGCGTCGCAGGAAGGCGACCCGGTCCCCGTCGGGCGAGATCCGCGGGTCGGCGGGCGTGGCGATGTCGTGATAATCGGCCGCGGTGACGCGCTCCATGGAGGCGGTCGGCCGCCGCGGTCAAAAGGCGTCGGGAGCCGGAAAAGGGGTCGGCCGGGACGTCGCCGACGCCCCGCCTCGGGCGGCCCGCTACGCGTCGCCGTTGTCGAGCGCGAGCGTCACGCCGTCGTCGTCGACGGTCGCGCCCGCGGCGCACACCGGGTGCTCGAAGTCGGCGCCGAGGACCTCGCTCGCGGCCGCGCCCGCGTCCGGACGCTCGTCGTTCGCCGCCGCGAGGGCGTACGGCTCCGGGCTGTCGGTCTCGTAGGTGGCGACGATCGTCGGCTCGTCGACGGCCTCGACGAGCAGCGCGTCGCGGCGGACGACGCCGACCGTCGCCGTCTCGCTCCCGACGACGCCGGCGATCCGCGGCGTGTCGTAGTCGTCCTTCTCGAAGTCGAGCGCGAGCAGCGGCGTCGCCAGCGCGTCGCGCGCCGGGTACCCCAGTTCGAGCTTCTCCGCGATCGGGTCGACGTGCGAGCCGTTCCCGACGACCGCGAGCGGCTCGTCGGCCGGGGTCCGGACCGCCCGCGCGCAGTTGTACGAGACGTACGGATTGTCGGTCTCGGAGGCGTCCGGCGTCGGTCCGACCGTGAGGGTCCCGCCGCGGTCGAGCACGCGCCGGTTCGGGAACGAGCGCGAGGAGACGCGGTAGGCGCCGATTCCGGGGGCGACGACGACGAATCGTCCGACGTACATACAGCTTCGTGGCCATTCGGACGAGTAAAACGCATCGATATGCGCACGTTCTTCGATCAGATCCCGGTCGCGGAGGAGGCACCCGGCTCTCCCACCGCCTGTGAACGCGTGACAGAGGGCCGGCGACGCGCAACGCTTACAAACACGCACAGGCTATCGATGGTTGCGCACAGTCCATTGGGGTAGTGGCCAATCCTGTTGCCTTCTGGGGGCAACGACCCTGGTTCGAATCCAGGATGGACTATTCTCGCGGTTCGCCCGTCCTCGATCCAAACGCGGCGTCCCCCTCCGCTTCGTCTGCGGGGGTCCGTTTCGCGTGGATCGCCTCGTTCCGCTCGACCGCTCGCTTCGTCTGGACTCGAACACTTCCTACGTACCGCGGTTTCCAGTGGAAGCGAAGGGGTATGGGAATCGGTCACCCGCGTTCCCGGTCACTTCTCGACGTCGAGCAGCGCCACCCGTTCGCGGACGACGTCGGCCAGGTCGCCGGCGGTCGCCGCGAGTTCGCGGTCGGAGACGCCGTAAAACTCCGTCACTCGTTCCCGATCGAACTCGGCGGCGGCGGGGGGAGCCGTCAGCCGCTCGACCGCTCGGTCGGCCGCGTCGAGGTCCGCGGCGGGTCGGTCCGCGCCGTCGACGCCGCCGAAGTCGGCGACCAGCACGACCGCGCGCTGTTCGCCCTCTGAGACGCCCAGCGCCAGCGCGCGGTCGATCTGTCGACGGCCGGCCGCGTACAGCATGATCTCGACGCCCGGGTCGCGAGCGACGGCCTCGCCGCGGGCGATCGCACGGGCGGCGAGGCGGACCGCGGCGCGGAGGTGAGCGTCGGAGACGACGAGGTCGGCGTCGAACGCCTGCACGACCGCGCCGGTCTCGTCGGCGATTCCGTCGAGGCGCGCGAGGAAGGCGTGGAGGTCGTCGATGGCGACCGTTCCACGGACGAGGCGGTGCGGCGGGGTCGACGGGTCGGGGCGGCCGTCGTCGGACCCGGTATCAGGGGTCGTTTCCGTCCCGTCGCTCACTCGAAATCACCCAGGCTCGCCTGCCCGTCGCCGTCCCCGTCGCTCGCGGAGCCCGCGGTCGCCGCCGCCGAGGCCGACTTGTCCGGACGCACGTCGTCCATCGACGGGTCCTCGCGCCCCGCGTGTTCGAGGATGCGCTCGGCGGTGCGCTCGCGGCCGCGGAGCGCGCCGAGCACGACCGCCTTGTCGGCCTCGCGGAGGTCGGCGCGCGTCTCGACGCCGGCCTCGTACAGCCGGCGGGCGCGCTTCCGGCCGACGTTCCGGACCCCAGCTAAGTCGAGCAGCTCCTCGCGGACGCCGTACTCGATCCGCTTGCGGGCCTCGCGGACCGCGACGACGACATCGCCGTCGACGTCCTCTACGTCCGGCGCGAGGGTCTCGGCCGCGCGCAGCAGCCACTCGGCGGTGTCGACCTTCCCGCGGATGTCTCCCGGGCCGACGCCGTACCGCTCCGTGATGCGGTCCTCGTCGACCTCGTTCGCCCAGTCCTCGAGGAGGCGGGCCGTCTTCAGCGACGCGAGCCAGTCCTCGAAGCGCACGTCCTCGTACTCGGAGGGCACGTCGCCGAGGAACTCGCCCTCGCGCTCGTAGCAGAGCTCGGTGTACGTCTCTCTGTCCCCCGACTTCAGGTAGAGCTCGTACATGTCGGGCGTGCGGCTGACGAGGTGGTAGAGGCCGAGCGGGGTGACCTGGGGAGCGGCGGGGTCGGCGTCGCCGTCGGCCGGGTCGCCCGCGGCGTCCGCCGTCTCGCTCTCGTCGCCGTCCTCCCCGGCTCGCGCGTACGTCCCGAACCCGGGCTCGTCGGCGTCTCCGTCGCCGTCGGCCGTCATGACGAACTCCCCGTCGTCGCCGCCCGCGCCGGCGACGCCGCCGGTCCCCGCGTCCCCGACCGACCGCAGCCCGTCGATCATCTCCGCGGCGCTCATCGGGTCGAGGTAGAGCCGCGAGACGGTGTGGCCGATGCCGGTCGCGGTCAGGCTCTCCGTCCCGCCGTCGCGGTCGCGGTCGATGAAGCCGTTGACGGCGAGGTAGTCGAGGACGGTGTCGGTGACGGCCCCGAGCCGCCCCTCGTCGTCGGTCTGCGTGGCGTAGAGGGTGTTGTCGAGGAAGGAGAGGAGCCCGTCGCGGGTGGAGGCGAAGCCGGAGGCGACGGTGGCGAGCACGTGGGTCCGGAGCGCGGGCTCGGCGGCGAGCTTCGAGCGGACCGGCTCGGGGTCGGCCCAGAGGTACCGCTCGAACAGCTCCTCCTTCGTGTCCGCGTCGTTCGCGAGCAGCACCGCCTCGCCGTAGGGGTCGAGTCCGGGCCGACCCGCGCGCCCGCACATCTGGTGGACCTCCAGCACGTCGAGCGGCTTCATCCCGCCGAACTCCCCGTCGTAGCGGCGCCAGTCGCGGACGATCACCCGGCGGGCGGGGGTGTTGACGCCGGCGGCGAGCGTCGGCGTCGCGGAGATGCACTTGATGAGGCGGTCGCGGAACGCGTCCTCGACGAGCGACCGGTGCTCGCTCGCGAGCCCCGCGTGGTGGAACGCCGACCCCTGCGCGACCGCGTCGGCGAGGTCCTCCGACGTGTCCGTGTCGGAGACGCCGCGGATCTCCTCGGCGAGCTCGCGGAGGCGGTCGCGCTCGTCGTCGGTGAGCCGCGACCCGGTGACGTCGGTGAGCTTCCGGGCCGACGACTCGGCGTTGCGGCGGGAGTTGACGAAGACGAGCGAGGAGCCGCCCTGCCCGTCCTCCTCGGTGTCGAGCGCGTCGGCGACGAGCCGGGCGGTCTGGTCCTCGCCGCGCTCGACGGGGACCTCCCGCTTGCTCCCGTCGGCGAAGTCGACGGCGTTACCGAAGTGGACGCCCATCCGGAGGTCGATCGGGCGCCAGTCCGACTCGACCAGCCCGGCGTCGAGCCAGTCGGCGATGACGTCGGCGTTGCCGACGGTCGCCGAGAGCGCGACCGTCTGGAGCCCGGGGTTCACCTTCCGGAGCTTCGCGAGGGTCACTTCGAGGGTGGGGCCGCGGTTCGGGTCGTCGACGAGGTGGACCTCGTCGCTCACGACGCAGGTGAGGTCGTCGATCCACGGGGCGCCGTTGCGGATCAGCGAGTCGACCTTCTCCGAGGTGGCGACGATGACGTCCCGCGTGGCGAGCCACTCGCCGTCGGACTCGTAGTTGCCGGTGGAGACGCCGACCGTGACGCCGTGGTCCTCCCAGCGCTCGAACTCGGTCTTCTTCTCGCTGGCGAGCGCGCGCAGCGGGACGATGTACAGCGCCTTGCCGCCGCGCTCGATCGCCGACAGCATGGCGAGCTCGGCGATCAGTGTCTTCCCGGAGGCCGTCGGGACCGCGGCGACGAGGCTCTCGCCGTCGACGACGCCGGCCTCGACGGCGGCCGCCTGCGGCGGGTACAGCTCGCGGATCCCCCGCTCGGCGAAGTGGTCGACGTACGGCTCGGCGAGCGGGAGGTCGCTGACGCGCATTCGGTCGTCGGTTCGGCCGGACCGTATTTAAACAGTCGGCGGGGCGGAAGCGGAGCCGCGTTTCGGTTCCGGACGCCGGTCGCGTCGCGTTCCGAGCCGCCTCGGGCCGTCAGTTCCCGTCGTCGAAGTCCTGAAACAGCTTCTCGAAGTCGTCTTCGTCCTCGGTGACCGCCTCCAGCGACTCGTCGGCCCGCGACCGGAGCTCGTTGATGCGGTCGGTGAGTCGCTGATACTCGTCGTTGTCGGCGAGTTCCGTGGCGCTCTTCTCGGTCTCCAACATCGCCTTCTTGGAGGTCAGCGAGAACAGCTCCTGCATCTCCGTGTCGTACTCTCCCCGTCGCAACAGCCCCGCGACCGTCTCCCTGAGGGTGTCGCTGGTGACGGGTTTCACGAGGTAGTCGTCGAACCCCATCTTCAGGATGTCGAAGTCGGGCTCGACCGCGGTGACCATCGCGACCCGGCAGTCGATGCCGCGCTCGCGGACGGCAGACAGCACCTCGTCGCCCGAGAGCCCCGGCATCCGCCTGTCCAACAGGATCGTATCGACATCGTCGTCGACTTCGTCGAGGTTCTCCAGCGCTTCCTGGCCGCCGTACGCGGTTCGAACGCGATACTCGTCGCCGAGCCACGCGGCGTACAGGTCGGCCAGATCTGGTTCGTCCTCGACCACGAGGACCAGCGGCGGTTGCTCACTCATGGATTCTCGGAGCGACGACGTGTTCGCTCACACGTTTCGTCTCTTCGCGGACTATATTAAAATACCTCTTCGGGACCACGCCGCCGCTATCGAACGCCGTCGGACCGTGGGCCGACCGTCGGCCGATCCGGCGAGCGATCACTCGTTCGGGCTGTAGTTCGGCGCCTCGTCGGTGATCATCACGTCGTGCGGGTGGCCCTCGGTCTGCCCGGCGCTGGAGACGCGGACGAACTCGGCTCGCTCGTGCAGCTCGGGGACGGTCGCGGCGCCGACGTACCCCATGCCGGAGCAGATCCCCCCGGTGAGCTGGTGGAGCTCCGAGGCGAGGCTCCCCTTGTACGGCGTCGCGGCCTCGACGCCCTCGGGCACGAACTCCTCGTCTTCGTCCTCCTCCTTGAGATAGCGGTCGCCGCCGCCGGACTTCATCGCGCCGACGGAGCCCATCCCGCGGTACTGCTTGTACTTCTTCCCCTGCATCGTGATGACGCGCCCGGGCGCCTCGTCGGTGCCGGCGAAGTACGAGCCGAGCATCACGGCGTTCGCGCCCGCGGCCAGCGCCTTGATCGCGTCGCCGGAGTAGCGGATCCCGCCGTCAGCGATCACCGGGACGCCTTGCTGGGACGCCACGTCCGCGACCTCCGAGACCGCGGTCATCTGCGGCATCCCGGCGCCGCTCACGACGCGCGTGGTGCAGATCGACCCCGGCCCGATCCCCACCTTCAGCCCGTCGGCGAAGTCGACGGCGGCCTCGGCGGCCTCGCGAGTCCCGACGTTGCCGACGACGACGTCGGCGTCGACGGTCTCTTTGATCGCGCGGGCGGAGTCGAGCACGTTGAGGTTGTGGGCGTGCGCGCAGTCGATGAAGATCACGTCGACGTCGGCCTCGTCGGCCGCGATCGCGCGTTCCTCCTCGAAGGGGCCGACGGCGACGCCGGCCAACAGGCGGCCCCTGTCGTCGCGGGCGGCCTCCTCGTGCTCGCGGCGCTGGAGGATGCCCTGCATGGTGATGAGCCCGACGAGGCGGTCTTCGCCGTCGACGATCGGGACGCGCTCGATCTTGTGGTCGTACATCAGTTCGAGCGCCTCGCGCGCGTCGACGTCCTCCGACGCGGTGATGACCTCGTCCGTCATCGCCTCGCTGACGGCGTCGTCCTCGCCGACCTCCAGGTAGGGGCGGATGTCCGTCCCGGAGATGATGCCGAGGACGGCGTCCTCCGCGTCGACGACCGGGGCGCCGGAGACGCCCTGTCGCTCCATCACGGCGTCGGCCTCGCGGACGGTGTCGTCGGGCGAGACCGTCACGACGTTCTCGCGGCGGATGACGAGCTCGTGGGCGCGCTTGACGCGCTCGACCTCGGCGGCCGTCTCCTCGACGGTCATGTTGCGGTGCAGGACGCCGAGGCCGCCCTCCCGGGCCATCGCGATCGCTAGGTCGCTCTCGGTGACGGTGTCCATCGCCGCCGAGAGGACCGGCACGGTGAGTTCGACGTTCTTCGAGACGCGCGCGGAGAGGTCGGCGTCGTCGGGCTCCACCCGGCTCTCCTTGGGGCGGAGGAGCACGTCGTCGAACGTCAGCGCTTCCGGCACGTCGAGCTTCGCAGAGAATCGACCGGAGTTGGTCTCCATATAAACCGTCGTGAGTGCCGCATCAAAAACGTTGCGAGTCCGCACGGACGTGCACCTCATTCTCATTCGAGTTCGATATATATGCACGGGCGTGGATCATATCGCGCGCGGCGGAGCCGATATCGAACCTGACCGGCACGGGTGCTCGTCAGGCGTTCGGCGCGAGTGCCAGCCTCGCGCTCTCCACGGACGAGGCGCCTGCGACCTCCCTTCGATCACCCGCACTCGGCTCTCGCCTTCGATCACCCGCCCTCGGCTCTCGCGTGTCACAGTTCGACAGGCACGTCCGCGAGCCGTCTCCCACGGATCGGCGCTCTAACGCCGGCGCCGTCGACGGATCGCCGGCGAAATCCGGGATTCGTCACCGGTTCGTACCCGCCTTTTTAAATGAGATACAGCGATCGTCCGTGTCGTGCGGACAGGTCTCACACAACCTTTAACGCAACCGAAACGCGTATATAGAGTATGGACTCCGACAGTCCCGTGAACGCGCGCACCGCCGGCCAGCCGATCCGCACCCTCGGCGCCTCCTTTACAGCCGGCAATCCGCGCAAACTCTTTACATGGGCTGGTCGGGCCGCTCGCGGCTTCGACTCCGCACGCCGGGCCCTCGGCTATCGCGGGTCGTCTGCTTCCCACCGTGTACCCGTCGGTCAGGGACATCGCCCCTGAATGAGCGTTTCACGCCACCCGATAGCGCTCCGCTTAGAGCGGCAGGTGGGCAGCGCGACGAAGCTGCTCGCGACCGTCATGGTGCTGCCGCTGATCGACGGCATCTTCCCGGCGTTAGTCATCGCCGGCGTGTTGGGCACCGCCACCGGCGTCGTCGAGACCGGGATCCTCATCTTCGGCGGGTCGGCCACCGCGGCCGTGATCCTCGCCGAAATGGACGGGAGCCGCCGGGAGATGGCGACCTCCGTGCTGTTGATCGGCGCGGTGGTCGTTCCCATCGCGGCGATCGAGGCGGCCTTCGCGCCGACGTTCAAGGCGTTCCTCGACCTCCACGTCTTCGAGCGGTTCGCGGGGCTGGTGATCCTCACGATCGCCGCCAAGACCGCGAGCTCGGAGATCGGCGAGTACCTCCCGAGCCCGGGCGTCATCATCGCGCTCGGGTTCGTCGCGAGCTTCGACCCTGCCGGCTTCGCCGTGCGCCCGGGCGAGATGACCTCGCCGGAGTACGTCGTTAACGGCGCCGCCGCGGCGGGCGTCGGCGTCTCGTTCGCCCTCGCGGTCGCGCTGCTGTCGCCGCACCTCCGGGGCCGCGTCGACATCGACCGCTTCCGGTTCGGTTCGGCGGTCGCGCTCGGCGTGCTCGCGCTCCCGATCCTGCTCGGTCCGTTCGACCTGATGCAGACCGAGGCGCCCATCGCGCTGGCCGTCCTCGCCGTCACCACGCTCTTCGCGTACGACCCGAACGCCGGTCCCGTCGCGGACTCCGGCGGCGACTCGCCGGGCGACGAGGACGGGCCGGGCGACGGTCCCCGCGACGGCGACGACGAAGACGCCGACGAGGAGGGAGGCTCCGACGAGGCGCCCGCGGACGGAGATCCCGCGCCGACCGACCCGCCGCTCGACGCCCCGCCGGACGCGCCCGGGCCGATCGTGGACGACGACGTGGCGGTGCTGGCCAACGGCGGCGACCGCGACGCGGGCGACGACGAGTCGGACCCGTTCACCGACGACGACTCCCGGGCGCCCTGGCTGTAGGCGTCGCGTCGCGATCGGCGGCTCCCCACACCGGCGTGTCGCCGGGGTTTAGGTGCTCCGCCGTCTACGCGACGTATGTCCAATCGCGTCGTGCAGGGCCGAATGGTGACGCCCGAGAAGCTCGCGGAGCTGGTCGAAGGCGAGTCGGTGCTCGAAGCCGAGTCCATCGCGGACGCCGAGCGGGACTGCCCCGAGTGCGGCGGCGACGTCATCACCGTCGGCTACATGCCGAGCGTCACCGAGTTCGTCACCGGGTTCAAATGCCAGGAGTGCGACTGGAGCGACGACGACCGCTGAGGCTATCGCCGGGAACAGCGGTCGGACCTCGCTCGGTAACGGCGCCGCTCGCGTCGCCCTGTCGTCACCCGATCGCTCGCGATCGAAACCCCTTTATCCGCGTTTCGGCAACCACCTAATGCGATACCGCGTGGGGCTGTGGCCAAGCCAGGCATGGCGACTGACTCCAGAGGTTCGTGCCCGGGACGACACTCCAGACTGATATACCGAGCGGGCGACTGATCATCGCTCGCGTTGACGACCCTCTGGAGTTCCGAGGCGCACCGGAGATATCAGTCGATCGGGGGTTCAAATCCCTCCGGCCCCATAACGGTCTTCACGCTACCGTATCACCTCTAGTAGCAACTATTGCACCTCCTCCAAGATCGGTACTCCGGCCCGGTCGCTCACGGGCGCCCGTACCCACTCTGATCGACCTCGAAGTCGATGACCCGATAGAGACGGAGGGAATCCACCGCACCAACGCCTACCGCGTCACCGTCGCGGCCGCGAGCTACGTTCACGAAGTAGAGACAGTCTCCATGATGCACACGAAAGAAAGGGGTTCATTCGGTGGCATCGACTTGGCTCACAGGCCGGTCTGAATCCCGGAATCGAAGGGCTCGCACGCCTTGACGTGTCCCTCCTCGCGGACCTCCCGGCGTACCACGTCTCGACGACGGTTGCGAGCGAACAGCGGGACCGGAGATCGGTCGGCTGTTCGCCGTGATCCTCGCCCCGTCGGGGGAACGTTTAACCACGGGCTCTGTCGAAGTGGGTGGTATGGTCCGAATCCCCGTCAGCGGAGGCCGTTGACCGTGGCGGGAACCGTCTTCTGGGCGCTCGTTGTGCTGGCGACGCTCACCAGCCTCGCCACGGCGTGGGCGCTCGGCGCCAACAGCAACTCGCCGCCGTTCGCCCCGGCGATCGGCGCCAACGCCATCTCAACGATGCGGGCGGCCTTCCTCATCGGCATCCTCGCCGCGCTCGGCGCGCTCACGCAGGGCGGAGCGATCTCCGAGACGGTCGGGGCGGGGCTCATCAACGGCGTCCAGATAACGTCGCTGGCGGCGACGGCGGGACTGCTGACCGCGACCGGCTTCATGGCCTTCGGCGTCTACACCGGCTACCCGGTGCCGGCGGCGTTCGCGACGACGGGAGCGATGGTCGGCGTCGGCCTCTCGCTCGGCGGCGACCCCGCCATAGACACCTACCGCCGCATCGGGCTCTTCTGGTTGCTCGTCCCCCCCGTTTCGGGCGGGCTCGCCTATCTCACCGCCACCATTCTCCGGCGCGACGACATCCCGGAGACGGTCGGCGTCCCGCTACTCGCGGCGGTCGTCGGCGGCATCGTCGCCAACGTGCAGTTGGGCGTCATCCCGTCGCCGCCCGACGCGAGCCAGAGCTCCGTCGCGGGATTCATCGCGCGGCAGGTCGAGACGCCGATGGTCGCCGATGTCGACCCCGTGGTGGTGCTCGTCACGCTGACGGCCGCCGCGGCGTGGTTCCTGCTCATTCGGCGCCGGACCCAGGCGTCGGTCGAGGGCGGCATTCGGACGTTCCTCATCGTCCTCGGGAGCGTCGTCGCCTTCTCCAGCGGCGGCAGTCAGGTCGGGCTGGCGACCGGCCCGCTCGAGAACCTCTACGGGGTCGAACTCGGGCTTCCCGGCGTCGTCCTGCTCGCGCTCGGCGCGACCGGCATCCTCGCCGGCGCCTGGATGGGGGCGCCGAAGCTCCTCCAAGCGACCTCCCGCGAGTACGCGCAGCTGGGGGTCAGGCGCTCGATCGCCGCGCTGGTTCCCGGGTTCATCATCGCGCAGCTGGCCATCGCTTTGGGGATCCCGATATCGTTCAACAACATCATCATCTCCGGGGTCATCCGCGGGGGGCTCGCCGGCGGCTCGGCGGGCGTCTCCCGTCGGAAGATCGGCGTGACCCTCGCGTTTTGGCTCATCACGCTCGTCGCCTCCATCGCGATCGGGTTCGGGCTCTACAAGGCCTTCGCCGCGGTGCTCGGCGGGTGAGGGCCCGGATCAGCGAACGACGGTCACGGTGACGGGGGCCTCGGCGACGACGCTGGTGGCCACGGTGCCGAGCACCCGGCGGGCGATACTTCCCCGCTCGTCGGCGTGCCCGCCCATCACCACGTGATCGACGTCGTGAGCGTCGACGTAGTCGAGAATGACCTCGGCCGGGTCGCCGCTCTCCACCGCCGTGTCGATCTCTCGATCGACCTCCGCGGCCCGCGCTCTCGCCCGCTCGACGATGCGGTCGGCCCCTTCACGCGCGGTCTCCTGACGCTCCTCGCCGGGTTCGAGAATGCCGCCCTCGCTCATCCCCGCGTCGATCGGGGTCACCACGTTCAGGACGGTCACCCGGCAGTCGAAGAGGTCGAGCGCCCGCGTGAGCGCCTCGTCGGCCAGCGGCGACCCGTCGAGCGGGACGAGGACGTGAGATGGCGCCATACGACGTTTCGGACCCGCCTGCACATAGTAACGATGGTCGTTCTACGCGCGTCCCCGGCCGACCGCCGCGAGTCGGCGACACGATCCGACGAGCGGTCGGCGATCTCGTTCGGACCGGGGCCGTGATTCTGGCCGCCGCGGCGGTAACGGTGCCCGGCGCGACCGGCGTCGTTTCCGGGTCGCGCACCGATACTGTCCGCATACCTATCAGTTAGAAATATAAGACAGTCTGAATATACTTCTCCGTCTCCCGAGCCCGAAGCGCGATTCGCGATCGGAGTCGAACGGCTGATCTGCGACCGACAATCTCTGCAGGCGGAGAGCGAGTTGGAGCGCGTGAAACTCCGTTTTAGACTGTTTCGGACGGGAACCGATCCTTCGTAGACTCTGACGACTCCGCTACAGTCGATCGCCTCGGGATGAGACGCTTCAGCCCTTTTCAGCTGGTTTGACCCTCTCGATTCGATGTTTCTCTCTGCGGCTTCGCTCCGATCTCAGATCGCTCTCCGTAGGGTCCTGAACGCTCTTACATACCTATACAATTTGAGAATACACCTTATATAACGGTATTTAAATACTATTGATGGCTCGGAGCAGACGACCCGAAACCGTCACGCGCCGCCGTCGTCTCCCGGGACCGACGCGTGAGTCACCGCGACCGCCGGGACGGCTCTTCGATCGCGGGCGATCAGACGGATCGACCGGCGATTGCGCCCGGAACGGACCGGTATCCGGTGGCGCTCGGCGGTGCGTAACCGTCCGCGTTCACTCGCCGTGGTCCGCGAGGACGTCGCGGACCGATTCGGTGATGATGTCCATGCCGACCTCCGCCTGGCGTTGCGTCAACACGAGCGGCGGGAGCAGGCGAAGGACGCTCTTGTGGCGTCCGGCGTACCACACGAGCACGCCCCTGTGGTAGCACTCGCGCTGGATCGATTCGACGAGCGACTTCGAGGGTCCGCCGTCCACCTCGAACTCGACGCCCGTGAACTGCCCCTTTCCGCGGATATCGACGATCTCGGGGACGTCCTCGGCGAGCTCGCGGAACCGCGACCGGATGTACCCCCCGACCTCCGTCGCGTGGTCGAGCAGGTCGTGCTCTTCGACGTACTCGATCGCGCGCGTCCCGCCGACGAACGCGGGGACGTTCCCGCGGAACGTGCCGACGTGACCGCCCGGCCCCCACGTGTCGTACTCCTCGTGATACATCATCGCGCCGATGGGGAGCCCCGAGCCGCCGATCCCCTTCGCCATCGTCATCGCGTCCGGCGTCACGTCCCAGTGCTCGGCCGCGAACCACTCGCCGGTACGCCCGAACCCGGTCTGGATCTCGTCGAAGATCAGCATCGCGTCGTTGTCGTCCGCGATGTCGCGGAGCCCCTCGAGGAACCCCTCCGGCGGGACGACGACGCCGCCCTCGCCCTGGATCGGCTCGACCCAGATCCCCGCGGGCGACTCGTGGCCCCCGTACGGGCCCTCGAACTTCCGTTGAACCGCGTCCAGCGCACGGGCACAGGTACCCGCCTGACAGCAGTTCTCGGCGGGACAGAACGACTCGACGTCACCGCTCGGCCCCGGCTCGCTGGGGTTGGGGAACGGGACGTGGACGGCGTCGGCCAACAGCGGGCCGTATCCCTCCTTGTACGCCTTGCCGGCGGTGAGGCTGAGCGCCCCGGCGGTCGTCCCGTGGTACGACCCCTCGAAGGCGAGGGTTCCGTGGCGGCCGGTGTTGTGTTTGGCGAGCTTGATCGACCCCTCGATCGCGTCGCTGCCGCTCGGTCCGCCGAAGATGACCTTGCTGTTTCCGGAGAGACCGTCGGGCGCGATGTCGTTGAGCCGTTCGATGAACTCGATCCGCGCCTCGGTGGGGAAGTCCACCGTATGGGTGAGCTTATCGAGCTGCTCGTGGACCCCCTCCAGCACGTACGGGTTGGAATGGCCGACGTTCAACACGCCGATGCCGGCGAAGAAGTCGAGGAACGTGTTTCCGTCGACGTCCCTGATGGTCGCGCCCTTGGCCTCCTCGAGCGCCACCGGTATGCGGCGCGGGTACGCGACCGCGTTGCTGTCGACCTCCCGTTGCCGTTCCAGCAGCCGCTCCGTTTGCGGCCCGGGTACCGGCTCCACGTCAGGCTCCATCGCGAAGTGGAGCTCGTCGATCGGTGGGCTTGCTACCATGTGACAGGAATTTGCGCGAGGATGTATATAATTAGTGATTGTGCAATAATATCTATTTCAGGGAGTCTGTGTACTAGCTAAAAAGTCTTATTTGAACATTGTTCAATAAATGTAATTCTCTCAGGACCCACCACTTATCATTTGAATCAGAATCTAGCCGAAGTGGTTCTGACACTCAAACACAATGATCGGCGGATACTCATGAAGAGCGTCGGCGACACGGCGACCGCGTCGACCGCGGTCACCGGTCGTCGACGCCCGGGTCCGCGGCCATCTCGGCGGTCCGCACCGCCGCGACGTTCTCCGCCACGTCGTGGACCCGGACGATGTCGGCGCCGCGGTCGGCCGCCAGCGACGTCGCCGCGAGGGTCGCGGGAAGGCGGTCTCCGGACGCCTCGCGTCCGACGAGCCCGAACATCGACTTCCGCGAGTGGCCGACGAGCACCGGGCAGCCGAGCGCCCGGAACTCGTCGAGGCGGCCCAAGAGCTCGAAGCTCTCGACGGCCGACTTGCCGAATCCGAGTCCCGGATCGACGATGATCTGCGACCGGTCAAGCCCGGCCTTCTCCGCCAAGAGCACCCGCTCGGAGAGCGCAGCCAGCGTGTCGTCGACCACGTCGTCGTACTCGACGTCGACGTCGGGATCGACCGGCGTCTCTATCGAGTGCATCACGACCACCGGCACTTGGTGTTCGGCGGCGACCAGCCGCATCTCCGGATCTTCGAGCCCCGAGACGTCGTTGAGCACGTCCGCGCCGGCCGCGAGCGCCGCCCTCGCCACCGCGGCCTTCCGGGTGTCGATCGAGACGAACACGTCGAGATCGGCCAGCGCCTCGACGACCGGGCGCACGCGGTCGATCTCCTCGTCGACCGGCTCGGGATCGGCGCCCGGTCGGGTCGACTCCCCGCCGACGTCGACGATATCGGCGCCGGCTTCGACCATCGCCTCGGCGCGGGCGACGGCGTCGTCCCGGGCCTCGAAGCGCCCGCCGTCGTGGAACGAGTCCGGCGTGACGTTCAGCACGCCCATGACCGCGGTCCCGGAGTCCCACGGATAGACCGCAGCGTCCGTGTCCGTTTCGGACGCCGCTTCGAGGTCCAGCGTCTCCCGGAGGTCGTCGCCCACGACCTCGAGGCCGTGGGGCTCGCCGTCGAGCGCGTCGAGGAGCCGTCGGAACTGCGCGACCGTCCCCATCAATGCGATGTCGACGGGTTCGCGGCCGCGCGTCGAGAGCCCGGAGACGACGCACCGGCCGCCGATCGACAGCAACTCCCGCCTCACGTGATCGGCCTGGCGGGGGGAGAGTCGGGTGGTAACGACTCGGTGCACGCCGTCCGCACGCGCCCGCTGGACGTCGCCGGCGCTCACGTCGGCGGCCTCCATGACCGCGGCGGCGGTTTCGAGGTCGTCGACCCGCCGAGGCACGTGCAGCCGCGTCCAGCGCCGGCGGGCCTCCGCGACGACCCGTAACGATCCGCAGATCAGCACGGCGTCGCCCGCGTCGGCGGCCGACAGCGCGGCGTCGACGGCGTCGGCCAGGGACCCTCGCGTGCCCGCGTCGACGGCGTCGTCGAACGCCGACGCGAGTATCGCTGGCGTCTCCGCTCGTTCGAGGTCCGGCCGGCAGGCGTAGACGCGGTCGGCGTCCGGCAGCGCCGCCGCCATCTCCGCAATGTCCTTATCGCACATCGCGCCGAAGACGATGTGGAGCGAGTCGCACTCGAACGTCGAGAGCGTCTCGGCCACCCCCTCGCAGCTGGCCGGGTTGTGCGCGCCGTCCAGCACGACGAGCGGATTCCGTTCCATCACCTCGAAGCGGCCAGCCCAGTGCGCGTTCCGGAGCCCGCGCTCGACGGCGGCCGGGGAGACGCCGTCGAACTGCCGGGCCAGCGCCGCGGCGACGCCGGCGTTGCGGACCTGGTACGCGCCCAGCAACGGGAGGGACGTCCTCGCCGACCAGTCGTCGGTTTCGATCCCGACGGCCTGTTCTAAGCCCTCGCGGCCGCCGTCGGTCACCCGGAGGTCGGCGTCGGCGGCGGTTCCGACACGGTAGACGTCGGCGACCGACTCGACGGCCGACAGCGCCGCGCCGGTCGCGGCGGTCACGAGGGGCGCGACGGCGGGGGCGACGGCGGCCAAGTCCCGGGCGATCTCCTCGACGGTGTCACCGAGCATGTCCGTGTGCTCGAGCGAGACGCTCGTGACTGCCGCCGCATCGGTATCCAGCGCGCTCGTCGCGTCGTACCGGCCGCCGATGCCGACTTCTAATACGGCGACGTCCACGTTCGCGCGGGCGAACGACCAGACGGCCAACGCCGTGAGCGTCTCGAAGAACGTCGGCGGGTCGCCCTCGGCCGTCCGATCGTTCACGTAGGGTTCCACCCGCTCGACGAATTCGGTGACGGCCCGCTTCGAGACCGTTCGCCCGTCGAGGCGTATCCGCTCTCTGACGTCGTTCAAGTGGGGCGAGGTGTAGATGCCGACGTCGTATCCGGCCTGCCGCAGCACGCTCTCGACCATGCGAGCGGTGCTCCCCTTCCCGTTCGACCCCGCCACCTGAACGACCTGCAATTCCTCGCCGGGGCCGTCGAGGTGGTCGAGCAGGCGTCGCGTCGACTCGACGCCCTCGGCCGGTGGGTACCGGCGGAGGTCGAAGAGGAAGTTCGCCGCCTCGTGGTATTCCATATCAAAGGGAGTAGGGCGAACGGTTTATCGGTTTTTCCCCGCCGGCACGGAGCCGCCTCGGCGAGGAGGTTCGCGGACGCGTATTACGGGCGTTCAGGGCCGTTCCGTCCGGGAGACGGGAAAGAGATCGTCGGCCGGTAGCCGGTGGAAGGCAGATCTCACGGCGAGCGACGGCGCCGGGGACCGAGTCGTGGCAGTTTCCGGGGTCTTGACCGGTTGCGTTCGTCGGGAGCGACGGACCCCCGGATACGCCTCCGCCCCGAGTCCTGTCGTCCGACTGGTCGGTCGTGGATCCGAATCTCTACGTCCCAGTTCACTGGGAAGTTCGGGTTTACCGCGTCCGGAAGGCGGTCGGTTCCCGGGTCCGGGCTCGGATCGGGATCGGGAGACGACGACGAACCGACCGGTCGCCGAAACGAGAACCCGACCGACTGAGGCACCTCCGCAACGCTCCGAACGTCGAATGCGACGATTAATGATAACATCTAACACGAATACGGCCGATCGTTCGAACGGCGCCCACAGCGACCGGGCGGCCCTGATCCGAGCGGAATCGACCGAGGTGTACCTATGTCAGAGACGCAATCCCCAAACCGAGAACTGGTACGCGACTACCTGAAGGCGTTCAACGAACAGGACCGGGACCGGATGACCGAGCTGCTCGCCGAGGATGTCGTCGAGCACGGGATCGTCGAGGAGCTGCACGGGATCGAGGAGATACTCGGCTTCCTCGACGCGCACTTCGAGACGTTCCCCGACTACGGCGGAACCGCGGAGGCGATGACGGCGGAGGACGACCTCGTCACCGTTCGATACACCGTCGCCGGGACCCACACCGGCCAGTACCGCGACATCGAACCGACCGGCCACACCGTCGAGTGGACCGGCATCGCGATGTACCGCATCGAAGGCGACGAGATCGTCGAGATCTGGATCGAAGAGGACCGGCTCGGCCTGCTCGAACAGCTCGAGGTCGTCGACCCGCCGACCCACCTGCGCATCTGAGACGGCCGCTCCGCCCCGTGACGCCATCCCGCTCGAACCGCCACGCTCTCCCTCCAAGTATTTCGTCTTATCTCGGAAGGTGACGAACGGCCCGGATCGGCCGCCGCCGATCGGGCTACGGTAACTCGACGTCGACGCCCGACTGGAGGCCGGCGGCCTTCGTCGTGTTGTACATGAGCATCGCGATCGTGAGCGGGCCGACGCCGCCGGGGACCGGCGTGATGGCCGACGCCTTCTGTTTCGCGCTCTCGAAGTCGACGTCGCCGACGAGTTCGTACCCCTTCTCCGTGTCGGCGTCGACCCGATTCACACCGACGTCGACGACGACGACGCCCTCCGAGAGCATCGATCCGTCGATCATCTCCGGGACGCCCGCGGCCGCGATGACGATGTCGGCGGCGCGGGTCTTCGCCGCCAGATCGGTGGTCCGGGAGTGACACACCGTCGTGGTGGCGTTGCCGCCCGGCGCCTTCTGTACCAGGAGGTTCGCCATCGGCTTCCCGACGATGTCCGACCGCCCGACGACGACGGCGTCTTTCCCCTCTGTGTCGACGTCGGCGGCCGCGAGGAGCTTCTGGATGCCGTGCGGCGTACACGGCTTGTATCGCGCGTCTCCGGCGACCATGCGGCCGACGTTCTCGGGGTGGAAGCCGTCGACGTCCTTCATCGGGTCGATGCTCCGGAGGATCCGCCGGGCGTCGACGTGGTCGGGAACCGGCATCTGCACTAAGATCCCGTGCACCGAGGGGTCCTCGTTTAGCTCCTCGACTCGGTCGAAGAGCCGATCGGCGGGCGCGTCGGCGTCGATCTCGTGGTGGTAACTCTCGATGCCGATCTCCTCGCAGGCCCGTCGTTTCATCGAGACGTACGTCTCGCTCGCCCCGTCGTCGCTCATCAGTACCGTCGCTAGCCCCGGAGTGACGCCCGCGTCCGCGAGCGTCCCCACGCAGTCGCCGACGTCGGCTCGGATCCGATCGCCGATCTCGTTACCGTCGATTATCGTCGTCATGGTGGTGATGTCGTTGTCATGGTGATGATGTCGTTGTCATGGTGATGGTGGTTTCCTCGCCGTCGCCGACGGCCGGAACGCGCCGACGGAACGCGACGGCCGATGTAGCGTTATCAGTTCGCATGCTACTGTTCGGTCGGGGCGTAAAGTCGCGGGCGGGGAATAGTACGGGTATTAAAATACCCACCGATTTTCGTTCCGCTCGTGTGACAATTCGAGTTTGCGTCGGATGGATCGTCACTCCGCAGAACGTTTTTGACCGAACGTCCGTTATCCGTGGTATCAGTTCCGAACGATCTGTGACGGTCGTTCGGAGATGACTGTATCAAATGACAGATCCACTCGTCGTCACGGAGAGGGAATCGTTCATCGAGATTGCCGCCGCCGCCCCGGACGGTTCGCGGGTCCCGGTCGAGGTCCGCGTCACCGTCTCGGACCCGTTCGAGTCGTATCGGCGGGCGAGCGACGCGAACGGCGACGGCGTCTACCTGGAAACCACGGGGGGACAGCCGGGTTGGGGGTACTTCGCGACCGATCCGGTCGAACGGGTGCAGGTGGACGCGGAGGCGCCGTCGCCCGACGGAGCCAGCCCGAGCGTCGAGGCCATCGACGCGCTGCTCGACCGCCAGCACCTCGTCCGCGGCGACTGCGACGTGCCGTATCCGTGCGGCGCGTTCGGCTGGCTCTCGTACGACGTCGCCCGGGAGCTCGAGGACCTGCCGACGACGACGGCGTCGGACGGACTGCCCCGGCTCCAGCTCGGCGTGTTCGACCGGGTCGCCGCCTGGGAGGAGCCCCGCGACGACGACGCGACCCGGCTTCGCGTGACCGCGTGCCCGGTCGTCGACGGGTCGCCGGCTGACGCATATAAGGCCGGCCGAGAGCGGGCGCTCGCGCTCGTCGAGGCGGCGCTCCACGGCGACGGCCGGACCGCCTCGCCTCCGACGCCTGAGAGGCGGGCGACCTTCGAGAGCGAGTGCGGTCAGGAGGCGTTCGCCGACCGGGTGCGGGCGATCAAAGAGCACGTCCGGGACGGCGACACCTTCCAGGCGAACGTCTCCCACCGGCTGGTCGCCCCGGTGACGGTCGATCCGGTCGACGCGTACGCGGCGCTGCGGCGGGTCAACCCGGCTCCCTACTCCGCGCTCGTCGAGTTCCCCGGGGTCGACCTGGTGAGCGCGAGCCCCGAACTCCTGATCGACGTGGAGGGTGACCGTCTGCTGACCGAGCCGATCGCCGGCACACGGCCGCGCGGCGAGACCGCGACGACCGACGCCGACCTCGAAGCGGACCTGCTGTCCGACGAGAAGGAGCGTGCCGAACACGCGATGCTGGTCGACCTCGAACGCAACGACCTCGGCAAGGTCAGCGAGTACGGCACCGTCGACGTGCGGGAGTACCGCCGGGTGGACCGGTACTCGGAGGTGATGCACCTCGTCAGCCTCGTCGAGGGCCGGCGCCGCGACGACTGCTCGATCGCCGACACGGTCGCCGCGGTGTTCCCCGGCGGCACCATCACCGGCGCGCCGAAACCCCGGACGATGGAGATCATCGACGAGATGGAGACGACCCGACGAGGCCCCTACACCGGCTCGATCGGCGTGTTCGGCTTCGATGACCGCGCGACGCTCAACATCGTCATCCGCACTCTCGTCCGGTACGACGACGAGTACCGGTTGCGGGTCGGCGCCGGCATCGTCCACGACTCCGTTCCCGAACTCGAGTACCGGGAGACGCTCGACAAGGCCCGCGCGCTGGTGACGGCCGTCGACGAGGCGCTCGGAGAGCAGGGGGCCCTCGCCGTGGACGCCGCGAGCGACCCGCTGGAGGGCGGCCGATGATACTCGTTATCGACAACTACGACTCATTCGCGTACAACCTGGTCCAGTACGTCGGCGAGTTCGACGACGTCGTCGTGAGGCGGAACGACGCAGTCGACGTCGCGGACGTCCGTGCCCTCGATCCCGACGGGATCGTCGTCTCGCCCGGGCCCGGCACGCCCGAGGCGGCCGGCGTCTCGATCCCGATCTTCGAGGAACTCTCCTACCCGACGCTCGGCGTCTGTCTGGGTCACCAGGCGCTGTGTGCGGCCAACGGGGCCACGGTCGGCCACGCCCCCGAGGTCGTGCACGGGAAGCCCTCGCTGGTCCGCCACGACGGGGCGGGGCTCTACGACGGCGTCGATGACCCCTTCGAGGTGGGTCGGTACCACTCGCTGGCCGTCGAGCGCGACGACATCCCCGGCGAGCTCGAGGAGACCGCTCACACCATCGCGGAGGGGCGGGCGGACGGGGCAGACGGCGTCGACGGGTCGAACGAGGCGGACGGGACGGACGGCGACGACGGCATCGTGATGGGCGTTCGCCATCGAGAACGGCCGCACATCGGCATGCAGTTCCACCCGGAGAGCATCCTCACGAGCCCGGGGAAGCGCATCATCGAGAACTTCTGTACGAGCATCGCGGGCGGGTGAGACGCCCGCCGCGGGGTCAGTCGTTGTCCGGTGGATCGAGATCCGGGTGGGTCTGGATCTCGGGGAGCCGGTTCCGGACGTGGCCGATGACTGAGGTGTGGCCTCTTTCGTGCCGATAGAACGTGCCCGTGAGCCCGATCAACGCCACGAGCGACAGGACGGCGAACGGCCCGCCGGTCAGGACGGCCAGCGCCTGCAGCGTCCCGGCGCCGCCGACGAGCAGCACGGCGACGGCGACGCTTCCCTGTAGGACTCCCCAGAAGACGATGCTCGCGCTCGAGGGCGCCAACCCCCGCTTGGCCGCGAGCGTCGCGACGACGAGCGTCGACGTGTCCGCCGACGTGGCCATGAAGGTGATGATGAGCGCCAGAAAGAGGAACATCAGCAGTTGGCTGAGCGGGAGCGCCTCGAACAGCGGGAAGCCGGCGACGGCCTCGGCACTCCCGTACGACGACATGGCCGCGAGCACGTCCGCCCGTCCGGTATGCTGGACGAACAGCGACGTACCGCCCAAGATCAGGAACCAGGCCATCGTCGCGGCCGAGGTGGCGATCACGCTGACGAACACCACCGTCCTGATGCGGCGTCCGCGGGAGAGGGCGGCGATGAACAGGCCGGCGAACGGCGCCCACGAGAACCACCACGACCAGTTCCAGACGGTCCAGTCGGCGACCCACTGGCCGTCGAGGTAGACGCTCAGCGGGACGAAGTTGACTGCGTAGCTCCCCAGCGCCTGCGTCCCCCGCTCGAAGACGAACGTTCGGGGGCCGACGGCGACGATGAGCGCGGCAAAGAGACCGAAGAGCAGCATCGTCACGCCCGAGATGCGCCGGATGCCGCGGTGGACGCCGCTCACCGCCGACAGGCAGAATATCAGCGTGAGCCCGCCCACGAACAGCACCGGGCCGAGCCGCCCCGCCGTGACGCCCCACTGGAAGCTCGTGCCCGTGAGGAACTGCTCGCTCACCAGCGCGACGGACGTCGCGATGCCGCCGATGATCGCGAACACTGCGAGCGTGTCCACGAGCGTGCTCCACCGGGAATCCAACCCGTCGACGCCGAGGAACGGCGCCAGGATCGTCGAGACGCGGAGCGGGGCGCCCCTGTTGAAGACGAAGTACGCGATTGGGACCCCGATGACGGCGTAGGCGCTCCACGCCGACAGTCCCCAGTGGAACAGGGCGTACGTTAACGCACCGCCGATGGCGGCGCTCGACTCCGGCGCGGCGTCGACGTACGGCGGCGGGGTCTGGTAGTGGAACAGCGCTTCCGCCGGTCCCCAGAACACCACTCCCGCCGCGATGCCGGCGGTGAACACGAGCGTAAAGAGCGTCGGCAGGGTGTACGACGGCTCGACGTCGGGACCACCGAGCTTGATCCCACCCCAGGGACCGAGGAGCAGGAACAGACAGTAACACACGGACACGAAGACGGCGGCGAGGAACACCGGACCGCCGACGCTGAGTATCGCGTCGGTCACGCCGCCGACGACGCCGGAGACGGCGTCGGGAAGGGCGACCTGCAGGAGGAAGAACAGCGCGAACAGGACGACGGCCGGCGCCAGCGTCGCCAGCTCCTGTCGGGCGAGGAACCCGCGCAGCATCTCTCGGACGCCCCGACGACGGACCCGCAACAGATACGACTCCGGCAACGCCCCCTCCTCATCCGACGAGTGAGGGAGAACGGCGAGGTAGCCGAGGCCGGAGCTGAAGAACACCAAGGCGATCGTCAGCCACGCTTCGCCGGAGACGGTTTCACCGATAAAACCGGGAAAAAAGAACCCGGCGAGCACGATGGCCCCTGAGACGGCACACAGCGGCACGAGGACGCTTCCGGCGACTCCACCGCGCTGGCTCCCGGTACTCATACGGACCCATGTTAGCGAATCACACTGATAAATGTGTACCGTGCAGGGAGCGATCGCGCGTCGGTTGGAGCCTACTCGTCGTCGGCGTTGCCGCTGATCTCGCTCAACGGCGATCGCGAGTCGCCACCGAGCACCGATCGGCCGAGGAGCCGCCCGCCGATCTCGAGGGGGTTAATGACGTCGTCGGCCCCGACCGACTCGAGCTTCTCGACGTTCCGCGCCTCGTTGGCGGCCGCGACGATCCGCACGTCCGGGTCGACGTTCCGCGTCGCGAGCACCGCGAGCACGTCCCGTGCGTCGTCGTCGCTGCCGACGACGACCCCGCGGGCGGCGTCGGTCCTGGCGTCGCGCAACACCGACTCGTCGGTCGGGTCGTCGGTGAGGACGTTCACTCCCTCCGTGTTGAGCTGGGAGGCGGTCTCCTGGTCGGGCGTCACCACCACCAGTTCCGTCTCCGCACCGAGTTCTTCCAGGAGCGATTCCGTCACGTCGCCGTACCCGAGGACCACGACGTGGTCCTCTAAGAGTGTGAGTTCAGATGCGGTCATGTTTCCGAACGCCGCGGCCATTCGCGATTCGATCGCCGGACCGATGAGCGCACCCACCGCGACGGTGAAGGCGCCGGTACCGAACAGGATGATGGACAGCGAGAACCACTTCGAGATCCCCGTCGTCGGGGTGATGTCGCCGTAGCCGACGGTCGCGATCGTGACGATGACGTAGTAGAAGGCGTCCCCCCACGTGGAGATGCCGCCGAACTGGTCCCGTAACCCGTAGGAGCCGACCGTCCCGTAGAGAACCACGCCGAGGATGGCGGACAACGACGCGATCTGCAGCGACGAGAGGTCGAGCGACTGGCGGAACTGGTCGCGGTTCCGGACGTGGAGCGGGAAGGTGATCGCGATGAGCACCAACACCGGGATGTCGGTCGGCCGGAGCGTCGTCAAGGGTAACACGGCCAGCGCCGGGACGACGACGGCGGCGGCGAGCCAGGCGATGCGTTTCCGGCGCTGGAGGCCGACCGCGAGGATGCCGAGGACGAACGCGAACAGGACGCCCCCGAACCGCGCCAGCGGCACCGCGAGCGACGTCGGCAAC
Organism: Halorubrum sp. Ib24; assembly: GCF_002252745.1. Taxonomy (NCBI): domain Archaea; kingdom Methanobacteriati; phylum Methanobacteriota; class Halobacteria; order Halobacteriales; family Haloferacaceae; genus Halorubrum; species Halorubrum sp. Ib24. The sequence continues at coordinate 48,135 of NZ_NHOX01000006.1, read as the reverse complement.
AGGCCGGCCAGCGGTCCCGCCAGCGTCACCGACGGCTGACTGAGGTTCGACAGTCCCGTCACAAACGACAACAGCGTGAGGGCGGCGGTCAGTGACACGGTCGATCGCGCGCCCGAGAACTCCCGCCACTCGACGAGCGGTATCCTATCGGCGGGATAGAAGATCTCCTCGATGGCCCGCTGAACCGGACCGCCTGATGAGTCGGACACCGGGGGTCAATTCTCAGACTCCATATAAAAAACGCTCGCCGTCAGAGGGGCGGACCGCGGAACTGAGCGGGCGGAGATCGACCGCAGTCGGTACCGCCGCCTCGCCGCGTCGAGCGAACCGTTCCACGACCGATCCGGAATCCGATAGGTCGTGTCGTCGGTGGCGGCCACGGCCGGATTTATACGGGGTCCGCGGGTAACTCCGCCCATGAAGCGCACTATCAGCACGGACGATGCGCCGGCGGCGGTCGGGGCGTACAGCCAGGCGACGACGAACGGCAGTCTCCTCATCACCGCGGGCCAGCTCCCGCTCACCGTCGACGGCGAGCTGCTCGACGACGAATCGGTCGCGGAGCAGACCCGGCAGTGTCTCGAGAACGTCGCGGCGATACTCGAGTCGGAGGGGCTCTCGCTCAACGACGTGCTCAAGACGACGGTCTTCCTCGACGACATCGACGATTTCGACGCTTTCAACGAGGCCTACGGCGAGTTCTTCGACGAGGACCCGCCGGCCAGGAGCGCCGTCGGCGCCGGCGCCGTGCCGAAAGGCGCGGCGGTCGAGATAGAGGCGATAGCGACCACCGAGTGACGACGGGGACGGTGGCCGCCGGGCGGGCCATCGATCCCAGGGGGTTCGACGGCCGCTACACCGCTACTACGCCGTCAAGGGCCGGAGCCCCAGGGGCCTCCGACCCGGGCGCTCGCAGAGCGGCTCGACCAGGGCGGCGTCGTCGACGACGACACGCCGATCGCTCGGCTGCCGGCCCGACCCGTCGACGCTGGAGACGACCGACGGAGCGCTACCGGAGCTGCATCTCCTCGGCCCGCTCGACGGCCAGTTCGGCGACAGCCTCGAGGTCGTCCTCGGAGCGGTCCGCGAGCACCCGGAGCAGCATGCCGAGCTGTATCGCCGCGGTCTCGCGGAGTTCGGTCGCGTCGCCGGTGTCGTTGCCGAAGTAGTACTCGTGGCGGCCGTCGTCGTGGACGAGGCCGCCGTACACCGAGCGCAGTTCGCCGTCGGTGATGGCGTCGGCCGCCTCCGTCCGGACCTCCTCGAAGCGTGGATTCGTCACGATGGAAGGGGCGGGCGCTGGCACCTAACCCCTTCGCCGCGCCGGCGCCGCACCCCGGACGTGTCGGCCGACTGGTCGGTTGTGGTATCGGGCGTCGGGGCCGCGGCGGTTGCGGGTTTTTTCCGTTCACGACCACGAGCGAAGACATGTCACGACAGACAGGCGCAGTCGGTCGGTCGCCGGTCGTCCGCATGGCGACGAGCGACGGCGAGGACGCGGTGGCCGCGGCTCGTGCGGCGTCGGAGTCGGTCGCGGTCGTCCGGACGGGACCGACTGGAATCGGCGAGAGCGACCCGCTGGTCATGGCGACCGTCGACGGCAGGACGGCGTTCTTCGCCGGTCCCACGGACGCGGGCGTCGAGGACGTCGTCTCGACGGTGGCCGGCGGCGAACTGCCGACCGACGGAGCGGACACCGTCATCGAACACGAGCCCGGAACGGAGACGCTCCCGGTTCCGGATGCCGGGTCGCTCTCCGTCGGCCGGCGGGCGGTGCTCGGGCCGTGCGGCTGGGTCGACCCGCTGGACCCGACCGAGCGGCCGTTTCTCTCGGCCGAACGGTCCGCCGAGGCGCCCGCCGACGCCGGACTGCTCGGCCGCGGACGCGGTGACGCGGCGGCCGACGACCCGGTCGCAACGGAGTGGACGACGGCCCGGGAGGCGGACGGCGACCCGGTCGTGGTCGCAAACGCGAACGAGGCTTATGCCGAGCAGCGCGCCGACCGGACGCTCCTGTGGGGGGTGCCGATGTGCGTCCTCGACGGGATGGCCGCGGTCGCCGACCGCGTCGGCGCCGACGACGCCGTCCTCTACCTGAACGAGTCCGACGTCGCCCTCGTGCGACACCTCCGCGAGGCCGTCGACGCCGCTAGCGAGCACCTCGACCTCGACGTGCAACTGGTCGCGGGACCGGACGAGCACCGCGCGGGGGCGCCGACGGCGGCGCTGGAGGCGATGGAGGGCGCCGACCGCATCGAGCCACGGCTCCAGCCGCCCTCACCCGCCGAGCACGGCCTCTACGGCCGGCCGACGGTCGTCCACACGCCACGGACATACGCGCAGGTTCGGCACGCGATGGCCGAGCCGGACGCCTTCGACCCCGGGGCCGCGGACCCCGGGACCCGGCTGTTCACCGTGACGGGCGACGTCGCGGCCCCGGCGACGGTCGAACTGCCCTCCGCGAGTTCGCTCGCGGCGGTCCGCGAGGCCGTCGACCTCGAGGGGGCGTTCAAGATGGCCTGCGTCGGCGACGTGCTCGGCGGCTACACCCGTGACCTCGATGTGAGGGCGACGGCGGGGTCGCTCCGGGCGGCGGACCTCGGGACCGGGGGGGTCGTCGAGTTGCTGGACGAGAGCCGGTGTGCCCTGGCCGACGCCGGCGACCGCGCGACGTTCGCCGCCAGCGAGAACAGCGGGCGCTGCGTCCCCGGTCGCGAGGGAACCAAGCAGCTGGCCGAACTGCTGCGGGACGTCTACGACGGCGACCTCGAGGACGAGAAGATACGCGAGCTGGGGCGGGTGATGCGCCGGTCGAGTAACTGCCGGACCGGCGCGCACGCGCCACGGCCCGTGACGACCGTCATCGAGAGCTTCGGGCCGGAGGTGCGCGCCCACGCTGACGGCCGCTGTCCGGCCGGGAGTTGCACGGGGGAACTGTGAGCACCGACGACGCGCTCCCCGGCGTGCCTGACTTCGAGGACCCCCAACCCTCGACGCCGGTCACCGCCGAGTTCGACACCGGCACCGCCAACGATCCGGAGGTCGGGACCGACGAGGGACCGACGACCGTGACCGTCGACGGCGAGCAGGTGACGCTGCCCGGCGGATCGACGCTCATCGATGCGATGGAGGCGCTGGACGACGACGTCGTCAGCGTCGACCCCGGTGCCGACGGCGTCTCCGAGGACGCCGACGTGCCCGCACTCTGCTACTACGACCGCGACGGGGACTGCAGCGGGGAGATCGGTCCGCGTAGTGAGTGCCGGACCTGTATGGTCGAGACCGACGAGCACGGCCTCGTGCCGTCGTGTTCGTTCCCGGCCGAGGACGGCCTCGAGGTCCGGACCGACACGCCCGACGCCGCGGAGGCCCGCAGCGTCAACCTCGACCTGGTGCTGTCGAACCACAATCTCCGGTGTACGACCTGCAACGGCAACGGACGCTGCGAACTGCAGGACGCCGCCATCAGCGAGGGCGTCGACCACCCCCGGTACGGCGTCTTCGACGAGCGGGACGCGTACGAGCCCATCGACGACACCTCGTCGTTCATCCAGATCGACCGCAACAAGTGCATCCTCTGTAACCGGTGCGTCGAGGGGTGTAGCGACGTCCAGGTCGAGGGCGTCCTCCGTATCGAGGGCCACGGTGAGGACACCCGCATCGGCTTCCAGTCGGACGCCGAGACGATGCACGACTCCGACTGCGTCTCCTGTGGCCACTGTGCGACGGTGTGCCCGACGGGCGCGCTGACCGAGAAGGGCATCGGCGGCGTCGCGACCCTGCCGCTGCCGGGGTTCACCCAGCGCAACTCCATCGGCAAGGTCATCGAACACGAAGACGTCGAGACAATCGACGAGACGGACGCGCCGAACCGGACGTTCGGCGGGACCGCCGAGGTCGAGGCCGATGGGCTGGAGGGGTTCGTGTCCGCGGCCAAGCGCCGCGCCGGCGACGTGGCCACGGAGTACGGTCACAAGGCGTTCCTGGCCGGCGAGCACACTGCCGAGAGCATCGCCGCAAACACCCTCCCGGAGGGCCGGTTGTTCGACATCGCCGGCGTGGTCAGCGACTACCGGATCGGCAAAATCGACAAGCAAGAGACGACCTGCGGCTTCTGTGCGGTCGGCTGCCGGTTCGAGATGTGGGGCAAGGACGGCGACTCGCTGGGCGTCGTCCCGGTGGACGACCCCGACGACGCGCCGGCGAACAACTTCTCGACCTGTGTGAAGGGGAAGTTCGGCCACGAGTTCGCCAACAGCGAAAAGCGGCTGACGGAGCCGCTCGTCCGCGACGACGACGGCGAGTTCGAGGCCGTCTCTTGGGCGGAGGCTCTCGATCACGTCGCCGACCGGCTGTCGAGCATCCAGGCGGAGGCTGGCGTCGACTCGGTCGGCTGTCTAGCCTCCTCGAAGGGGTCCAACGAGGAGGCCTACCTCGTCCAGAAGTTCGCCCGCCAGGTGCTCGGGACGAAGAACATCGACAACTGCGCGCGGCTCTGTCACTCCTCGACGGTGGCGGCGCTCCAGCAGACCGTCGGCTACGGCGCGATGACGAACCGGATCAACGAGGACGTCGGCGAGGCCGACGCCTACCTCATCAGCGGCTCGAACACGACCGAGTCCCACCCGGTGCTGGCGACCCGAATCAAGCAGAACGTCCGGGACGGCGCCGACTTGGTCGTCTTCGACCCGCGGAGGATCGGCATCGCCGAGCACGCCGACCAGTACACCCGCACCAACCCCGGCTACGACGTCGCTTGGCTCAACGGGATGATGCGGTACATCGTCGAGAACGGCCTCCACGACGAGGCGTTCGTCGAGCGCAACACGAAGAATTTCGATGCGCTGAAAGAGAAGGTCCAGGCGTTCACCCCCGAGAAGGTCGAGGAGCTGGCGGGCGTCCCGCCGGAGGAGCTGGCCTCGGCCGCCGAGACGCTCGCGGCGGCCGACACCGTCGTTTTCGGCTGGGCGATGGGGATGACACAGCAGTCCCACGGCACCGAGAACCTGCTGGCGATGGCGGACCTGGCGCTCCTGCTCGGTCAGCTCGGCAAGCCCGGTGCCGGTCTCTCTCCCTTCCGCGGCCAGAACAACGTTCAGGGCGGCGGCGGAGACATGGGGACGCTACCGGGCAGCCTGCCGGGCTATCAGGACCCCGTCGACGACGAGGTCGGCGAGAAGTTCGCAGACGCGTGGGGCGAGCGCCCGCCCGAGGAGCCCGGCCTCAAGGTGCCCGAGATGCTCGCTGAGGCCCACGAGGGCAACCTGAAAGCGATGTATGTGGTCGGCGAGAACCCGGCCCTCTCGGAGCCGGACATCCAGCACGCCGAAGCGGCGCTGGACGACCTCGGGTTCCTCGTCGTCCAGGACATCTTCATGACCGAGACGGCCGACCACGCCGACGTGGTGCTGCCGGCGGCGACCTCGCCGGAGAAGCACGGCACCTTCACCAACACCGAGCGGCGCATCCAGCGGGTCCGGCCGACGGCCGACCCGCCGGGGGAGGCGCGGCAGGACTGGGAGATAACCCAGGCGCTGGCCCGCCGGCTCGGCTACGACTGGGACTACGACCACCCGCGGGAGGTGATGGACGAGATAAGCGACCTGACGCCCATCTACGGCGGCGTCTCCTACGAGCGGCTCGAGGGCGGCGACGTGCACGGCCTGCAGTGGCCCTGCACCGACGCCGACGACCCCGGCACGCCGTACCTCTACGACCACGAGGAGGGGAACTTCAACTTCGAGGACGGGAAAGCCCGGTTCGTGCCCGCCGACGGCGGCCATCCGGGCGAGATACCCGACGAGGAGTACCCGCTCACGCTCACCTCGGGCCGCGTGCTTTACCACTGGCACACCGGCCAGATCACCCGCCGCGTCGAGGGGCTGATGAGCCACGTCGGCGAGAGCTTCGTCGAGGTCAACCCCGAGACGGCCGACCAACTCGGCATCGGCGACGCGGAGTACGTCCGCGTCGAGTCCCGTCGCGGCTCCATCGTCGTCGAGACGCAGGTCACCACCCGCGTCGGCCCCGGGACGCTGTTCATCCCGATGCACTTCGCCGCCGGCGCCGTCAACAAGCTGACCGGCGAGACGTTCGACCCGACGGCCGGTATCCCGGAGTACAAGATCTCCAGCGTCCGCGTCGATCCGCTCGGCCCGGAGACCGACGAGACCGTGCTGCGCGCGCCCGGCGCCGGCCGGGGTCGCGCCGGCGACGACTGATGCGGACCGTCTTCGGACCGCCGTCGACGCCGCCAATCGCGGCGTGATCGGACGCTCCGACACTCAGCCGTCCGGCGGGACGTTCCGGTTCGACCGGAAGCGGTTCTGTGGGTCCCAGCGCCGCTTCACGTCGACGAGCCGCCCGTAGTTCTCGCCGTAGGCCGCACGGACGCGGTCGCGTCCCTCGTCGAGGGTGAGGACGTTCATCGCCGCCGCGCCGGTCGTGTACGGCCGGACGGCGTCGTGGAACTCGCGGACCCAGGCGACGTGGTCGTCGTCGCGGGCCGGCTCCTCCCAGCGGGCCTCCGCGAGCAGGTGGTGGGTCGCGTCCCGGTGGGGGTAGGCGGTGGCGTCGGTCGGCGGTGCGGTCTCGGCGCCGCTCCGCGGGGAGACGAACACCGTCGCGCCGGACGACGGCGCCCGGGCCGCGTGCTCCCCGATCGTCTCGATGGCCGAATCGGAGAGCGACGCGAGGTACTGGCTCCGCAGGGACGTCCGTATCGAGCCCCGGCTCTCGCCGGCGGCCTGGAACGACGCGTACGACCGCGGGCGGACGCTGTCGGCGATGGGGTCGCCGGCCGTCCGGAGCGGCGCCAGCGCGTCCTCGCCCTCTGTGGGCGGCCCGGCGTAGCACGCGATGCACATCGTCACGCGCGTGCCGTACACCTCCTCCGGGAGGATGTCGGCGGGGTAGACGAGCGGCCCGCCGAGTATCTCCGGGGCGAGCTCATGCAGCGGAACTGGACGGACGTGACGACGCCGACGTTGCCGCCGCCCCGGAGCGCCCAGAAGAGGTCCTCGTTTTCCTCCTCGCTGGCGCGGACGAGGTCGCTGCCGGCGGTTACCACGTCCGCGGCGAGGAGGTTGTCGCAGGTGAGGCCGTGCTTGCGGCTGAGCCAGCCGACGCCGCCGAGCGTCAGCCCGGCGACGCCGATGTTCGGGTCCTGGCCGCCGAGGACCGCCGGCCCGAACGCCTCCGTCTCGTGGTCGACGTCGCCCCAGGTCGCGCCGGGGCCGACTCGCGCGGTCCGCTCGCCGGGGTCGACCCGGACGGCGTCCATCGGCCGGCAGTCCAGCAGTACCCCTCGTCGGGCAATGCATAGCCGGAGACGTGGTGGCCGCCGCTCCGGACGCCCAACTGCAGGTCGTACTCGCGGGCGTCCTCGTAGCCGGCGTCACCCGGCTCGAGGACGTCGCCGCGCGCTCGCTCGCGGAGGGTCGCCGCTGGGTCGTGTGCCGGGTCGGTCACGCGGGAAGCGGGAGGGCGGCCGAGAGTGTTAGAACAGCCCGGATATGTTGCCGTCGTCGTCGATGTCCATGTCGGCGGCGGCCGGCCGCTCCGGCAGGCCGGGCATCGTGAGCGCGTCGGCGGTGAGCGCGACGATGAAGCCGGCACCCGCGGACGGGTAGACTTCGCTGATCTCGAGTTCCCAGCCGCTCGGGGCGCCCTTCCTGCTCGCGTCGTCGCTGAGCGAGTGGAAGGTCTTCGACATACAGACCGGCACGTCGCCGAAGCCGAGGTCTTCCATGCGCTCGATGTCCTCGAGCGCGTCGCCGGTGAACTTGACGCCGTCGGCGCCGTAGATCTCCGTGGCGACGGTGTCGATTTTCTCCTTGATCGGCGCTTCCTCGTCGTAGAGGAACTCGAACTCGTCCTCGTCGCTCTCGTCGACGGCCTCGATGACGTGCTCGCCGAGGTCCTCGCCGCCCTCGCTGCCCTTCTCGAACACCTCGGACTCGGCGACCCGGACGCCGAGGTCCTCCTCGCAGTGGTCCACCACAGTCTGGACCTCCTCGTCGGTGTCGTCCGGGAACCGGTTGACCGCGACGACGACGGGAACGCCGAACTGCTGGAGGTTCGAGACGTGCTTGTCCAGGTTTTCGAACCCGCGCTCGATGGCCTCGGTGCCGGCGTCGTCGATGGCGTCGAAGTCGGCCGGCCACATGTTCTCGCCGTGGTACTTCAGCGCCCGGACCGACGACACGATGACGACCGCGTTGGGCGTCATGTCGCCGAGCCGGCAGACGATGTTCATGAACTTCTCGGCGCCCAGGTCGGAGCCGAAGCCGGCCTCAGTGACGAGGTAGTCGCCCATCCCGTACGCGGCTTTGTCCGCGATGAGCGAGTTCGTTCCGTGCGCGATGTTGGCGAACGGGCCGCCGTGGATGAACGCGGGCGTCCCCTCGATGGTCTGGACGACGTTCGGTTTGATCGCGTCCCGGAGCAGCATCGCGGCCGGACCGGTCGCCTCGATGTCCTCGACCGTGACCGGGTCGCCGTCCTCGTCGTAGGCGAGGATGATGCGACCGACCCGCTCCTTGAGGTCGCCCATACCGTCCGCCATACAGAGGGCGGCCATGAGCTCCGAGGCGGCGGTCAGGAGGAAGCTGTCCTCGCGAGGCGTTCCGCCGGTCTTGCCGCCGAGGCCGATCACCATGCTCCGGAGCGCCCGATCGTTCATGTCGATGGCCCGGGGCCACCGGACGTCGGTGACGTCGACGTCGAAGTCCTCGTCCCCCGTCAGTTTGGCGTCCAACATCGCCGAGATGAGGTTGTGCGCCGAGGTGAGCGCGTGCAGGTCGCCGGTGAAGTGCAGGTTGATGTCCTCCATCGGAAGCACCTGCGAGCGGCCCCCGCCGGCGGCGCCGCCCTTGACACCGAACACTGGCCCGAGCGACGGTTCGCGGATCGCGATCATCGCCTCCTCGCCGAGGTGGTTCAGCGTCTGTCCCAGTCCGACGGTCGTGACCGTCTTCCCCTCTCCCTTGGGGGTCGGCGTCATCCCGGTCACGAGTACGAGGTTGTTCTCCCGGTCCGCGGCCTCGTCCCGAAGCCGATCGAGGGCGTGGTGTTTGACTTTCGCCGTGTACTCGCCGAAGTACTGGAGGTCGTCGAGGCCGAGGCCCCACGGTTCGACCAGCTCCCAGATCGGCTCCATCTCGGTCGACTGTGCGATGTCGTAATCCGTCGGTATCGGTTCGTTAGTATCTGTCACGTTTTCGTACATCCCAGCATCGCCGTATGAAGGTTAGCATATCTGCTAACACTCGGATAGGATGTGTTTGCGACGCCCCGCGGTGTGTCCCGCAATGAGTGACGCCTCGTTGACGGGATGAGATTTCCCCGGAAAATCGGCGCTCACCACAGTTCGGCGGCGTCACGGATCGCGTCCCGCGCCCGCTTCGCACAGTCCCGCTTGCCGCGCCCGAAGTGCACGGTGTTCTCGTCGACCGGCGTCGAGAGGAACCCACCCTCGTCGTTCTCGACGCCGGCCTGTTCGATCTGGAGGTAGCTGATGACGAGTCGCCCCTCGTAGGTGATGTCGCGAACGTCACCGATCCGGATCTGCTTGTCGGCGAACTTCGAGCGGCCCGGACGCTCGATGTGGATCCGCTCGTCGTAGACGTGTAGCGTCCCGTCTTGGAACCCACAGGAGACGAGTGGGTTCGAGTCGGGTGCGTCGTCGTGCATCGCGTCCGATCCGTCGGACGATCCCGGAACGTCGACCATTACGTCGTGGTCAGACCCAGAGCGGCGAAAAGGTTGTCCATGCAACGAGTGGGACGTGCCGTTCGGACGACCCATCGTAAACGTGTGACATACCCGTGTCTGATATTAACAAACAGAACAATACTACCGTTTTTCGAAAAGATATTTTCAAAATCCTCAAGACCCCTCGGTTCATATATAGTAGTATGACGGAGCCAACAAGCAAACGTCAAAAGAACGGTGCCGAAGACGAGTTCGTGAACTACATGCCGGGCATGCCGAGGCTGTCGAGCGAGCCGGGTCGGATCGAACGGTTCGTGACCCGTCTGTTCCGCCGTCGTGGCCCGCTTCGCGCCGTGTTCCGCGACCGGGACGAGTAGAACCGCCGTCGCCTCGCCCGCAGAACAGAATCGCCGGTCCCGTCCGCACAAAGGTTTATGCGCGGTTGCCTCCACATTTTCATATCCGGCGGGAACCGGAGCGGAAGATCATGTCATCACTCATCGGCGGAGCGCAGAACTGCAAACGATGCGGACACGAGGTAGAGAGCGGGCACGATACCTGTCCGAGCTGCTATTTCAACCCGAAGTCCAAGGGGCTTCGGGTCGCCCTCGCGCTGTTGATGGCCGTTATCATCCTGATGACGGCCGTGCTACTGCTCCCGTTCCTGTCACTGTTGTTCGTCAGGCTCGCTGGAGTCGCATTCCTCCTTGCCCTACTCGTGTTCGTCATCTCGTTCGTGTCGACCCCCTACCGGTTCGGATCCCTGTTCCTCTGGTTTTGAGCGCCGACGAGCGGTCACGTCCTCGCGTTCCCCGGCCCGTCGACCGCTCTCCGGGAACTCCTCGTTCGAAACGCTACTCGTCACGCGTCCGTCCGGTGAGGTCACTCGACGCGGACAGCAATTACGCTAGCGGGAGTCAAACGAACGACGTAGCGGGGATCAAACGAACGACGGCCACGGACGAGAACCGCTATCGGCCGAGCCGTTCAGTGCGCCACGATTCGGTGTCCGGCGTTTGGTTGAACGTGTAGATGTGGATCCCCCTGATCTTGTAGTGATCGTCGTCCGCGTACGGCGCGAGCCCGTCGATGAGGTCGTCGGGCTTGTACACCCCCCGCGATCCGACGAGCTGCCTTACGAAGCCGAGTATGCCGGTCGTCTTCCGAAGGAACTTGATCGAGTCGCCGACGCCGACCTTCTGTGAGATCTGCATCAGGCGCTGGTAGTTCATCACGCCCGGGATGCCGACCTCGACGGGGAGGTCGACGCCGTCGTCGCGGATGTCGTCGATCCACTCGAGCACGGCGTCGGGGTCGTAACAGAGCTGTGTGACGAGGTAGGTCGCGTACGGGCTTTTCTTCGCCATCGCGTCGGACAGGGCCTCCGCGTCGAGGAAGTCGTGTCCCTCGGGATATCCGGTGATGCCGACCTCGTCGAAGGAGTGGCCCAACTCGTCGAGAGCGACCAACAGGTCGTGTGCGGACTCGAACTCGCCGGCGGGCTCCTCGCGGTCGCCGCCCGGCACGAAGATGTCCGTCACGCCGGCGTCGGTGAGGCGCTCGGCGATCTCATCGAGGTGGTCGCGATCCTCGACGTAGCGCGCGGCGATGTGCGGCGAGACGTCGTATCCGAGTGCGGCCGCCTGCTCGGTGCGCTCGACCGTGGTGTCGATCCCGAGCTGTGGAGACGTGGTGACGGCGATCGTCGCGTCGTCCGGCAGGTGCCGGATCTCGTCCTCGAAGCTCTCGAACGGCATCAGTTCGAATCGTGCGTCAGTGAGAAGCGCTCCGACGCCGTCACTCCGCTTGATCGCTTGCGTTCCAGCCGACATTACTGGTCATGCGTAAGTGGTAGACCTATTTCCATCTGTGGGTTCCCCAGTCAACCAGTTTAAATGGTAGTCGTTACCATTACTCGTTCGACGCCCGGATCGCCGCGTAGCGCCGTCCGATCGCGGCTCGAATCGGGTCGCAGCGTCATCCGCTCGCAGTCGTACACTGCCGAACGCGTGCGGCGGCCTCCTCGTAGGTAACCTCCCTGTCGGGGGCTTTAGAGAGGCGGCACATCACGAGGTCTAGGAGGTCGAGTTGGTCCAGCAGTTCCCGGGCGTAGCCGTCGTCAAGGTCGAGGTCCCGTCTGACCTCGTAGACGGTCGACGACCGCACGACCGACTCGATGACATCTCCGATCTCGACGTCGTCCGGCAGGCCGATACCGTCGGCGACGAGTTTGGCGTCGGGGAACGACCGCCGCGAGTCCTCCTCCGTGGACGGTTCCACGGAGGAAGACTCCACGGGGGACCCGTCCCGTTCGGACGCCTCATCCCGTTCCGACGGTCCGTCCGCCGTCCCCTGATCGGTCCGCCCGTCTGTGGTCGCCGTCTCGTAGGCGGTCGGCTCGTGGACCCCGGCGTCGATCATGTACCGCCGGACCGTCTCGGCGGAGACGTCCATCGCGATCGCGTCCCGCATCTCGGAGAACGTATCGCACTCCGCGTAGAGCGCCCGGAGGTACTCGACGTCCTCGTACGGCGGCATCGACTCGTCGCGGACCGCCTCCACGCCGTCACTCGGGCCACTCTCGGACGGGTCACTCTCGGACGGGTCACTCTCGGACGGGTCACTCTCGGACGGGTCACCACCGGCCGGATCACTCCCGACCGGATCAGTCTCGGACGGGTTACTCTCTGCCGGTTCGACATCGCCGACGGCGTCGGTGACGGCCTCACGGCGAGCGTGTTCGACCATCGATCCGCCGTTGCCGTCCGTGACGGCGTCGCCCGTCACGCGGCCCTCCGATTCCGCAGGCCCGGCGGCTGGAGGATCGATGGTCAGGTCGAGGGCCACTTCGAGCGCCCCGTGCGTGACCTCGACCGTTCGTCCGCTCACCTCGACGGTCGCCGCCGTCGATGTCGGGAGCGGAACCAGCTCCGGCACCGTCAACTCGACCGCGAGCCCGCCGTCGTCGGTGAGCGACGTGGCCTCCACGGTCGGCTCCCGGTCCGTCTCGTCAGTCGGCGTCGAGCGGAGAGGCACCAGCACCTCCATATCGACGCGGAGCGCGGAGCCGTCCGTCGTCGCCTCGACGTTCCGGACCGACCTGCCGCGCGACTGCTGGTTCCCGACGAGCGTCGAGAGGACGTCGAAGGTGGTCTGGAGCCCCATGACAATGCTATTCTATGACATAACGTATAATAAGCGTGCGTGGGGAATACTGAACCCGTTTAATATAATAATCGAATACGTGAAGCTCTTTAAACCGGCGGCACGGGGTGTCGCGTCTGTTCGCCGAGTCTCACCCGCGGGTCGCGACCGCCGCGAGACGCTCCCCCTCGACGACGACCCCGCGAGCCAGCGAGTAGACGACGCCGGCCTCGGAGACGGTGACGGTCCCGAGGCGTTCGAACGAGGTCGGACGGTACACCGCACCCAGCGTGTCGCCCGTCTCGAGACGGTCGCCGACCGCGACCGACCGTCGGGGCTCAAACAACCCCGACTCCTCGGCGATGGTGTGTTCGAGACTGTTCCGGAGCACGGTCTGAACCGCCGGTGCGGACGGTTCTCCCTCGAGGACCCGCATCTCCCGGAGTACGTTCATGACGCCGCTAACGCCGGTTTCGACGGCCGATCGATCGACCGTTCGACTGTTCGATAGCTCCGCGGTGATCGCCGGGATCCCGACGCGCTCCGCGGCGTCCCGGAGCATCCCGGTGGGCCCCTCGTCCGGGTCGGCGAGCAGGTACTCCGTCCCGAAGGCCCTCGCGAGCCCGCGCGCATCGGAGCCCTCTCCGAACCTGACGTGTGCCAGCATGTCCGGCGTCCCGGTGTGGAGGTCGACGACCGCGTCGGCGTCGGTCACCAGCTCCCAGAGCCGGGCGGCCACCCGTTCCTGGAAGCTGCCGGTCTCGTCGCCCGGCCAGACCCGGTTCAGGTTCGCGTTCCGCGCGTCGTACGCCGTCGGCGTGACGTACGACCGGTGATCGAAGGCCAGCGGGTTCGCCACCGGCACGGCGACGACGGTGCCCGCGAGGTCAGCCTCGATGAGCCGCTCGTGGAGGTGCCGCAACGTGACCGGCCCGTTGAGTTCGATACCATGTTGTGCCGCCTGCAGGTAGACGGTCGGCCCGCTGCCCCCCGCGTACCGGTGGACCGTTGCGTCGACGGTCGCGCCGGAGGGATGTCGGCTGAGGCGGCGGTCGGTCGTCGTATGAGTTACCGGCTCGTACTCCATGGTCTGACCCGGCGGTACAGGGGCAAAAGCCCCGGGCTCACCCTCGTTCGTCGAGGGGTCGTGATCCCCTCGCGGACCGTCGCGACCGATCGCCACGGGAAACGGGAGGGACGCGACGGACATCGAACGCCGACGCGACGGACGCCGAGATGGGACACCAGACGACTCGAGCGAGGCGGGCGACGGCCGCGAAACCACATTCTGACAGGAGCCGGACGGGTTGAGGGGAAACGGGCCCCAAAGACGGCCTATGCGACAATTATATTCCGCCGCCATAGCGAGATACAGTCGTATTTATGCAGCCCACAGAAAGCCTGCCGACGCAGGCCGACAACGTCGTCATCGGTGCCGGAATCGTCGGCTGCAACGTCGCGTACCAGCTCACGAAACTCGGTCGGGAGGACGTCGTGGTCGTCGATCAGGGCCCGATGCCGACCACCGGCGGGTCTTCGACGCACGCGCCGGGGATCATGTTCCAGACCGCGGAGCCGAAGACGCTCAGCCAGTTCGCCGACTACAGCCGAGAGCTCTACTCGGAGCTCGAGGGCGCCGACGGCAAGCAGGCGTACAACGAGACGGGCGGCATCGAGGTCGCCCGCAGCGAGGAGCGAATGGCGTTCCTCCAGCGGCGGGTGGAGGCGGCGAAGGCGTGGGGGATCCCGGATCCGCAGCTGCTCTCCCCCGAAGAAGTGACCGAGCACCTCCCGCTGGTCGACGAGGAGCGCATCCTCGGCGGCTACTACTCGCCGACCGACGGGCAGGTCTCCGGCGTCATCGCCTGCGACGCGCTGGCGCGGGCCGCGATAGACCGGGGGGCGACGTTCGTTCCGCACACGCGCACGGAGGACGTCGAAACGGCCGACGGCGGGGTTCAATCGGTCGTCACCGAGAACGGCACCATCGAGTGCGACGACGTCGTCGTCGCGACGAACATCTGGGCGCGGCAGCTCGGCGAGAAGCTCGGCGTCCACCTGCCCGTGACGCCGGTCGAACACCAGTACACGATGACGGAGTCGCTCGACGAACTGGGCGACGCCGCCGTCGACGTCGCGAACCACCCGCTGTTCGAGAACTACCGCAACGTCTCCGGCGAGAAGGCGAAACGGTTGCTCGTCGGGCCGGACCGTCCGATCCTGCGCGATCAGGACAACGCGATGTACTTCCGGACCCACGGCGATTCCTACGGCATCGGCTCGTACAACCACGAACCGATCGTGCCGGATCCGATGGAGCTCGGCGGCAACGATCCGGACGGCGAGCAGGGATCGGTCCACGAGTTCACCGACCAGCACATGAACAACGCGACCCACCCGGACCGACCGCACAAGTCCCCCCGGCAGGCCAGCGACGAGCTGCTGCCGGCGACAGAGGGGAAGGAGCTCGAGTTCAAGTACAACGGGATGTTCGCCGAATCGCCGAACGGCCTGCCGGTCATGGGTCCGGTGCAAGAGTGCGACGGGCTCTGGACCGCGGCAGCGATCTGGGTGACCCACGCCGGGGGCGCCGGAAAGGCGCTGGCGGAGTGGATGGTGAACGGGGTCCCGCGGCTCGACGACGGCCCGATCGACCTCGCGGACAGCGACGTGAACCGGTTCGACGCCCACGAGGGGTCGTGGGACTTCGCCCGCGACATCGGCGCCGAGGAGTACCGCATCGTCTACAACGTCATGCACCCCAAGTGGGTCTGGACGGACAAACAGCGGGACATCCGGCGGACGCCGATGTACCACACCCACAAGGAGATGGGCGCGGAGCTGTGGGCCGAGGCGGGCTGGGAGGAACCGCAGTGGTTCGAGTCCAACGCCGACCTCGTCGACCGGTACGCCGACCGGATCCCCGACCGCGACGGCTGGGAGGGGAAGTACTGGTCGCCGATCGAGGGCGCGGAGGCCCTGCACGTCCGCGACGCCGTCGGGCTCCACGACATGACCTCGTTCAACAAGATCGAGGTCATCGGCAGCGACGCCGAGGCGTTCCTCGGGCGCCTCTGTACGAACGCGATCGACCTCGACGTCGGCGACATCACGTACACGCTGCTGTGTAACGAGGGCGGGGGCGTCCGGGCCGACATCACCGTCACCCGGACCGACGACGACCGCTATCTCCTGTTGACGACCGGCAGGGAGGTCGGGAACAACCACGTCGCATGGGTCCGCAACCACTCCCCCGACGACGTGGTCGTCAACGAGGTCACGTCCGACCTCGCGGCGATGGTCTGTACCGGTCCCGACGCTCGAAAGGTCCTCTCGAAGGTGATTGACACCGACCTCTCCGACGAGGCCTTCCCGTTCTACACGAGCCAGGAGACGTTCGTGAACAACGTTCCGGTGCGGGCGATGCGGCTCTCGTACGCGGGCGAGCTCGGCTGGGAGCTCTACACCCCCTCCGAGTACGGCGAGCAGCTCTGGGAGCACGTCCTCGAGGCCGGCAAAGAGTACGACATTCGCCCGTACGGCAACGGCGCGCTGAACGCGCTCCGCATCGAGAAAGGGTTCCGGCTCTGGGGCGAGGACCTCCACACCGAGCACAATCCCTACGAGGCGGGCCTCGGGTGGGCCGTCGACCTCGACACCGACTTCATCGGCAAGGCGGCCGTCGCCGCCGCCGCGGACGGGGATAACATCAGCCACGAGGTCGCCTGCCTGACGCTCGACGACGAGACCGCGACGATCCTCGACGACCGACCGGTGCTTGATGGCGACGAGGCGATCGGCTACGTCCACAGCGCCGAGTACGGCTACACGGCCGGCGCCTGCGTCGCGTACACGTACCTGCCGCCGGAGTACGCCGAGCCGGGCACCGAGGTCGACGTGCTCTTCGAGGGCGACCGCTACGCCGCGACCGTCCGCGAGGAGCCGCTGGTCGACTGAGGGATCGGAGCACCGCTGGATCCCGGGTCGTGCCCCGTCGGGTCACAGATCGTTTCCCATCGCTGTCACGTTGTGGTTTGCCACCGGGGACGTGAGACGGTCCGGTCGTCGCCGGACACCCCGATACCGCCGCACGCTACCGGTTTCCCCGTTCTTCGCCCGTATTTACCGATGTATTTATGAGACGGACACGGCCATTCTTTGAGAGAACTAATGTCTAGCACGAAGCCTCCCACGAAGGCCAAGACCGTCGTCATCGGCGCGGGTGCCGTCGGCTGCAGCGTCGCCTACCACCTGAGCGAACTCGGGGCCGAGGACGTGGTCGTCGTCGACCAGGGGCCGCTCCCCGTCACGGGCGGGTCGTCGGTCCACGCGCCCGGGATCATGTTCCAGACGTCGCCGTCGAAGATACAGACGAAGACGGCCCACTACACGAGCCGGCTGCTGTCCGACGCGGGCGTGTACGACGAGGTCGGGGGCATCGAGTTGGCCCGGAGCGAGGAGCGGATGGACTTCCTGCGCCGGCGCGTCGAGTGGGCGACCGCCTACGGCCTGCCGGAGCCCGAGCTACTGTCGCCCGAGGAGGTGACCGAACACCTCCCGCTGGTGAACGAAGAGGAGATCTTGGGCGGCTACTACTCGCCGACCGACGGCCGCGTCGACGGCATCAGCGCGCTCCAGTGGTACGTTGAACACAGTTCCGCGGACTTCTACGGGAACGTCGAGGTGACGGACATGGAGGTCACCGGCGGCGAGATCGGCGCGGTCGTCACCGACGACGGCCGCATCGAGTGCGATCGGTGCGTCATCGCGACGAACAACTGGGGGTACCAGACGGGTCAGCTCGCGGGGCTGGACCTCCCGATCGCGCCCGTCGAGCACCAGTACGTGGTCACGGAACCGATGGAGGAGCTGGCCGACGCGGACAGCAACGTCGGCGAGAACACGTCGGGGCTCGACGTGCCCGGCAACCGCGACATCCAGGAGCAGATGAGCGAGGGGCCGCACCGACCGGTCGGCCGCGATCAAGACCACTCGCTGTACTTCCGGACCCACGGCGACGCGATCGGGCTGGGGTCGTACAACCACGAGACCCTGTCCGTCGACCCGGAGGCGATGGGAACGAACACCGAGGAGAGTCAGGCGTCGGTCCGCGGCTTCACCGAGGAACACTGGACGAAGCCGACTCATCGGTACCGCGACAAGTCGGCGAAGCAGGCGTTCGACGAACTCCTGCCGGCGACCGCCGACGCCGAGTACGCCGCCACGGAGAACGGCATCTTCGTGTTCACGCCGGACGGGATGCCCGCGGTCGGCCCGACCGAGGTCGACGGCCTCTGGTCCGGGCTGGCCATCTGGTGGACCCACTCGGGGGGCTACGGCCGCATCATCGCCGAGTGGATGGAGAACGGCGTCCCGCGGCTCCCGTCGGGTCCCGTCGACACCGGCGGCATCCACGTGCGACGGTTCGAACCCCACGCCGGCGAGACAGACTACTTCGTCGACCGGGGAGACACCCGCTACGAGCAGGTGTACATGAACGTCGAACCGCGGTGGCAACCCGACGACCACCGCGGGCTGCGGACGAGCCCCTTCTACGCCCAACAGCAGGCTCTCGGGGCGGAGTTCTACCAGTCCGGGGGCTGGGAGACGCCGCAGTGGTACGAGTCCAACGCCGACCTCGTCGACCGCTACGCCGACCGGATCCCCGAGCAGGACGGCTGGCAGGGGATCAACCGGTCGGCGATAGAGGGCGCGGAACACCTTCACACCCGCGAGAAGGTATCGATGTTCGATATGACGACGTTCAGCTCCATCACGGTGGAGGGCGACGGCGCCGGCGAGTTCCTCCAGCGGATGTGCAGCAACGACGTCGACATCGAGGACGGACAGGTCCGGTACTCGCTGCTGCTGAACGAGGGCGGCAACATCCTCGCGGACGTGACGGTCGTCCGACTCGACAGCGAGGAGTACATGGTCACGACCGGCGGCGGCAACTCGCCGGGCATCCACGGCGGCTGGCTGGAGGACCACGCCCCGGAGACGGTGTCGGTTACTATCGAGGAGAGCGCCCGGTCGACAATCGGTCTGTGGGGCCCGAAGTCCCGGCTCCTGCTCCAGCGGTGTACGAACGCCGACGTCAGCGACGAGGACTTCGGCTACTTCACGGCCAAGCAGATCTACGTCGGCGAGGTGCCGGTCGTCGCGCTGCGGGTCTCCTACGTCGGCGAGCTCGGCTGGGAGCTGTGGGCCCCGAGCGAGTACGGGCAGCGGCTCTGGGAGACGCTGTACGAGGCCGGCCGGGACCTCGACGTGCGGGCGATGGGCGGGGGCGCCCTGGAGTCGATGCGGCTCGAGAAGGGCTTCCGACTGTGGGGAACCGACATCGACACCGACTCGAACCCCTACGAGGCCGGGCTCCCGTTCGCGGTGGACATGGACACCGACTTCGTCGGTAAGGAGGCGCTGCAGGCGGCCCGCGAGGAGGGCATCGACGACCGGATCGTCCCCCTCACGCTCGACGACTCGACGGACGTCATGCTGAGCGGACGGCCCGTCATGATCGACGGTGAGGCCCAGGGGTACGTCCAGGCGGGCGATTACGGCTACTCGATCGGGGAGTCCGTCGCCTACACGTACCTCCCCGACGAGTACGCCGAGGCCGGCACGTCCGTGCAGATACGCTGTGAGGGCGAGACGTACGACGCGACGGTGCGCGGCGAACCGCTCTTCGACGCCGAACGAGACAAGATCCTCCGATGAGCGCCAGTATCACGGACCCGACCGTCCAGTTCGCCCGATGACCAGCACGAACTCAGACGACCTCCCCGTCACGTACGCGGACATCGAGCGGGCCCGCGACCGGCTCGACGACGACACCGTCGTCAAGCAGACGCCGATCGAGCGGAGTTCGTCGCTCGACGAGTTCGTCGGTGGGGAGGTGTACCTCAAGATGGAACACCTCCAGTGGACCGGCTCGTTCAAGACGAGGGGCGCGTACAACAAAATCCGCAACGAGGTCGAGGCGGGCGTCGACTCGTTCGTCGCCGCGAGCGCCGGGAACCACGCGCAGGGCGTCGCGCTCGCGGCCACGAAGTGCGGCGCGGAGTCGACGGTCTTCATGCCGGAGAACGCCCCGCAGGCGAAGGTCGAAGCGACCCGGGGCTACGGCGCGACCGTCGAACTCGTCGGCCGGGACTTCCAGGAGACGATGGCACACGCCCAGTCGGCCGTCGAGGGCACCGACGCGGGGTTCGTGCACGCGTACGACGACGTCGACATCATCGCGGGGCAGGGCACCCTCGGGATCGAGATGTACCACGACCTTCCGAACGTCGACACCGTCGTCGTCCCCATCGGCGGCGGGGGATTGATAAGCGGCGTCTCGACGGCGATCAAACACCTGTCGCCGGAGACGAGGGTCGTCGGCGTGCAGGCCACCGGCGCCGAGACGGTCCACGAGAGCCTGGACAAGGGGTTCCCGGTGACCCTCGAGGAGGTCGACACGATCGCCGACGGGATCGCGACCGGCGGCATCTCCGAGACGACGCTCCGGATGATCCAGCAGAACGTCGACGAGGTCGTCACCGTCACCGACACCGAGATCGCCCGGGCGATACTGCTGTTGATGGAGCGGGCCAAACAGGTCGTCGAGGGGTCCGGCGCCGCCTCCGTCGCGGCCGTCCTGAGCGACGACCTCGACGTCAGCGGCGAGACGGTGATGCCGCTGCTCTGTGGCGGGAACCTGGACATGACGCAGCTCCGGACGGTGCTCATCTACGCGCTGGCGGCCCGGAAGCAGATCCTCCGTATCCGCGTCCGGATCGACGACCGGCCCGGACGACTGGAGGAGATATCCGGCGTCATCGCCGACTGGGACGCCAATATCCACGACGTCAGACACGACCGATCGGTCGACGACCTCGACGTCGGGGAGGCGTACCTCGTCTTCGACGTCGAGACGAGCGGCGCGGAACACGCGGCCGACATCATCGACGGCATCGCCGCGGAGGGGTACGAGGTCGACGTGGTCAACCACCGGTCGGACGTCTAACGCCGCGTCGCCGAGGAGGGTTTTGATTAGTCTCCGTCCCCTCGATCGGGTATGGACCACGAGACACAGTCGGTCGCCGCTCTCCTCTCCGACGTCGCGTCGGCGTCGGTGTCACCGGCCAGCGGCACCGTCGGCGGCGTCGTCGGGGCGATGGGGACGTCGCTCTGTGAGATGGTCTGTATTCACCTGCAGGAGGCGGACCTGAACACCGACGCCGACCTCGCCGAGCTCCGGCGGACGCTCGAGTCGGATCGAGAGCGCCTGTTGACGCTCGCGGAGGCGGACGCGGCGGTCGTCGAGGCGGTGTTCGGCACGAACGGGGTCGACGAGGATCCGACGATGGACGAACGAGCGACGGAGGTGCCGCTCGCGCTCGCCGAGACCTGTCTGGCCGTGCTCGAGACGGCGACGGTCGTGACCGGGGCGGCGGACCGTCCCGTCGTCGTCGACGCCGGGATCGGCGCGTCCTTCGTCGACGCCGCGCTCCGGAGCGCGCTCTTCACCGCGCGGATCAACGCCGCGTCGGCCGACGACGAGTCGTTCCGCGCGGAGACGGAGCGCCGCGCGACCGACATCGAGGCGGCGGCGGACGACGCGGTCCGACTGGCGACGCAGAACGCGGGGACCGACCGAATCGACCGCTCGGCGGAGTAGGTCGACACGGCCGAAGCGCTTAGGAGCGTGGTCGTGGTACGCCAAGGCGGCCAGAGGGAATGTCAGTAGAGTTCCGAACGCTGATCCGCGGGTTCATGTGCGTCGGTGGGGTCGTCTTCGCGGTCTCGGGCGCGGTCACGGGATCGCTGTTCGAGGTGGTATTCGGTGTGTTCGCCGCGGTCCTCGGCGGATTCGGGCTGTGGTGGGACCACCGCGAATCGTCGGACGAGACGTAGCTCGTCCCCCGATCCGTCTCCCGGGAGCGGGCCGCTGGGCTCGACGGCGGCGCGACCGTCGCGAGATCCGTCGACGGGGTCCGAACCGGGGTCGCCCTGCGGCCACCGCGTTTCCCCGCCTCTTCACCGGGAGCCGGAGGCCGTTCCGGGCTGCGGAACGTATAAACGACCCGCACGACGTACTGCAGACGATGGACGACCTCGTCCCGAAGGGAGCCACCGTTCTCGCGGTCCTGCTCGCAGTGGGTGCCTTCGTCACGTTGTTCGCGCAGCGCCCGGTCGTCGCCGGCACCCTCTTCGTGTTCACCGCGTTCTCGATCTATATCAGGGAGACCAATAAGTGAAAGAACACTTCGGGGCCGCAGGACGGGTCCGAACGGGCTGATCGGGGGATGCCCCGTATCGACCCGCCCTGCGGCCCCGACCGGACGCCGAGCGGCCCCAGTCGAGTCGCGTATTGCACAACATGTCTGGGATGTGTTATACCCGAACCTATTTCATTTGTACTGAGTGATATCAGTTCGCACCTATGTTCGAGAACATTCTCATCGCTACCGACGGAAGCGAACAGTCGGAGGCATCCGTTAGCAAGGGGCTCGACTTGGCGGAGTCGCTCGGCTCACACGTGCACTCGGTGTACGTGGTCGAAACGGAGGCGACCTACATTCTGACCGTCGGGCTGGGCGACGACGAGATGGAGGAGTACAAGCAGTACGGCGAGGAGACGGTCACTGGCGTCGTCGATCGGGCGGCGGATCGCGGCCTCGACGGGACCGGCGTGGTCCGAACCGGTAACGTCGCCGCCGAGATCGTGGAGTACGCCGAGAACAACGACATCGATCTCATCGTAACGGGCAAGCAGGGACGGGGCGCGATAAGCAAGTACATCGGGAGTACCGCCGAGAAGGTCGCACGGATGTCGGACGTCCCGGTGACGATCGTCGGGAAGGGTGCCAAGTGAGTCATCGACGCGACGGGATCCGAACGGGACGACCGCGCCATCGCACGGGCCGGCCCTGACGCTCCCGAGAGCGACGCTTCCGTTTTATTCGGACATGGATCCCGCTCCGATCGTTTGTAATACTCTTCAGGCTGCAACCCCTAGGGCGTCGTATGGACATGATCGTCGTACAGATATCGTCCGACCTCCTCAGCGGGGCGTTCACGCTCGCGGTTATCGCGGGGGGACTCCTGCTTCTCGGCGGGCTCGTCTCCTTCGGCGTCTTCATCTACCGATCTGTCAAGGGCGACGGCATGCGTGATCCCCAGGAAGTCGCTCCGGAGAAAGCGACCGATTCCGACGAGGTCACCGAGGGCAACCCGGACGACGAGTGGGACTACTACTGACGCGATCGGGTTACCGTTCCGCCGGAGCGCGTTCGCGGCGAGACGGCGGGACCACTCCGCGGAGCGACGCATCACGGCCTGCTCGATACCTACCGATGACCGCGGTGAGCGCGTCGAAATCGAGTCCGAGAGGGCTCACGCGGCGGCGTCTCCTCGGGTGATCCCGATCCGTGCGGACTGAGTCCGAACCACGAAATGCACGTAAACCGACAGTATGTGTTGCTCGGAGCGGATACTGTTGTTCGAAACAACAAGTTCCTTTTTATTTATATTATCCGAAGCATACTTACGGGTACGGCCAAGCCACCTTACGTGTCAACACCACTCATGCGTATAGATAACGCGTATGATGCGTGTACAGCACAACCAGACCGAAGATAACGATCCAAATCATGACGAACAAACGGCGACGTACCACGATTACGAGGGAGGTATCGTATGAGTGATAGCGAAGACGACGGAGGATTCGGTGGTGAAGGCCTCCAGGTAGAGCTGTTCAACGCGGATACCGACCGTGAGCCGGGCGACACGAACAAGCAGTTCAGCATCGGGGACACGAAGGTCCTCGACGTCCACCCGCAGGTGTTCAGCATCTCGGCGTTGGTGATCGTCGCGTTCATTGGATTATCACTGGCGTTCCCGGACCAAGCGAGTACGCTCTACAACGACGTACGGACCGGTATCTCGGAGGTCTTCGGTTGGTTCTTCATCCTGGTCGCGAACGTGTTCATCGTGTTCATGGTGTACCTCGCCCTGAGCAAGTACGGAAAGATCAGGCTCGGGGGAGTCAACGCTGACAAGGAGTTCAGCGACATCTCATGGGTCGCGATGCTGTTCAGCGCCGGGATGGGGATCGGCCTCATGTTCTTCGGCGTCGCGGAGCCGGTCTGGCACTTCTTCGACCCGCACTTGGGTGCAGAGAGCGCGTCGCAGGCTTCGGCGCAGGTGGCTATGGCAGTCTCGTTATACCACTGGGGTTTCCACCCGTGGGCGATATACGCGCTCGTGGGACTGTCGCTGGCGTTCTTCTCGTTCAACCGCGGTCTGCCGTTGACCTTCCGGTCGATCTTCTGGCCGGTTCTGGGTGAACGCATCTACGGGTGGCCCGGCCACATCATCGACATCCTGACCGTGTTCGCGACGTTGTTCGGGCTGACGACCTCTCTCGGGTTGGGGGCCCAACAGATAAACGCCGGACTCAATTTCCTCGGCGGAAACGTCGGTGCGGCGCCCGCGGTCCCGTTCGGAACGCCCGTCCAGGTCGCGATCATCGCCGGCGTGACCGCGGTCGCCGTGTTATCGGTCGCGGCGGGACTCGACGGCGGCGTCCGGCGGCTCAGCAATCTGAACCTCTTCTTGATGTTCACGTTGCTGACGGCGGTCATCGTCCTCGGTCCCACCCTGTTCATCTTCGAGATGATCCCGCAGGGGCTCGGACAGTACTTCGGGAACTTCTTCGACCTCGCGTTCTACGCGGGTGCGGTCACCGAGCCGTACTTCCAGGGGTCGGCCTACTACGGCCCCGGCGGAGACGGCGAGGGACTGTTCCTCGTCGACTGGACCGTGTTCTACTGGGCGTGGTGGATCGCCTGGTCGCCGTTCGTGGGGATGTTCATCGCCCGGATCTCGAAGGGGCGCACCGTCCGTGAGTTCATCAGCGGGGTGCTCATCCTGCCGGTGCTGTTCTCGGTGCTCTGGTTCGCGGCCCTCGGCGGGAGCGCACTCAGCATCGAGCTGTCCAGCGGTGCCGTGAGCGCCGCGATGTTCGCGGAAGGAGTGCAGGTGCCGAGAGCAGTCGCCCTGTTCTCGATGCTCCAGCAACTGCCCGGGACGATAATCCTGTCCTCGCTCTCGGTGCTCCTCGTGGCGACGTTCTTCATCACGTCGTCGGACTCGGGGTCGCTGGTCATCGATCACCTGACCTCGGGCGGCAAGCACGACGCGCCCGTCGCGATGCGCGTCTTCTGGGCCGTCACCGAGGGCGTCGTCGCCTCGACGCTGCTCATCGCCGGCGGCTCGCAGGGGCTAGCCGCGCTCCAAGCCGCGGCCATCTCGACCGGCTTACCGTTCGCGTTCATCCTCGTGTTCATGATGTACGCGATCAAGAAGGGACTGGACACCGAGTACCAGATCCTCGAGTCGAAGGAGTTCCAGGAGCGCGTCCAGGAGATGGCCGAGGAGGGCGAAGTCGTCATCGAGAGAGAGGGCGGCGAGGTCGTTACCGACATCACGAGCGGGGAGGGTGAACCGGGCGACTGATCGTCCGCGGTTCACCTCGTAGCGCGTCGGAAGCAGCCTCGTTTCGCTTCTTTTTGACCGTCACGGCGCCGCAGCGGCGCGTCACGCACTCGAGCGTTCCGTTAGGACCTATCGGACTCGTCGGACTCGTCTTCGACCATCACCCGCGTGAGGTTGGTCTCGTCGGCATCGTAGCCCAACCATAAACCAAGAAACACCGCGACCGAGAGGACGTACACCGGAAAGAGCACGAGGGTCACCGTCGTGTGAAGCGGGTCCGTCACGGAGAGCACGTTGGCCCAGTAGAGGAGCGCGACGCAGGCGACTCCCCCGGCGGCGCCGACCCAGAGACCGACGTCGAAGGTCCGGTCCGCGATTGGGCCCGGTGGTTTGTTCGAGTAAGTCACGATTTCGTTAGGCTGAGCAGGGCAAAAAGCGACTCGGATACGTCCCGCTACAGCTCGTAGTCGTGTTGGTACTCCCAGTGGTACTGACACTCGGTGCAGGACGCGAACTCGGGCACGTCCATCATCTCGGGATGGCGGATGCCGTGGTCCAACCGCCGCTGGCAGTGTGGACAGACGAGCGCGATCAGTTCGAACTCGTCGAACTCCTCGGGGGAGCGCTCCATGGTACAGTTCGGACAGTCGAGGAAGTCGTTGGCAAACTCGTGAGTGAACGAGTGTCGACAGGAGGAACATCGAACGACCGCGGGCGGGCGCTTCGCCCAGCCGACGCTGCCCCGCTTGAACGTCGTGTGCGCCTCGGGAACCGCCATAGTGAACGTCTCGGGACCGTCACGAGTCCACGGCGGGTCGAGGATGAACATCGCTGCCGCCTTCAGCCGATCCAACATCATGCATTTTATGACATCAAGTCGGATAAGCACCGCGGCCGTTCTGACACCGCTCACCGGCGGGAGACGAGCGATCGGCTGAAACCGACTTGAGACCGAAGGACTCCCACGGCGCGCCGTGACGACACAGGTCGTCAACTGACAGTCACGTTCTGCCGAAGACAGATTCATTCGTGCTCAGCGCCCCCTATGTGATACATGACGTACGATACGGTCGCGGCAGTCGATCCGGCGGCGGCGGACGCGCTCGACGGCGAGCGAGAGCGACAGGAGGGCACCTTGGCGATGATCGCCTCGGAGAACCACGCGTCTGAGGCCGTCATGCAGGCCCAGAGCTCCGAGCTGACAAACAAGTACGCCGAGGGGTACCCCGGTGAGCGCTACTACGCCGGCTGCGAGCGCGCCGACGAGATCGAGGAGCTCGCGATCGAACGCGCCAAGCAGCTCTGGGGCGCCGAGCACGTCAACGTGCAGCCGCACGCCGGGACGCAGGCGAACATGGGCGTCTACCTCGCGATGCTAGACCCCGGAGACAGAATCCTCTCGCTTGAGCTCGAACACGGCGGCCACCTCTCGCACGGGCATCCCGCCAACTTCGCCGGGAAGCTCTACGAGGTCGAACAGTACGAGGTCGATCCCGAGACCGGGTACATCGACTACGAGGGGCTCCGGGAGACCGCGGCGGAGTTCGATCCGGACATCGTGGTCTCCGGCTACTCCGCGTACCCCCGCGAGGTCGATTTCGAGCGCATCCAAACGGCGGCCGACGCGGTCGACGCCTACCACCTCGCGGACATCGCGCACATCACCGGGCTCGTCGCCGCCGGCGTCCACCCCTCGCCGGTCGGCGTCGCGGACTTCGTCACCGGCTCGACCCACAAGACGATCCGGGCCGGCCGCGGCGGGATCGTGATGTGCGACGCGGAGTACGCCGACGACATCGACGCGTCGGTGTTTCCCGGCGCGCAGGGCGGCCCGCTGATGCACAACGTCGCCGGCAAGGCGGTGGGGTTCAAGGAGGCGCTCGAACCCGAGTTCGAGGCGTACGCACGCCAGGTCGTCGACAACGCCGCCGCGCTCGGCGAGCAGCTCCAGCAACGCGGTCTCGAACTCGTGTCGGGCGGCACCGACACCCACCTCGTGTTGGCCGACCTCCGCCCATCCCATCCGGATACCGCCGGCAAGGCGGTCGAGGGCGCCCTCGAATCCGCAGGGATCGTTCTCAACGCCAACACGGTTCCGGGGGAGACGCGCTCGGCGTTCAACCCCTCGGGGATCCGGGCCGGCACGGCCGCGCTGACGACCCGTGGCTTCGACGAGGCCGCCTGCCGGGAGGTCGCCGACCTGATCGCCGACATCGTCGACGACCCGGAGGACGGGGCGACGGTGGAGCGGGTGTCGGACCGCGTCGACGCCCTCACCGACGAGTTCCCGCTCTACCGGTAGCTCACGACCCCACCGGCCCGCGCTGTCCGAGGGACCCACCGGCCCGCGCTGTCCGAGGGACCCGCGAGTCCCCGCCCTTCGAAGGACCCGCGAGTCCCCGCGAGTCCCCGCGTACGGGTATCCGACGGTACTTTCCGTCCAGGGTCGCCGCGGAGGGTGCCCTCGCGGTGTCGCCGGCGCGTCCCGTCGAGCGCGACTCGTCACGCCGCGACTGCGCTCGGAAGCCGATAAAAAAGAAAACGTGAGACTGAGGTCTCTCGAACGTCGTCGCGATCGGCGAGGAAGGGACCCCCGCCTCGGGACCCTCCCCGAACGCGGGTCAGGGGCCAAGGCGAGCCGCGACTACTCGGGTCTGAACCGAACGGTGTCGCTCAGTCGTTCGAGCTGGCCTCCTGCTTCGCGCTGAGCTTGGCCTGTTCGCGGGCGCTCGGGTTGACGGACTCCTTGAACGGAATCTTCGCCGCGGTGGCGAACACCGGCTCGCCGGGCTCCTCGGCGTACTCGTCGGGCAGATGTACCTCGAACTCGAGGTCGAGGTCCTCGTCGTACACCGAGTCGTTCAGCGGGACGTCGGTCTCGGCCTCGATCATCTCGGCTGGCACGAAGCCCATCCCGATGTTGGTCTCGAGATCGGGGTTGTACCACGGGGACGTCAGGTAGCCGACCTCGTCGCCGCTGTCGGGATCGGAGACGAGCCAGAAGTCCGGCGCGTAGTCGTGGATCGGCTCGCCGGCCATCTTCATCCCGATCATCTTGTGGTTGAACGGGTAGTTGCCGTTCTCGATCTGTTCTTTCTGCTCCTCGAGCGCCTCCTTACCGATGTAGTCGACGTCCTTGTCGTCGGGGACGTGGTAGCCGAGGTTGACCTGGAACGGCGACGTCTCGTGGTCGAGGTCCTGGCCCCACGACATGATGCCCGCGGCGATCCGTCGGTGGTGGCCGGGAGCGATCTGCATCCCGCCGTGGTCGAGGACGCTCTCGTGGACCTGATCCCAGACCCGCTCGCCGTACTTCGAGGCCTCCTTGACGTAGATCTCGAAGCCCTTCTCGCCGGAGAACCCGGTCTGACTGATAAGCACGTCGACGCCGTCGACCTGCGACTCCATCAGCCCGTAGTAGGGGATCTCGCTGACCTCGTCGCCGACGACGTCAACCATCACGTCCTCAGAGAGCGGCCCCTGGATCTGCATCGGGGCGACGTCGATCTCGTCGATCTCGACGTCGAAGTCCATGCCGACGTTTACGCCTTGCAGCCACTGCATCAGCGTGTTGTCCGAGATGGAGAACCAGAACTCGTCCTTGGCCGGCCGGAGCAGCACCGGGTCGTTCAGGACGCCGCCGTCCTCGTTACAGAGGATGACGTACTTGCCGTCCATCGCGTCCATGGAGCTCACGTCGCGGGTGACAACGTGGTTGGTGAGCGCCTCGGCGTCCGGACCCTTCACGCGGATCTGACGCTCGACGGCGACGTCCCAGATGGTTACGCTGTTGGTCAGCGCTTCGTACTCGGCCATAGCGCCCCCGTCTTCGGGCTCGACCAGCCCGCGCGGGTGGTAGAGACGGTTGTAGACGGTACACCGCCAAGCGCCGTTCTC
Organism: Halorubrum sp. Ib24; assembly: GCF_002252745.1. Lineage (NCBI taxonomy): Archaea > Methanobacteriati > Methanobacteriota > Halobacteria > Halobacteriales > Haloferacaceae > Halorubrum > Halorubrum sp. Ib24. The sequence goes on along the minus strand of NZ_NHOX01000006.1, from coordinate 18,894 downwards.
GTTGAACGATTTATCGAAGAACGGTGACTTTCGAACGCGCGTCGAGACGAGCATCTCGATCCCCGGATCTCCGGTCTGCCGGAGGTTGCGAGGTAGCGTTCGGTCTGACTGGTCAACACTCGGATAGTTTGGATGGTCCTGCTCGTGGGACATTCTTATAGATAGAAAATGTAATGAACAATAAAGCCGAGCATGAAAAACTCCCCCCTTTTATTACAGCACCCGTCTCGGCGGCCCTCGGAGGCCTCGAGTACGTGGTAGTATCGCGTCGACCGGTCCGCTCGAGGATCTCGGGGGCTCAGCACCCGAGGGCCGAGTTGCCGGTCACTGTTCGGGGCCCTCGGTGGCGATCGTCGCCGCGACGAGGTTCCGCATACCGCGCCGCAGCCGACCGCTCACGGCTGTCGACGACAGCCCTAGTTCGTCGGCGAGTTCGTCGAGCGACATCTCGCGCGGTTCGACGAAGTACCCGTTCTCGTAGGCGATCAACAGCGTCTGCCGCTGTTCGTCGGTCAGCCCGTAGGAGGGCCCGGAATCCGTTGTTTCGTTGTCGTGAATCTCGACGATGTCCAGTTGCATGCCGTTCTCCGTGGCGTGGTCCCAGACGTCGCTCAGCGCGGCTCTGTCGGGGAGGAGCAATCGCACCAGCCACCCGTTCCGCTCGGACTCGGTGTGGATGAGGAACCCGTTGGCGTCCGAGACGGCCGTGCTGATCAGCTCCGTCTCCGACGTGTGTTCGATGTAGTACACCCCGGTCCCGTCGGACCACTCGATGAGCTCGTACTCCCCGACGGTCGGGTCCGACTCCAGTGCTCGTTCGAGCCCGTCGCGGTCCCCGTACTCGACGAGAAACGGGAACTCAGAGGACCCGGGGTCCGTGGTACCCTGCGTTACGACCTCGATGTCGGCCCCGTCGAGCCGCCGTAACGTGGGCACCAGCGCGAGACGTTCGTGCTCCACGTGGAGCGTGACTATGATCGACATGCTGGTACGTCAGTGTCCGTGCGCCCGGGAAACGTCGCGTTCCGGAGTCGAAGCGTTTCGGGGCGTCGGTCGTGTTCGCAATTACGCCCGTTTGATATAAATCGTGTTGCTTCCGGGGCGGACGGTGTTCAGAGACGGATTGAAAGGTGAGACGGTGCGTTTTCAAAGTGATCTATGCCCGAAAACGACCGTCTCAGCGGCTGTTTAGACGAGATCAACTTAGAGTTTGTGGAGCGAGAGGCAACACCGAAGTTGTTGATGAAGCTTAGTATTCAGCGCCACCTTGCTTGATTATCGCTTTCGAATACTGTTTCGTTTCTTGAGGTATTCGGTGTTGATCGGGTTCGATCCACCGTTTATAACTGGGTTCACAAGGCCGATCTACAGCCGGAGGCTGGTCGAAGCCCGAATCACGTTGCGGTCGATGAAACCGTGATTCAGCTTGACGATAAACAGTATTGGCTGTACGCCGCCGTCGATCCCGACTCAAACGATTTACTCCACACAAGGCTTGAGCCGACAAGAACAAACGTGATCGCAGATCAGTTTTTCGCGGAGCTTCGCGAAAAACACGACGTGGATGACGCGATATTTCTCGTTGATGGTGCGGTTCCACTTCACCGAGCATGTGAAAAACATGGCCTCGATTTCAGAGACGAACGACATGGAAATCGGAACAGCGTCGAACGTGTCTTCCGTGAGATAAAACGCAGAACTACCAGTCTCTCAAACTGTTTCAGCAACACCAAAGCAGAAACTGCTGACGAGTGGCTCAGATCGTTCGCTTTCGCATGGAATCAGCTTATCTGAACACGAGGCCGGGGCGGTCCGGTCGTGAGCGCTCCGCCGTCGACTCGTGAGCCCCCCGGCCATACCGAACGCAGACCGCTTTGGAGACGAGGCCGTCGAAACCGCAGAGAGGAGGCCGTCGAAACCGCGGAGACGTTTCCGGTGGCGCGTCCGCAGTGCATGACAAGTAAAAGATTAAATATGTTACGTAGCTATTAACCGGTAGGCGGTGAGGTGATCAGCATCCTTCGTATCGAGTTCCAGACGTCGCTGTCGGGGGTCGTCGGCGAGATAACCGACCGGGTTCCAGCGGCGCGTTCGATCACGTTCGAGAACGCGTTCTACGCGGACGACGGCGACTGGATCGAGTCGCTACTCGTCACGTCCGAATCGCCGTTCGACCCCGAATCGGTGTTGACGGACCTCTCTCGCGTCGAACTGTTCCACCACGAGCAGGTGGTGGGCGACTCGAACGAGCCGACATATCGGTTGACGGTCGTCGCTCACGAACCGTATCCGTTCCTGCTCGGCGTCATACTGCGTGAGAGTGCGATTCCGAACCGGCTGGAGCTCCGAAACGGCTACTTCCGAGGGGTGGTCACCGTCAACGAGTGGGAGTCGTTCCGAGCGCTCGCGGACAGGATTCAGGACCGGTTCGGTCGGTTCGAGCTCTTGAGCGTGAACCAGGTCGAGACGACGGGTGAACCGCTCGGAAGCGGACAGCTCGGACGAGCGCTGCGTAACGAACTCTCGCCCGAGCAGGTGACCGTGCTGCGGACCGCTCATCGGATGGGGTACTTCGACGTTCCGCGACGTGTGTCGGCGGACGACATCGCCTCCGAACTCGACATCGCTCAGTCGACGCTCAGCGAACGACTGCGACTCGCCGAGAAGCGGCTCTTCGACCTCGTCTTCTCGGCCGCCGGCGACTCCTCTTCCGACGGCGCCCCCGGCGAATGAACGCGCGGTCCCTTTCCCTTCTCGCTCTCCACCCCGAAGCAGAGCGGATCGCCGCCCGCGACCCGCCGAGAGCCCACGCGCCGGTCTCGGTGGAGCACTCGCGAGGGGTCCCGCGTCGAGAGCTGAGCGCTCCCGGTCGGAACGGCCGACTGGAGCGCCCCGCTCGGTCTCGCCGCCGATATCCCTCATAAAGAATGATGATTATTGACCGGTATCGGGAGTAGGTACAACCAATCGACGGCGATACGTGTGACCGGGATGTCACAAGATACCACATTCGAGATCGAGACGGGCACGAAATCACGGCGACGGTTCATCCAGATCGCGGGCGCGACGGGGATGGCGGGGGTGGCCGGTTGCGGCGGTCTCGGCGGAGACGACGGCGGCGACGGCGGCGACAGCGGGGACGGAACCGACGGCGACGAGATGGACGGCGACGGCGGCGACGGCACGGACGGCGGCGAGGCCCAGTCGATCGAGACGCGGTTCTGGGAGGAGTGGCCGGTCGACACGAAGGGGTCCGACGTCAACGACGAGGCGATCCAGTTCGAGTACACCGCCGTCGAGGGGCAGGCCGTCCCGGCGGTGGACACGCACTTCGCGCAGGCCGAGACCCCGTGGATGCGGGAGTTCGCGCTCCTCGTCCAGCAGTCGCTGAACGACATCGGCGTCGGCGTCAACCTGATTAACGTCCAGCCGAGCACCCGCTACGGCGAGTTCTGGCGGGCCGACGTGGGCCATCCGGTGCCGATAACGATGAACCTCCACGGACCGGACCCGCAGCGCGGGCTCGACCCGAACCCGTTCCTGATGCGGGCGCACCCTGAGACGGGCGGGAACTACTACAACTACAAGAACGACGAGGTCACTGAGCTGCTCGACGAGCAGGCGTCGACGATCGGCGACCAGGAGGCGCGCGCCGAGATCTGCCACGAGGTCCAGCGCAAACTCAGCGAGGACGCCTACCTCATCGCGGCGAACTTCCCGGACGTCATCACCGTGGCCAACACCGCCGACTGGGAGGGGTACGTGCCGACCCCCGGCAACGGGACGACGCGCGACTCGTTCATCTGGACGCAGGTCAACCTCCAGCCGCAGGGCGACTCGACGACCTGGGTGAAGGGGGTCACCTCGGGAATGCAGGGGACGAACCTCCCGTTCTCCAGCGGCGGTCAGGAGGAGAAGCGCCTCCTGAACGTCTACGACGGGCTCTTCGACGCCTCGCCGCAGCTCGAGATCGTCCCGGCGCTGGCGACGAACGCCGACGTCGTCGACGACACCACCGTCGAGATGGACCTCAGGGAGGGCGTCGAGTGGCACGACGGCGAGTCGTTCGGTCCGAGCGACGTGAAGTTCAGCGTCGAGTTCTACCAGGAGAACAACGCGCCCCAGCAGGCCGCGTTCATCCGGACGATCGACTCCGTGGAGGTGCTCTCGGAGACCGGCGGCGGCCGCGTCCGGTTCAACCTCACGGAGCCGGACGCCGCGTTCCTCACCCAGCGGGTCGTCCGCAGCGCCATCATCCCGGAGCACCGCTGGTCTGACGTCGACAGCCCCAGCGAGTACAACCCCGAGAACCCGGTCGGCACCGGCCCGTTCTCGTTCGTCAACTGGGAGCAGGGGTCGGAGCTCCGCCTCGAAAAGCACGAGAACAACTGGATGTGGGACGACGACGTCCGCGAGGAGCTGCTCGGGGAGTACTTCGTCCCCGGCGACGGGATCGACGAGATGGTTCACGCCAACGTCGGGAACGTCTCCACGCTCATCGGCGCGATGCAGTCCGGCGACATCGACGCCATCGGGACGACGGTCTCGAACGCGCAGGCCGACCGCGCGGCGAACCCGAGCGGCGTCGAGAAGCAGACCTCGCGGAACTACGTCCCCACGGACGTCCACCTCAGTCACCTCGTCCCGCTGTTCCGGGACAAGACGTTCCGCGTGGCGCTGTCGCACGCCTTCGACAAGGAGGGGTTCGTCGAGAACACGCTCGGCGGTCGCGGCGAGGCGATCGAGGGGCAGAACCTGATCACGCCGCTTTTGACCCCCTACCACGGCGAGACCGAGCCGTACGAGTACGACGTCGACGCCGCTCGAACGATGCTCCGGGAGGCCGGCTACACGTTCGACGGCGACGACAACCTCGTCTGGCCTGAGGGCGACGCGTGGGACGCCTTCGCCGAGCGCGTCGACAACGGGCACGCGTCCCGCGCCGACCTCGATCAGCCGGACTTCTCGTAGAGGACCTCCAACTATCCATGAGTTTTCGACGATTTTTAATAAAGCGCACCATCATCGCGGCGTTGCTGACCCTGATCGCCGTCAGTATCATCTTCGCCACGCTGCGCCTGCTGCCCGCCGACCCGTTCAGCGCGCTCGTGGCGTCGGGGTCGTTGACGCCGGAGGAGGTCGAACAGATACGGGCGATGTACGGGCTCGACGACCCGATATACGTCCAGTACCTCAGGTACATCCAGAACCTGTTCACGTTCCAGTTCGGGATCTCGCTCACCCAGCAGCGGCCGGTCGGCGAGATCATCATCCCCGCGCTGGTCAACACGCTCGTGCTCCTGCTGCCGGCGCTCGTCACGACCGCGATAGTCAGTTCCCTCGCCGGGATGTACGCCGGCTGGAACCGCGGATCGTGGTTCGAACAGTCGAGCATCGTCGTCACCACGGTGTTCCGCGCCACGCCCATCTTCGTGACCGGCATCTTCCTGCTCATCATCTTCTCGTACGGGTTGGGGTGGCTACCCGCGTTCGGGATGCGGAGTCCGCTGGCCAATCCACAGGGGTACGTCGCGACGTTCGCCTCGGTTGACTTCCTGCGACACTACATCCTCCCGTTCACCGCGACGGTGCTGTTCTACAGCGGCGACTTCCTGATGCTCGCGCGCAACTCGGTCGTCGAGCGGAAGGGGTCGGAGTTCCTCATGCTCCACCGCGCGAAGGGGCTCTCCGAGATGGAGCAGCTGGGCCGCGCGGGCCGGAACTCGCTGCTCCCGCTCGTCACCTACTTCGCGCTTCGGACGGGGATGCTGTTCCAGGGCGTGATCACGCTGGAGGTGGTGTTCGCGTGGCCGGGGATCGGCCGCGCGCTCGTGCAGGCGATCCTCAATCAGGACTATCCGACAGTCCAGGCGGCCGTGTTCATCATGGCGCTCGCGGTCATCGTGATGAACCTCACCGCCGACCTCGCGTACGCGAAACTGGACCCGACCGTCGAAACGGGTGACGTCTGATGTCAGGATACAGCTTCGACACCGACACGGCGAGAGAACGGATCCGCTCCGAGCTCGAGCGAGCGGGACGCACGCTGCGGTTCGTGCTGCAGGACAACGCGGCGAAGGCCGGCTTCGCGGTCATCGTCGCCTTCGGATTCCTCGGCGTCTTCGGCCCGTACCTGGCGCCGTACCACCCGATCGAGGACACGCTGCAACAGGGCGGGTCGATGATGCGGCTCCAGCCGCCCGGCGGGAAGGCCCTGTTCGGGACGACGTCGTTCGGGAAGGACGTGTTGAGCCAGTTCCTCGCCGGCGCGCGGCCGACGCTGATCGTCGGCCTGTTCGGCGGCGTGGGGACGGGCGTCCTGGGCTTCCTCGTCGGCCTCACGAGCGGCTACTTCGGCGGCCGCGTCGACGAGTTCCTGATGCGGCTCACCGACCTCACGTTCGCGCTCCCGTTCCTGCCGATGGCGCTGGTGATCCTCTCGTTCGTGACGCCGAGCGTCTGGCTCATCACCGCCGTGCTCGTCGTCTTCTTATGGAAGATGCCGGCGCGGGTCATCCGCTCGGAGGTGATGACGGTCAAGGAGCGGACGTTCGTCAAGTCGGCCCGCGCCAGGGGCGCCGGCCACGCGCGGACGATGTTCCTCCACGTGGCGCCGAACGTCCTCGGGATCGGGTTCCTCTACACCGCCTACGCCGTCGGCTGGTCGATCGTCGCCGGGGCGTCGCTCGCGTTCCTCGGCTTCGGCGACCCGACGACGACCTCCTGGGGCCGGATGCTCCAGCAGGTGTTCCGGTCGGGCGCGATCCGCACCGCGTGGTGGTGGGTGTTGCCGCCGGCGATCGGCATCGGCGCGGTCACGACGGGCGTCTTCCTGGTCGGGCGGGCGTTCGAGGAGATAGTCAACCCCGACCTACAGACGGAGCAAGAATGAGTCTACTCGAAGTCGACGACGTGAAGATCGCGTATCGGATGCCCGGCGACGACGTCCACGCGGTCAACGGCGTCTCCTTCTCGATCGACGAGGGGGACAACTACGGGCTCGTCGGCGAGTCCGGCTGCGGGAAGTCGACGCTCGCGAAGTCCGTCCTCGGGCTGCTCGACGACAACGGCGAGGTCCGCCGAGGGAGCGTCCGGTTCGACGGGCGGGACCTGCTCGACCTCTCAGAGCGGGAGTGGCAGTCGGTCCGCTGGGAGGACATCGCCTACATCCCGCAGAGCGCGATGGACTCGCTGGACCCGGTGATGACCGTCGGCGCGCAGATCCGACAGGCGATCCGCAAACACCGGGACGTCTCGAAGGCGACGGCGAACGAGCGCGTCGCCGAGGTGTTCGAGATGGTCGGGCTCGACCCCGACCGGACCGGGAACTACCCGCACCAGTTCTCCGGCGGGATGCGCCAGCGCGTCACCATCGCGATGGCGCTCGCGCTGGACCCCGACCTCCTCATCGCCGACGAGCCGACCACCGGGCTGGACGTCATCGTCCAGGACAAGATCGTCGATAAGCTCATCGAGATCCAAGAGGAGATCGGCAGCTCCCTGCTCCTGATCACCCACGATGTCGGCGTCGTCGCCGAGACCTGCGACGAGACGTCGGTGCTGTACGGCGGGAAGGTGATGGAGCAGGGCGACACGGACCGGATCTTCGGGGCGCCGACCAACCCGTACACGATCGGGCTGAAGAACGCCTTCCCGGAGGTCGACCAGTTCGACGAGCAGGCCATCTCCATCCCCGGCTCGCTCCCGGACCTCACCCGCGAGCCGACCGGGTGCGTGTTCCGCAACCGGTGTCCGTTCGCCACCGAGGAGTGCGAGGGGAGTCACCCGGCGCTGGTCGAGGTCGACGGACGGCTCTCCGCCTGCCACTACACCGACCGGGCGGACGAGATGCGGGCGGAGGCCGCCGACCCCGCGACGTGGGGGATCGACGTCCGCGACGAGGGCGACCGGACGGCGGGCGTCGGCAACGCCATCCTCGAGACGCGGGACCTCGAGAAGTGGTTCCGACAGCCACAGGGCATCCTCGACGACCTGCGCGGGGTCGACCCCGACTACGTCAAGGCCGTCAACGGCGTCGACCTCTCCGTCCGCGAGGGCGAGATCGTCGGTGTCGCCGGCGAGTCCGGCTGCGGGAAGTCGACGCTGGCGGAGGTGATCGCCGCGCTTCAGGACCGCACCGGCGGCGAGATCCTGATCGAGGGGACGCCCGTCGACGAGCTCCTCGGCGAGGACACCAAGGAGTTCCGCTCGCGGGTGCAGTTCATCTTCCAAGACCCGTTCGACTCGCTGAATCCCCGCCAGCGGGTTCGCGCCGCGGTGTCTGAGCCCCTGAAGATCCAGGGCCACGACGCCGAGACGATCGACCGCCGCGTCAGGCGGACCGTCGAGGACGTCGGGCTCCGCCCGGCCGAGAAGTACCTCGACCAGCTCCCGACCCAGCTGTCCGGCGGGGAGCGGCAGCGCGTCGCGATCGCGCAGGCGCTCGTCCTCGACCCGACGCTGCTCATCTGCGACGAGCCGGCGTCGATGCTCGACGTCTCGCTGAAGGCCAACATCCTCAACATCCTCAGGGAGAAGGCCGACGAGCGCGACATCGGCATCGTCTACATCTCGCACGACCTCGCGAGCCTCACGCAGATCGCCGACCGGCTGGCCGTGATGTACCTCGGTCGGATCGCCGAGGTCGGGGCCACGGAGGACGTCGTCACGGCGCCGAAACACCCCTACACGGCGTCGCTGCTGGCGGCCTCGCCGAAGACCGATCCCGCCGTCGACAGGCGGCGGGTGCTGTTGCCGGGGGAACCGCCGAACCCGGTCGACCTCCCCGGCGGGTGTAACTTCGCCCCGCGGTGTCCGAAGGCCGAAGAGACGTGTCGCGGCGAGGAGCCGGAGCGGTCGGCGTTCGCGGACGACGGCCACGAGGCCGCCTGCTACTTCCCGGTGGAGGACGTCGAGACCGAGCTGTTGGAGCGCTACGCCGCGGCCCGCGAGGAGGAGGTCGGCGAGGTCGTCGAGGACGGGCCGACGCTCTAGCCCGTCGGTCCCGTCCGGACCAGCGCGTCGACGGCCACGGGGCCGTCGGCCGTGACGACGACCGGGTTGAGGTCGAGCTCGGCGACCGCGTCGACCGCGGCCGCGAGGTCCCCGACGTTCGCGACCAGGTCGACGAACGCGTCGACGTCGAGCGGCTCGCTCCCGCGGCGATCGGTCAGCAGGTCCGCGAGCGCCGTGGCCTCGACGGCGCGGCGCGCGTCGCCCCGGGAGAACGGCGGGACGAGGGTCGCGGTCTCGTCGAGCGCCTCCACGAGGACCCCGCCCGGACCGACGGTGACCACCGATCCGAACACGTCGCCGGACCCGACGCCGAGGATGGCCTCGACGCCGTCCCCCACCATCGGCTGGACGAGCACGCCGGCGACGTCGTCCGCGTCGACGCGCGCCAGCGCGGCGTCCGTCACGTCCGCGTACGCCTCCCGGACCGCCGCGGGCGAGTCGAGCCCGAGCGCGACGGCCCCGGCGTCGGTCCGGTGGGGGAGCGCCGGCGAGTCGACCTTACAGACGACCGGGAAGCCGACGTCGCGGGCGGCCGCGACGGCTTCCTCGACGTCGGTCGCCACCCGCGTCTCGACGACCGGGACGTCGTACGCGTCGAGCAGGGGCTCGGCCTCCCCCCACGTCAACACGCGTCCCCGCGGGAGCTCCGAGTCGGGGGCGCCGGCGCCGCCGTGCGCGTCGACACCGCCGGGCACGTCGAGCGCGCTCGCGAGGGCTTCCCGAGACGGCCGCTCGCTCACCCGAGCGCGGTCGGCGGCGTACTCGACCGTCGAGGCGACCGCGTCCAGACAGCGTCCCGGGTCCTCGTACACCGGCACGGACGCCCGCAGGCGAGCGTACGGCGGCGTCTCCGTCGGATCGTCCGGCGTCTTCCGTCCGGTCCAGAGGACGTACACCGGGTCGTCGGCGTCGTCGACGATCGCCTCGAGGTCCGCGGCGATCGTCTCCGCGCGCCCGTCGACGCCCGACAGCCCGATCGCGAACACGTAGGCGTCGAAGGCGTCGTCGGCCAGCACCGCGTCGGCGATCTCGGGGAGCACCGCCGCGCCGTACCCCCTGATGTCGGCCGGGTTGTTGAAGCCGCCGTACGTCAGGAGCTCCTCGATCCCGAGCAGCGTCGCCTCGGTCTCGCCGTCGACGTCGGGCAGCGACAGGTCGCGTTCGGCCGCCATGTCCGCGAGCAGGCTCGCGAGACCCCCGCTGGTCGAGGCGACGCAGACGCGGTCGCCGTCCGGCGTCCCGTACGCGGCGTGCGCGCTCGCTCGCGAGAGCAGGTCCGGGACGTCCGGGACCCGCTGTACGCCCGTCTGGTCGAAGGCGGCGTCCCAGGCGTCGTCGCTCCCGGTGAGCGATCCCGTGTGCGACAGCGTCGCCGCCTCCGCGAGCTCCGACCGCCCGACCTTCACCGTCAGCACCGGCGTCCCGTTCCGGACGGCGCGTTCGGTGACCCGCATGAACCGCTCCGGCTCGTCGACCCCCTCGACGTAGGCGCACACCACGTCGACGGTCTCCCGCGTCGAGAGGTACGCCACGTAGTCCGTCAGCGTCAGGTCGGCCTCGTTGCCCGTCGAGACGACGTGGCTGAAGTGGCGGTCCCGGTCGGCCGCCCGCTCGAAGAACGTAGTGAACGCCAGCGCGCCGGACTGGCTGACGAGGGCGATGCGCCCCGGCTCGGGGGCGCGCGAACACGTCGACGTGAGCGTCGCCCCGCGGGCGGCCATCACGCCGATGCAGTTCGGTCCGACGACGCGGATCCCGAGGTCGGCGGCGACCTCGGCCAGCCGCGCTTCGAGTTCCGCCCCCTCCTCGTCGGCCTCCGAGAACCCGGCGGAGAGCACGAGCGCGACCGGAACCCCTCGTTCGCCGGCCGCGGCGACGACGTCCACGACGTGCTCTCGCGGGACGCTCACCACCGCCAGATCGACGGTCTCGGGCACCCCGGAGACGCGGTCGTAACACCGGCGGCCCCAGACTTCCTCCCGGTTCGGGTTGACCGGGTAGAGCGCGCCCTCGTACCCGTATTCGAGGAGGTTGTTCACGAGGTTCCCCGAGTAAAACGAGTCGGGGCTGGCGCCCACGACCGCCACCGACTCGGGATCGAAGAGCGGGTCCAGCTCCGGGGCTGTGGGCGTCGCCTCGGCTGTCGACGGCGCGGTCGGAGCGTCGTCTCGTGGCATACGCGCCGGTTCCGCGGGGAGCCGCCTGTACCTGTGCCCGAACGGGCGCAATACACATCGCGTTTTATCACGGAGGCGGCCCGGATCGGCGACGGTCCGCTCGGCCGCGTCCCCTACTCGACCAGCCAGAGGGCGACCGAGATCGCCGTCGAGACGCCGTACACGCCGCCGATCCGCTCGAAGAGCGGCGGGAACGCGAACCGGACGAACTTCCCGAGGAACCACAGCGTCGACGTGAGAACGACCGCGTCGAACCGGCCCAGCCGGCCGAGCGCCGATCGGTCCACGCCTCGTCACCACCCTCGACCGCCGGATCCGACCTTCATCCCGACCGCCCCACGGCCGACCGCCGCACGGCCGGCCGAGAGCCGTCGGTCTCTCTCCCTCGCTCGGACGCGCGAACGTCGCTCGCTCGACGGCCATCGTGGCGGCCGGTTCGACGGTGTTCAGATACGGATTGAAAAGTGAAGCGGTGCGTTTGAAAAGTGATCCATGCCCGAAAACGACCGCCTCAGCGGCCGTTTAGACGAGATCAACTTAGAGTTTGTGGAGCGAGAAGCAACACCGCGGCTGTTGATGAAGCTCAGTATTCAGCTCCACCTTGCTGGACTATCGCTTTCGAATACTGTTTCGTTTCTTGAGATATTCGGTGTTGAAATGGTTCGATCCACCGTTCACAACTGGGTTCACAAGGCCGACTCACAGCCGGAATCTGGTCGAAACCCGAATCACGTTGCAGTTGACGAAACTGTGATTCAGCTTGACGATGAACAATACTGGCTGTACGCTGCTGTCGATCCCGATTCAAACGATTTGCTCCACCCAAAGCTTGAACGGACACGAACAAACGTGATCGCAGATCAGTTCTTCGCGGAGCTTCGCAAAAATTCGATGTAGATAACGCGATCTTTCTCGTTGATGGAGCGGTTCCACTTCACCGATCACGTGAAGAACATGGCCTCGATTTCAGAGACGAACGACATGGAAATCGGAATAGCGTCGAACGTGTCTTTCGTGAGGTAAAACGCAGAACTGACAGATTTTCAAACTGTTTCAGCAACGCTAAAGCAGAAACTGCTGACGAGTGGCTCAGATCGTTCGCTTTCGCATGGAATCAGCTTATCTGAACACGAAGGCCGGTTCGACCCAAGCGTTCATAACGGTACTGAATCCTACTATCATTCGTGATGGTTCTGGGTACGCAGCGGGGGCCGGATCCGGCGCGCGGCGGCGGTCGTCCGAGCGCGCCCGCGGTCGCACTGAACGGGGTGGTGTCCGCGTGACGCTCCTCTCCGTCGACGACCTGACGGTGCGATACGACGCGCGGGACGGACCGCTCCACAGCGTGAACGGCGTGTCGTTCGCCATCGACGACGGGGTCAACTACGCGCTGTCCGGCGAGTCGGCGTCCGGGAAGTCGACCACCGCGAAGGCCATCCTCGGTCTGCTCCCCGACCACGCGGAGATCGAGTCCGGCGAGATCGAATTCGAGGGACGGGATCTGCGGTCGCTGGCGCCGTCGGAGCGGCAGGACCTCCTCTGGGAGGAGATCGCGTTCATCCCCCAGACGGCGATCGACGCCCTCGACCCGGTGATGTCGGTCGGCGCGCAGATCCGGCAGGCGATCCAGACGCATCGGGAGGTCTCCGAGCGGCGGGCTCGGCGTCGCGCGCACGAGCTGTTCGAGACGGTCGGACTCGACCCCGACCGCGTCGGCGACTACCCGCACCAGTTCTCTGACGGGATGCGCCAGCGTGTCGTCATCGCGATGGCGCTCGCGCTGGAGCCGAAGCTCGTCGTCGCGGACGAGCCCACGACCGGCTTGGACGTGATCGTCCAAGACCGGATCATCGACAACATCCTCCAGATCCAAGCGGAGACCGACAGCTCTCTGCTGTTGATCACCCACGACCTGAGCGTCATCGCGGAGACCTGCGACGAGATGTCGGTGCTGTACGGCGGGACGGTGATGGAGCAGGGCCGCGTCGAGAACCTCCTCCTCAACCCGGCGAACCCCTACACGATGGGGCTGAAGAACGCCTTCCCCGCGCTGGACGGCGACGCCGACGGGCTGGTTTCGGTCCCGGGGACACCGCCGCAACTGGACGAGAAGCCGACGGGCTGCGTCTTCGAGCCCCGGTGCCCGTTCGCGACCGAGGAGTGCGCGACGACGACGCCCGACCTCCGGGACCTCCCGTACCGCGACCAGCGCGTCGCGTGTCACAACGCGGAGCGAGCGGCTCAGATGCGCCGAGAGGCCGACTCAGCGACGACGTGGGGCGGTGCCGCGGAGGGGTCGCGTCCCGACGCCGACGACGTCGTCCTCGAAGTCGACGGCTTACGCAAGTGGTACGAGAGCTCGGAGTCCCTCCTCGGCCGGCTCCCCGTCGACGGCGTCTCGCCGACGGTGACCGGGTTCACGAACAGCCTCAGTCGCTGGTACGCGCGCCGCGGCGAACTCCTCCGGGAGGCGTTCGGCGGCGGCTCGCACATCCGCGCCGTCGACGGGGTCTCCCTGTCGGTCTCGCGCGGCGAGATACGGGGCGTCGTCGGCGAGTCCGGCTGCGGGAAGTCCACGCTCGGACAGACGCTCGCGCTGCTCGAGGAGCCAACCGACGGCGGGTTCACCTTCGACGGCCAGTCGCACGAGCACTACCGGGACGGGAACCTCCGGTCGTTCAGACAGAAGCTCCAGATCGTCTTCCAGAACCCCTACGAGTCGCTGAACCCGCGGCTGACGGTCGAGACGCTGGTGAAAGAGCCGCTCACGATCCACGGCTACCGGCTCGACGAGCGCGACGCGGCAGTCCGGGAGACGCTCGAACGGGTCGGGATGGCCCCCGCCGAGCGCTACCTGGACAAGTACCCGAACGAGCTCTCGGGCGGCCAGCGCCAGCGGGTCGCCATCGCCCGGGCGCTCGTCATCGACCCCGAGTTCCTCATCTGCGACGAGCCGGCGTCGATGCTCGACGTCTCGCTCCAGGCGGAGGTGCTCAACCTCCTCCGCTCGCTGGCCAACACCGAGGGGATCGGCGTGCTGTACATCTCGCACGACCTCGCGAGCCTCACGCGGATCGCCGACCGGCTCTCGATCATGTACCTCGGTCGATTCGTGGAGACCGGGCCGACGGAGCGGGTCGTGAGCGACCCGCGACACCCGTACACGGAGGCGTTGCTCGCGGCCGTCCCGGAGACGGACCCGCGCGGGGGCCGCGACCGGGTCACCCTCCGAGGCGAGCCCGCCGATCCGGAGGGGTCGCCGGGGGGGTGTCGGTTCGCACCCCGCTGTCCGAAGGCGACCGAGCGCTGCCGGGAGTCGGAGCCCGAACTCGACGCCTGGACCGACGCCGACCACTCCGCGGCGTGTTTCCACCCGGCCGAGGGGTCGACGGCCGAGGACTCCGCTCGGATCGACGAACCGGCCGAGGTCGACTGAGGACGCTCGGGTCTCGCCGCGCGAGTCACCGGGTCGCTTTGACGAGCAATTTGAGATTGGCGAACGACTCGATCCGCCCGCCCTCGCGGGCGAACTCGAACCGCTCCGCGGCGCCGGGCGGCGCCGCCTCGAACGCGGCGGCGATCCGCTCGCGGCGCTCGGCCGACGCGTCGACGTTCGCGGCCCACTCGCCGAACGCGATGCGCTTGCTCGCGACGCTCGCTGTCTCGACGGTGAACCCGGCGCCCTCGAGCCACTCGATCCAGTCGGCGACGGCGTGTGACCGGACGTGCGTCGGGTCGCGGAGCCGCTCCACGTCGTTGAGGAAGGCGTCGAGGTCGTCGTCCGCGGGGGAGACGTTGTCCTCGAAGGCGAGGGTCACGCCCGGTTCGAGGACGCGCGCGACCTCGTCGACGAACGCGGTCGGCGCCGGGGAGTGGTGGGCCGCGATGCGACAGCTCACCGCGTCGAAGCTCGCGGCGGCTCGGCGCCGTCCACGCGCTCGATCCACGTGTCCGCGGCCGACGCTGGCACCACGTGGTCCCCGAGCAGGGCGTCGCACTCCCGGCAGGCCGACTGAACGGCGACGTGGGGGCGACGGCAGCAGTGGTCGAGTCGCTCGACCGTCGTCTCCGCCCGGGAGTCGCACGCGGGACAGCGCTCGACGCGCAGTCGGAGGCCCGTCAACACGTCGCGCCGGTCGCCGCGGTTGAGGTCCGCCCAGCCGTCGAGCCGGTCGTCGAGCTCGGCGGCGAGCGCCACGTCCACGGCGACCGCCTCCGTCGAGACCCAGCGCTCGATCCCCTCGCCGTCGACCTCGAACGACGTCGGTCCGAGCGCGTCGACCTCGTCCGCACGCAGCGCCGCGCGAACGCCCTCCGCGTCCGGGTTCCCCGAGTCGACCCCGTCGCCGACGGCCGCCCGAAACTCGTCGGTGAGACCGAGGGCGTCGCCGTCCTCGATCAGCACGCCCGCCCGCGACAGCGTCGCCACGACCGCCTCGTCGTCGACCGACTCGAGGACCGGACGGTCGGCCTCCCCCTTACCGAACGCGTCGAGGACCCGGTCGGGGAAGTACCGGCGCGTGATCGCCGGCGTCCCGGGGATCAGGTAGCCGCGCAGCGCGATCGCGGCCAGCGCGACGGCGAACACGACGCCGCCGGCGCCGACCGCGGCGACGCGAGACGCCCCCGCTACGAGACCGCCGGCGCCGACCGCGACGGCGGCGACGACGGCGAGCGCGACGTTCAACGCCGTGCACGGCAGACACCGGTTCCCGCCCGTGTACTCCGGCCGGCGGAGTCGGTCGGCGACGCTCTGACCGCTCATACCCCGAGATACCCGTCAACCGTGATAAACGTAGGGCGTGTGACCGATCGCGACGCGCGCGGCGCGTGCGGTCGGGCACGGCGGTCGGGCACGCCGGCCGAGCACGCCGGGCGGGCGCTCCGGTCGGCCCTCTGTCGTCCTCCCGTCTCCCTTCAGGCGCCCGTCAGACGCGCCGAACCCCTCCCTTATGGGGGGTAGCGATGACAATAATTAACACACAGAAGCGCAAACACATACGTTGGACACTCCCATGACTGAAATGGGCGGCTACAGAGACCGAGTGGCACAGGTCGACCTCGGCGACGGCGACGTCAGCTACGAGGGCATCGACGAGGAGGACGCGGAGAAGTACATCGGCGCGCGCGGGCTCGGAGTGAAGTATCTCTTCGAGGCCGGGCCGGACGTCGACCCGCTGGGGCCGGAGAACCGACTGGCGTTCATGACTGGGCCGCTCACCGGGACCCAGACCGTGATGAGCGGTCGGATCGCGCTCGTGACGAAATCCCCGCTGACGGGGACGGTCACCGACTCGCACCACGGCGGCTGGTCCGGCGCGCGGCTCAAGTGGGCGGGGCTCGACGGGATCCTCCTCGACGGCGAGAGCGACGACCCCGTCTACCTGTTCGTCGAGGACGGCGAGGTCGAGGTACGCGACGCCTCCCACCTCTGGGGGAAGGAGACGGACGACGCGATCGACGCGATCGGCGAGGAGGTCGACGGCGCCGTCGGCAAGAACCTCTCCGTAATGGCGATCGGACCGGGCGGCGAGAACGGCGTCCGCTACGCCTGCGTGATGAACGAGGACGACCGGGCGTCCGGCCGCGGCGGCACCGGCGCCGTCATGGGGGCGAAGAACGTGAAGGCCGTCGTCGTGAAGAGCGGCACCGACATGCCGAAACCCGCCGACCCCGAGACGTTCCAAGAGGGGTATCAGCAGGCGATGGGCGTCATTCAGGAGTCGGAGGTCACCGCGCCCAACGAGGGCGGACTCTCCGTGTACGGGACGAACGTCCTGATGAACGCGACCGAGGAGATGGACGGCCTCCCCACGAAGAACGCGAAGTACACCTCGACCGAGGCGTACAGCGACGCGGAGGGGACCGATCTCGACGCCGAGCGCGTCTCCGGCGAGAACGTCGAGGAGAACATCCTCGTCAACGACCCGACCTGTCACTCCTGCCCGGTCGCCTGCAAGAAGGAGGTCGAGGTCCAGTTCAACCACAAGGGCGAGGACATGAACGTCCACATGGAGTCGTTCGAGTACGAGTCCGCGTTCGCGCTCGGCCCGAACTCGGGACACACCCACCGCGACGAGGTCGCGCTGATGATCCAGCGCTGCAACCAGGTGGGCGTCGACACGATCGAGGTCGGCAACATGATGGCGATGGCGATGGAGATGAGCGAAGAGGGCAAGCTCGACGACGTCGAGACCATCGACTGGGGCGACGCCGAGCGCATGATCGACCTCATCGGTGAGATCGGCCACCGCTCCTCGGACCTCGGCGACCTCCTCGCGGAGGGGGCTGACCGCGTCGCCGACGAGAAGGACGCCCACGACAACTCGCTGGCCGTCAAGGGGCAGTCGATCCCGGCGTACGACCCGCGCTGCATGAAGGGGATGGGGATCGCGTACGCGACCTCCAACCGCGGCGCCTGTCACCTCCGGGCCTACACGCCGGCAGCCGAGATCCTCGGCATTCCGGAGAAGGTCGACCCGTACGAGTGGGAGGGGAAAGGCGAGCTCACCGCCACCTTCCAGGACCTGCACGCGATCTCCGACTCGTTCGACATCTGCAAGTTCAACGCCTTCGCCGAGGGGATCGAGGAGTACGTCCTCCAGTACAGCGGCATGACCGGCCGCGAGGTCACCGAGGACGAGCTGTTCGAGGCGGGCGAGCGGGTGTACAACCTCGAACGCTACTTCAACAACCTCGCCGGCTTCGACGCCGAGGACGACGACCTCCCCGGGCGGTTCGTCGAGGGCCACCCGGACGCCGTCCCCGGACAGGGAGGGAGCGAGGGCGAGCTCTGCGAGCTCGACGAGATGAAGGCGGAGTACTACGAGACCCGCGGCTGGGTCGACGGCGTCGTCCCCGACGAGAAGCTCGAGGAACTCGGCATCGACGTCGGCCCCGGAACCGGCGTCTCCGCCGGCGACTCCGCGGCTCCGGCCGACGACTGAACGCGACCGCGTCGCGGTCGTGCGTCGGCTTTTTTCGGCTACCGCGTCCCTCTCAGCCGAGACCGACAGCGTCGAGGAGCGCGTCCGCGTCGAACCGGAGGGGGTCGGTCGCCGGCGCGCCGAGGCGCTCGGCGAAGTCGGCGACCGCCTCGCGCGCCGCCGGGGGCGTCGCGACGTTCATCGTGTTGAGCGCCCCCGCGAGGACCGCCGTCTCCGCCACCGGCGCGGCGACGCGCTCGTACAGGTCGACGTGTGTCGCGACCGACGGGATGTCGACGTCGTACCCGTGCATGAGTTCGCGGCCGGCCGAGTGGCAGAGGACGAGCCCGTCCGGTCTCGCGCCGTGGAGGAGCCCGCAGATCTGCCCGGACGACCCGGGGTGACAGATGGCCCCTTGCCCCTCGACCACGAGCAGGTCGCGGCGCTCGCCCCGCTCGCGGACCAGCCCGTCGACCACGTCGTGGACCCGCCCGATTGGGAGACGGTCGATCGACGCCCCCCGCCCGTCGAGCAGGGCACCGACGTGGCTCGTCGGCACGAGGGCCGCGTCGACACCGCGCTCCCGGGCCGCGTCCACGAGCTCGAACGCGGTCGAGGAGGTCCCGACGTACCGGTCGGTCCCGACGGTGAGCAGGACCTCCGCGTCGACCCCGGCGTCGCGGCCCGCGTCTCCCGACCGGTCCGGCGGCGGGGCGCCGACGTCGACGACCCGCCCGCCGCCGGCGGCCGTCGCCCGCTCGAACGCGGGGTCGCCG